>JAWPNA010000371.1:0-9815 GCA_045402695.1 Acidobacteriota bacterium
CCGACAGGCTGTCGGAGTTCACGAGGTAGAAGGTCCCGGAACCGAAGTGGCGGGCGGCCTTCTTGAGACCGCCGGCGGTCCCCAGAATCGTGCTCTCCCTGGAAAAGGCCACCTCGATCTCCGACGGCGCGGCGCGCATCACCGCTTCCTCGAGTTTGTCGGGCATCGCATGCACGTTGATCACCGCGGCGATCACACCGTGCGCGGCCAGGTGATGGAGCACATGCGCGACGAGAGGTCGGTTCATCACGGGCAAGGCGGGCTTCGGAAAATGCGAGGTCAGAGGCCGCATGCGGATGCCCAGGCCCGCGGCGAGCACCATCGCGCAGGTGGGCTTCATCCGCCCGTCTCGGCGGCGAAGACCAGGTCTCGGGGCGGCAGCCCTCGCTGCTCGAGCCACGCGAGGTGGAGTGTGCGGTAGTCATCCAGGATGTAGTCGTCCTCCTTGCAGCCCATCTGTCGCGCGGCGCGATCGATGCTCTCCTTCGGTCCTTCCAGCTCGAGGAAGGTGCCGATGGGCGTGTCGTCGAGCGCGATGGCCAGCCTCTCGCCGGTTTCCGGGTCGTTCCACCCGTAGTAAGTCCTGTATTTCTGATAGCGGTAGACCTTGACGAGGCCCAGCCTCGCGAAGATCTCGCGCATCGCTTCCGCGGAGCCGACGGCGGTCTGCACTTCCCGCCTCACCTTCGCCCGTAGATCGGTGTGGACCCTTTCTTTGTACGTCACGAGCACTTCGCCGGCCGCCACCCTGAGCCGCAACATCCTCTCCCCGCGCTTCAGGATGCCGTCAGGTGTGTCGTAGATGTCGTTGTCCTCGAAGTGCCGCTCGCCCTCGCACGCGGCATGCAAGCCCTCGAGCCTGTTGATCGCCTCCTCCCGTGTGGACAGGCTCAACTTGACCTCCACCTCGAGGCCTGACGCCGAGATCCCCATTGGTTCGTGACCCCCCCTGACCGACCTGATGACGCCGATATTCTAACGCAGGCTCTCCCCCGTGGACCATCCGGGCCGGCACGCGCGCCTTGCCTGCAGTCTCATCAAGCCTGTATATTGCGACCGTCATCCCCTGCTCGAGCCCTCCTAGCCAGCGAGGGAGCAGCTATGCCGAAATCGCCGCAGGGGGCCGAGGCCGCGCTCGTCCAGCACTACCTCCAGGGAGATCCCACCGCCCTTCAAACGGTCGATCGATGGATCGACATTGTCCTCAAGAAGCGCTTTCCTTCGATGCGCGAAGACTGGGATGACCTCAGGCAGGAGATCCGGATCAGGATCTTCCACAACCTCCAGGCGGGAAGCTTCGATCGAAGAGCGGCGCTCAGCACCTACGTCCACCGGCTCGCGAGCAACGTCTGCATTGACTTGCTGCGCAAAGCCCATCGGCGGCGCGAGCGCAGCGCCGCGGAGGATACCATGCCCGCCTCCGACCCCTCGGAGCGCACAGGCATCACCGACTGGATCGAGCGCGATCTTCTCTGCAAGACACTCGCCGGCCTGACGGAAACGGACCGCATTCTTGCAGCGCACATGCTGCGGGAGGGAAGTTCAGCCGCCGAGCTGGCTCGCTTTCTCGGGATCTCCGTCGCCGCCGCCAGGAAGCGCGTGCTGCGGTGCCGCAGCCGCCTGCTGAAGCGAACGGAACTCTCTCTCCGGCGCGATGACCTTCTATCGGCGGAACGCGACCAGTGCAGTCACGAGCATGAAGAGGATGCTCAGGGATGAGACCCACGAGAGAACGGAAGTCAGCCGGCGCTGCGTGCCCTCACGGTAGACCTTGAGCGCGCTGTGGGTCCACAGCGAAGTCGACAGGTGCGCTGCCGCTCCACCGGCAAGCCACAGGGTCAGCCACATGAGTCGTTCAAATGCCGCCATGATCGCGAAACCAGACAGGAGCCCCGCGTTGAACAAGAACACCCTCTCGCACAACTCGAAGTAGCCAAGGAGCGGACCTACTCGCTTGGAGACGGATTGCGCTTGGGTGATTTCGGTCATCGTCTCTCTCCTCCTCTCTATTCGACCCTCGAAGAGAAATACAGACCCCGACTCCGGCCGGGAATCTGAGGCTTAACAGGGTGTAGACAAACTACCGTAGGCCGCGCAGCAGGGTTCTGCGGCCGCAGGGCATCGTTGAGAGTGAGCGAGGAGGAGGTCGATTCCAGTAATCGCCGACGACGAGCGACGAAGTATCCGGCCGCAACCCCCCCTGCTGCCCGAAGGGTTGCGGCGGCGCGGTGCCTCTCGCTTCGTCGCAGTGGCATCTCTCCCAGGGGACCGAGGGCCCGCATCGCTGTCGTCGCTGCTCCTCACCTCCGGCACCGCGGCGCTCGCAACGCGACCTGCGGTAGTTTGACAGCACCCTGTTAACCAAGGGGGCCAAGGCACTCCAATTAACGATGAGTCGAGGGCCACACTCCAGCCGACCCTACATCAATGGGCCTGGTGGAACATCAGGGCCCAGGGGGCCGGGACGGTCCGGCTTGATGAAAAGATTGATGGTCTGCACCTGCTTGCACTTGCGGTTCGACCCGCCCTCGCTCGCGATCAGGAGACATGCGAGCGCAGCCTCTTGGCATGCATTCGGCTCCAGTGTGGCGGTACACTTCTTTATGACATCATCGAGTCGCTGTCTCCGCTCTTCGGTCTTTTTCCGTTCCTCCTGCATTTTCACGCATTGCGCAGTCGCGGCGATTCCGCCGGCTGCCAATCCCGCTCCCTTTACGATGGCTCCCACACCCAGTGGGACGGCTACGCCGGTCTCCCAGCCGATGAGCACGCCCACCGCGCCTCCCGTGGCAAGCATGACGCCACCGACGATGCTGGCAGGCCCGCCGATGCAGCTACTCCAGTAGATCAGCCCTTCCGCATCCCGGCCCGTCGGATCCCTGAAGTTCAGCGGGTTCCCGCCCACGTAGGCATAGAGTCCGCCTCCTCCGGGCATGCCTCGCAACTGGAAGTGGTCGTCCGGAAGGCAGAATCTCGCCGTGTAGAAACTATAGGTACGCGCCAGCATGTCGTCGTGGCCCGCGACGAAGTCCCTCTCGTGGCCGGTGAACCAGTGCGTGTTGCCAGCGGAGGTGAAGGGCGGCACCGCCTCACCGAACGGGAAAAAGCTGTTCTTCGCGACCACGTCGCCGGCGGCGTCGGTGATCACGCGGGGCGTTCCGAGATGGTCCACGTGGTAGTAGAGGAGGCGGAAGCCTGGCGGCTCCGGGGACGTTGACCCGATGAAGCGCGGGAGGAATGCGCCATCGCCGCTTTCCGGCTGCCCGCGCGCGGCCCGGCCGCCCCCGCAGACTCCGGGAAGTCTGACGACAAGAGTCCGTGTATAGCCAGACCTGCGGCCCGCGGCGTCCACGGCCTCCAGTCGGTAGTGCAGCGTCGTGTCGGGACGAAACGAGTGAGTGTCGTCGGCGAACGATGTACCCTGGATCGGCCAGGCGCCGTTGCGCGCCATGCTCGACCAGACCCTCGAGGTGGCCGTCTTCCGGTAAAGGTTGTATCCACCCATGCTGCTCTCGCCGGCATTGTCCTCCACCGCGGTCCAGGAAATCATGACTGCGGCGCACGGCTCGGCCTCGGCAGTCAAGCCTTGAGGCACCGGCGGACCGGCCGGATCTCCCACCTTGATCGTGCGCAGGGCGGTCGGCGAGCTCTCGATGTTGGCCGCGTCCACCGCCACGATCTTGTAGATGTAGGTGCTACCCTCGGCCACGCTGCCGGCAGGCTCCCGATACGTGCTGCCCGTCACGGGCACGGCGTTGATCTTGAGGAAGGTTCCCGGATCGCCGCCGGAGGCGCGGTAGATATCGTAGCCATGGATATCGGCATCAGAGCCCGGCTTCCAGGTCAGCTTGACGTACCGGTTCGAATCCCCGGGGAGCGAAGCCCGGGACGCGACGACGACCGGCGATGATGGCCCGGTATTCTCCACGGCCGCGATGTGCCGGCCCAGGGCGTAGACGTAGTCCTTCCTCCACTCAGGCGCGGCCGTGGAGTCTGGTCGTCCGAACTCCGCCAGCACCTGGCCCACGCCGTCGCGGACGAGGATCGTTTCCCCCAGGCCGTCGCCGCTCGAAGAGCTGATGCGGTAGCCCCGATCGTCGTACGCGTACCGCGCCAGGGATTGCGATTCGTCCAGCGTGCGGACCTCGGACAGGCGCCCGGCCAGGTCGTACTGGTAGGCGCGGAGGCCGTCCTTGGTAACCGCGCCGTTCCTGTCATACGTGTAGGCGAGGCCCGCGGGATCGAGCCGCAGGAGATGGTTCGTTCCTGGATCAACCGCGAAGACCTGGGAGGCCCCTCCGCCCGCCGCTCCCGAGCGGCGCGTCATGTTGCCGAACGGGTCGTAAGTGTAGTCCTGGGTGAAGTAGAGGCTCGGATCCGCGGGAGACGCCACACGCGCCGAGATCAGGCGATCGATCCGATCGTAGAGGAAAGACTCCTCCCCCATGGATGTGATGTTGGACGCGCCATCATACCGATAGACACCCGAATTCCAGAGCTCCAGCGATCCCTTCGTGAAGCCGATCCGACCCGGACGGAACCTCTCATCAGGCTTGATCGTCTCCATCACGCCGTTGGCGAGCTCCAACCGCGCGAGCCCTCCGGCCGCGTTGTACCCGATCGACGCGACCAGCGGCGCCAGCGAACTGGGATCGGAACCCTGCCGGTTGGAATCAAGCCGCGTCAGAAAACCGTGCGCATACGTGAACACCAGCCGAGTGGAGGCGAGTGTCGAGCCCACCGGGCGCGGATAGATCATCTCGCTCAGCCTGCCCGAAGTGTGGTAGGAGACCGTTGTCTCGAGAGCAGGATCGTCGGGACCCGGGCTCCAGGACGAGAAGACGCTCCGCTCGCCGCGGACCCGTCCCAGCGGATCGTAAAGCAGATCCCGGACGACCAGGGGAAGCTCGGCTCCGGTTTCTCCGTAGCTCCTGAAACTGATGGGCCGTCCGAGGGCCGCCGCTCCATGCGCGCCGCCGGGATCGTCCGTGGCGCTGTTCTTGTAGATGGCCTGCCTCAGCTTCCTGAACTCACCGCTTGGCGGCTTCACTTCGGCGAGGACCAGGTGTCCGGCGGCGTCGTAGGAGAATCTGTGCTGGACACCTTCGCCATCACTCATCAAGAGAGGGTTTCCCAGGGCATCGTACGCCTGCCATGTGATCGGATCCTTCTCCGGATTCCTCGACTCGATGAGCTGCCCGAGCGCGTTGTACTCGAACGACCGGACCTGCCCGCCGGTGTTGGTCACCATGAACCGATCCGTCCCAAGGGAGGCAACGTTCGGGTCCCAATCGTACGGCGCGAACTGGACCTGGTCGACGAGCTTCACCTCGATCAGATGGTTCATGTGATCGTAGCTGTACACGGCGTCCGCCCCTTCGGGAGCGTCCAGGATCCGCAGTCGGTTCTGATAATCGCGGTAGTAGATCGTGGCCGCCGACTGGTTCGGGTCCTCATTGAGGCCGCGCACCGTGACCCTGGCGTTGAGCCCGAAGTAGGAGATGTCGGTGATCGAGCCGTCGGCCGCCACGATGCGTGTAGGGCGGTTGAAGGGATCCCGGCGCCCATAAGGATCGTCGAGATCCAGGTAGCTGATGGTGGTCCCGAGAGGAGGCTGTTCTCCTTTGAAATCATCCAGTGGGTGCCACTCACTTTCGAACGTCACCGCGCCGAAGGCGTCGTAGCTGAGAAGTTGTTGGGACCATTGTCCATCCGCCATCAGCCTCCGCGTCTTGATGCGTCGGCCCATCCCGTCGTACTCGGAATACGACAATTCGTGGTCCGGATCACCTGCGCTGCCCCGGCTGGTCGTCACGGCTCGAAAGTACCCATGGGTTTTCAGTCCATCACCGTACGTCTCCGTGGCCATGTGGTGCTGGACATAGGTGGGAAGCTCGGGGGGAGGCGGCATGACCGCCGTGCGGCGGCCGAGGGTGTCATACGCGTAGGACGTCGTGACTCCCCCTGTGTCCCGGCCGGCCATGGGTAACCCCGTCGGACCAAGATCCAGGTCTGTCTCCAGCCAGTCCACCCCCTCGAACCGGCTCGTGGCGGTCGCGCCGTATCTGTAGGTTCTCGAGATTGTGTAAGGGGCTCCGCCCGACCCTCCGGCGTAAGTGATGCGGGTGTTGGCCCCGTACGGGACCGGATCGGGACGATCCGGGTCCGAGCCGTTTGCCGGGTTTCCAATCTCGTAGGTGACGGCGATGTCTCCTGGGCTCTGCTCGTACCATTGGGCGGGGATGCTGTTCGGGTCGGCCCGCTGTATCTCCTTGAAGAACGACTGATAGTAGTCCGGCCCCACATAGTCGGTCCTCGACGCGCGGCCGCCCTGGCTGACGATGCGCGGGCTTGTGTACCCCCACACCAGCCCGTTGAGCCGGTAGTCACCCTGGATGCGTCGCGGGGCTCCCACGAGATTGCCGTGCTCCGTCGTCAGCTCAAACCCAGGGAACCGCGTTCCCCACCAGGTGGCGGGATCCCCCTCGATCTCGAAGCGCGCGAATCCCTCAGGCAACGCGTATTCTCTCGGATAGATCAGCGTGTTGGGATCCGTCGTCTCGGTGTTGAGCTGGCTCACCGACCAAGACCTGGGGTCGCTGACGTTCTGGTGGGAAGCAGTCAGGGGATCATCGTAGAAGGTCGTGATCTCGGCGCGGAGAAACGGGTCCACGCCGTCACCAGGGCGGCCGCTGTAATAGAAGGTGGTCGAGCGGACGAGGGTGCTCTGACTCGGATCGAACTCCGGATCCAGATCGGCGACGGTCTGCGCCCCCGAGCGGTACCTCGGGGCCTGACCCTCGTAGTGGCGGACCGCGAGCGGGAAGCCGCGGAAGTAGTCATCGCCGAAGCGGTACTCCGTCTCGTTGCCCGCTGAATCCGTGATGATGGTGCGATCCCGGTCGAAGATCGGCGCGATGAACGGCGTCGCGTAGAAGGGGTATTGCGCCTTCGTGTATCGCAACTGATGAACGGGTCCCGCTCCGCCCGCCAGTGGAAACATTCGGCGCGAGACCACTCCACGACGGTAGGGTCCATACGCCGCCACGTTCACCCTGACGTCCGCCCACTCGAACAGCGTTTGCCCGCCGGCCGGGTAACGGATCTCGCTGAGCTCGCCCCAGGCATCGTAGTCGTAGTTGTACGACAGCCGACCCTGACCCCCAGTGACCTCGGGCAGCTCGACCTTCACCAGGAAAGGCAGCGACTCTCCACCGTCCGGCGCATACGCGGGCCATCCCGGCGGGGCGGTCTTGACGCGCCTCATCACATAGGACAGGCGGTAGACTCCGGTCCCGTCGGGCGCCGGCACGCGAATCTCGGTCAAGAGGAACTTGGGGAAACCAGGCGGAAGGGAGTACACGAACTCGATCGTCCTGCCCATCGAGTCCTTCATGGCCTTGGGCGCCTTGACGACCTCGGCAACGGGCTCGTTGAAGACGGGATGGAGCCGGGGCTGACTGTATGTGTACTGCTCCTTGGAGGCGCCAGGAGCCACCGCGAGGAAATCCGCCTCCTCCATGTATGTGTAATCAATCTTGTTGCCCCAGCGGTCCTGCGATCGGGTCAGAGCCCCGCTGAAGGGATCGAAGAGCTTCTCCGTGGAATCGTGCCCGTCTTGCAGGTGTGTGATGTACTCGTCGTATGTGCTCCCGGTGTTGCACGGGAAGGGGCCGATCCAGTGCTGACTCTGCACGATTCCAATCAAGGAACCGTCGACGGTGAGTCCAGCCCCATTGATGATGTGCTGCCCGCCGTCCTGCGAGATGTAGACACTGTAAGCCTTCTTGCAGTCGGTCTCCTGCACCCTGTACGGCTTCACGTGCGCCCAGATCCTGCCGGGATCGAACCGCCAGCCCGCGCCGATGATCCCGGACGCCACGTCCCTCGAGTAGATCGATTCAAGCTCGGTGCTGGGCCAGGGACGGGCGCGCACCGTCCAAGTGAACCCGGTGTAATACGCGGTGGCTCCGAGCGACAGCGTGTCGCTGATCGATAAGGCGGGGGCCAGCGGCTGCGTCACGATCGGGTTGAGTGTGTAGAGGTCGAGCGAATCGGTTGGACCCCGTTGATACACCGCGTTGTCCTGGAATCCGACCGCTTCCTGGGCGTCCGCCGGCCAGAGGCCGGCGAACTCCCCGAGAATGACGGCGGCGGCAACGGCGAGGTGGCGAATCGGATGGCGCGTGTCTGAATTCACGGCTGTCCCTCCTGCGAGCCGCTCGCGCGGACTCTGCATCGTCTTGCGACATCAGCCACGCCCTCCTCTGCTCATGCGCTACTCCTCATGCAGCTCAGTTAGTCGAAGTAGGGGAGGCGGGTGGGACTTTTTTTCTGAAATACCTTGAGCTGCCGGTGGCCGCCCCGTCGATCCATGATCTGTTCATTGCGTCATGTTTGATCAGAATCGGTCATACATTCTGCTATTGACACAGCACCCGTCGGAGGGTAATAAGAGGATGATACGAGCCATCTTTTTCGGGCAGACGGATTCTTGTCAAAAAACACCGGCTACGCGGCGTATCCAAGCGCCCCCCACCCGTCCTTCACCGGGAACGGAGAATGATCCCATGCGTATGCGAGCCCTGATTCGTCCTTCGATGATCCTCCTGGGCGCGGCCATCCTGGCCGCCCCGCCGCTGCAGCAGGAGGCGTACTCGGACAGTTCCTGCCCGACCGGCACCGAACTCGTCACCAATACGGGGGCCTGCGTCACCGGCCCGAGCGGCACCATCGTCCGCAACAAGGGCGGCAAGCTGATGGACACGTCAGTCTGCACGACCTACCCGGGTCGAGAGACCGACGAGATCAACTGGCACAAGAACAAGGTGGCTTCGCAGGGCGCCGCCGCGACGGCGTCTTACAACGTTTCACTCGACACGAACGTGGGCGACATCGCGGTCATCGTGGACGACGGCAGCATCATTTTCACCGACGCCGCCGGCACCAGGATTGACTTGGTGGACGCGACCAAGAAATTCATGGTGACGCACCAGGATGTCTACGACTACATTTTCTGGTGGCCGAGATTCAACCACGCGGAGGGGTCGTTCCACATCTGGGTGCAGACCAACACCCAGGGGATCAACGCTCCCGTGCAGAACAACAGCGCCACGTACGAGACACAGTTCCTCAAGAGCCTGGTCATCTACCGCAATTACCTGAACTTCCCATCCGATCCGCGCACGCGGATCCTGCCCAACAACGACTCCACGCTGTCACTGATGGGTCAGGAGTCGGGTCACCGGTTCGCCGCGTGGGTGCGCCGGGACAAGGACCCCGGCCCCCGCATCCGGTCCACGACCGACCTGCTGGGCCGCAACCTGGCGCACTGGTGCTTCTACATGAACGTGCCGTCCCGCCCTACCAACCCCACGGCGCCCATCTCTGGCTTCTCGAGCATGGAGGGGAACTACTGGTTCGAGAATACCCCCGGGTCCTTCACGACGACCTTGCAGAGCGACGGCTACGCGCCATTGGATCAGTACCTGATGGGGTTCCGCTCGCCGACCAACGTCGGCGGCTTCTTCCGGCTGGACCCCGGCAACGGCAACGTCAATCCCGACTGCGCCCACCAGCCCTTCACCCCCGGCGTGGACACGCCCTGGACCTTCAGCTATCCGAAGATCAACGTCGTGGTGGATGACATCATCCGGGTCGAGGGCGCCCGCTTCCCTGACGCCCAGACCTCCCAGAAGAACTACCGCGTCGCCTTCGCTCTGCTGGCTGCGCAGGGGACCTTCCCCACGAGCGCGGACATCACCACGCTGAACAACTACCGGCTCGCCTGGGAGACGTATTACCGTGACGAGTCG
>JAWPNA010000259.1:0-13169 GCA_045402695.1 Acidobacteriota bacterium
CGTCCAAATCCGATGCGCCGATCAAGGGAGTGCTGAGCGAGGGGGATCGCAAGGCCGACGCGGCGCACTCATCGGGGCGCATCGCCGCCCCCCCGCTGAAGGCGCCGATGGGCAAGACCCTGTTCGGGGCCTTCGCGACCATGGCGACTCAGGCCGCCGCCACCCAGCCGGAGGGAATGCCGCGCCGTGTTGATCTGGATGAGCTGTACCGCCAGGTCCGCCTGCAAGCGGAGCGGCTCGCGCGCAGGGCATCACCCGCCGCCGCGCACCGGCGGTCATAGCCCACGTCCCCTATCGCGCCACGGCGTCATTTCGCGCCCTGTGCGCCATCCGACCCACCGTCCTCCCTTCCCGCGCCGCGGCCGCCCCGCGGGCACGGCCGCGGAGCGCGTCCGGGACTGGAATGCGTTTTGCGAAGCCAGCGTCTGGACGTCCCAGATGGACGATCCTCGAGCGAGGGAGCCGCATGCCCGTCATCATCGAACCGTTCCGCATCAAGGTGGTCGAGCCGATAGCCCTCACGACCCGGCGAGAGCGTGCGCGGCATCTGGCCGCGGCCGACTACAACCTGTTCGCCCTGCCCGCCCGGCACATCACCTTCGATCTGCTCACCGATTCCGGAACCTCCGCCATGAGCGCCGCGCAGTGGGGCGCGATGATGGTCGCGGACGAGTCGTACGCCGGCTCGCGGTCGTATTACCGGTTCGAGGAGGTGGTGCGTGATCTCACCGGCTACCGCCACATCATCCCGACGCATCAGGGCCGGGCGGCCGAGAGGATCTTCTTCCAGATCACGGTCCGCCCCGGGATGATCATCCCCAACAACAACCACTTCGACACGACGCGCGCCAACATCGAGTATGACGGCGGCGATGCGCGCGACCTGGTCGTGAGGGAGGCGTCGGACACCGCCTCGGACTTCCCATTCAAGGGAAACGTCGATCTGGATCGCCTCGAGGATCTGTGCCGGAGACACGCCAGGCGGATCCCCTTCGGGATGCTCACGATCACCAACAACACGGGAGGAGGGCAGCCCGTGAGCCTGGAGAACATCCGCGCGGTCGCGAAGATCCTCCACGTCCATGGCCTCCCGTTGATCCTCGACGCCTGCAGGTTCGCCGAGAACGCCTACTTCATCAAGCTGCGCGAACCGGGTCAGGCGAAACGCTCGGTGGCTGACATCGCGCGGGAGATCTTCCGGCTGGCCGACGGCTGCACGTTCAGCGGCAAGAAGGACGGTCTCGTGAACATGGGCGGGCTCCTGGCGCTCAATGATGAGAAACTGGCCGCCGAGTCGCGCAACGTGCTCATCCTGACGGAGGGCTTCCCCACCTACGGCGGCTGCGCGGCGCGCGACCTGGAGGCGCTCGCCGTGGGGCTGCGCGAGGTGCTTGACGAGAGCTACCTGGAGTACCGGCTCGCCAGCGTGCGCTATCTCGCTGAAGGGCTCAACCGCTCGGGGATCCCCACAGTCAAACCTCCCGGCGGCCATGCGGTCTTCATTGACGCGAGGAAGCTGCTGCCTCACATCCCATCGCACCAGTACCCCGGACAGGCGCTTGCCATCGAGCTGTACATGGCGGGCGGGATCCGTTCCTGCGAGATCGGAAGCGTCATGTTCGGCAGGCGCGGCAATAAGGGCCGTGTCATCCCATCGAGCCTGGAGCTGGTGCGTCTGGCGCTGCCCCGCCGCGTCTACACTCAGAGCCACGTGGATCGAATCATCGAGATCTGCGCCGGCGTCGCCTCTCGGGCGCCACGCCTCGCCGGAGTCCAGATGACCTACTGCCCGCCCTACCTGCCGCACTTCACGGCGAAGTTCAGACCCCTGAAAGCCGCGGCCGGACCCTTGGCGCGCGGCGAGAAGCGTGCCCGCGCGGCGCGCGGATGAAAGGAACGCATCATGAGAATCCTGCTGGCTTATGACGGCTCACGCCACTCTGACTCCGCGGTCGATGAGACGCTGAGAAGACCCTGGCCCGCCGGCTCGCAGGTCCACCTCGTCATGGTGCTCGAGTGGCCGCTGCTCATGGTGCCGTCCGACGGCATCGAGGTGACGGGGCCGATAAGCGAAGGGGTGCTCGCCTCGCAGCGCCAGGAGGCTTACCACAGGCTCCAGGCCGTCGTGGACCGATTCCGATCGCGGCCCGACCTCCAGGCGACCTACGAGCTGCGTGAAGGAAGCGTGAAACACGCGCTCCTGGACGCGATCCAGGACTGGAAGGCCGACCTCGTCATCGCGGGCTCCCACGGCAGGAAGCCGCTCGCGAGACTCTTCGTGGGCAGCGTCTGCCATGCGCTCGTGACGCACGCCCCCTGCAACGTCGAGGTCGTCAAGACGCCCCCGGATTGAGTCCCCGGTCATGCGCGGTCGGCAAGCTCGCGGCCTCCCACGCGGCGATGCCGCCCACGAGATCGGTGACGCCGGTGATGCCGCGTGCCACAAGCAGGCCGGCGGCGATCGAGGAGCGGTAGCCGCTGGCGCAGTGCAGGACGATCCGGCGCCCGCGAGGGATGTCGGCGATCCTCTCGTCGAGCCGGTTCAGCGGGATGTTCAGGCTTGACTCGATCCGCTTCTCCTCCCACTCCTTCGCCCCCCTCACGTCGAGAACGAGGGGCGGCTCCGGCGAGGCGAGCTGCTCGGCCAGAGCCGCGGCCGTCACACGATCGATCCCACGGATCAGATCGCTGCGCCCGGCGAGAGCCAGCATGCCGCCCCCGAGATAGCCCGCGACGTGATCGAAACCGATGCGTCCGAGGCGGATCGCGGCTTCCTGCTCCCGGCCCGACTCCGCGACGATGACGATGGGAGTCTCGCGGGAAAGCAATGTCCCCGCCCACGTGGCGAACTTGCCCGTCAAGCCGATGTTGATGCCGCCGGCCAGGTGCGCGCCGGCGAACTCGGCCGGCTCGCGCACATCGAGCACCGTCGCTCCCGCGTTCTTCATCCGGATCACTTCCTCGAGCGGGAGCGGCTTCAGGGCGCGATCGAGGCTTTGCTCCAGGGTCGCCCGCTCCTGGCGATTGAGCAGGGCGTCGTGGGAAAAGTACTTGGGCGCTTCGGGTTGATCGGTCGTCGTCAGCCTGACAAACGCCTCCTTGCTCATCGGCTGCAGGGCGTGGTTGTAGCGGCGCTGCTCTCCAATGGTGGAGACGGTGTTCTGGCTCAGGTTCCTGCCGCACATCGAGCCCGCCCCGTGCGCCGGATACACCAGCGTCTCGTCGGGAAGGGTGAGGAGCTTGAGGCGAAGAGAGTCGTACAGCAGGCCCGCCAACTCCTCCGCGCTGATCCCCACGGAGGCCATCAGGTCGGGCCGCCCGACGTCCCCGATAAAGAGGGTGTCGCCGGTCAGCACGGCTTGAGGTGCTCCGGCGTCCTTCGCGAGATCGAACACGAGCAACGAGATCCCCTCGGGCGTGTGGCCCGGCGTCTCGAGCGCCCTGCTCACGACGTCTCCGAGGCGCACCTCGTCGCCGTCCTTCATCGGCGCGAACGCGTACTCGGCGGCGGCCCGGCTTCCCAGGTGGATCGTGGCTCCGACCCGATCACGAAGCTCGAGATGCCCCGCCACGAAGTCGGCGTGGAAGTGCGTCAGGAAGACGTGCCGGATGCTCAATCCCAAGCTGCGCGCGTCCTCCACGTATTGCTCGACGTCGCGCTGGGGATCGACCACCGCGGCGACGCCCGCTGTCTCGTCCGCAAGCATGTACGACGCGTGCGCGAGACATCCCAGGTAGTACTGCTTCAGGATCATGACGACGGCCTCCCGCCTGTTTCTTCACTCTCCGGAACCCCGACATCCAGACCCACCGCGCGCATCAGCTCCAGCGCGTTGCTCTTGCGCACGACACCGGGCCTCATGATGTAGTCGAAGGTGATCCGGCCATCCTCGAGGTGGTCCTCGAAATGGACGTTGCCGGCCCGCCGGCCGAGAGCCTCCGCGATGTGGGCCAGAGCCAGATCGTGCGTCGTCACCAGGCCTATCGCCCGGCGATCCACCAGGCCGCGCACGACCGCTTCGGCACCGATCCTCCGGTCGTGAGAGTTGGTGACGTGCAGCATCTCGTCAATGAGGAAGATGACCGGACTGCCGTCGCGTGTCAGGTCCACGATCTTCCGCAGGCGCGTGATCTCCGCGTAGAAGCGCGACGTGCCGGCCTGCAACGAATCCTGGACACGGATCGAGGCGCCCACGGCCAGAGGAGACAGGCGCAGGCGTCCCGCGCGCACGGGCGCGCCGGCCAGCGCCAGCACCGTGTTGACGCCCACAGTGCGCAGCAGCGTGCTCTTGCCCGACATGTTAGAGCCGCTCACGATCAACACGTTCTGGCCCTGACCGAGACGCAGGTCGTTGCGCACGCAACGCCCCCTGGGGAGAAGAGGATGCCCCAGTCCCTCCGCCTCGAACAACGCGCCTCCCTCCGCGATCTCGGGGAACGGATCGGCCGGGTTCTCGTAGGCGTACCCGGCCAGGGCGCAGAGCGCCTCGATCTCACCGACCGCCGCGAGCCACCGCGGCACGGCGGGGCCAGAGACCGCCCGCCACGACTCGATGGCGTGCGCGAGCTGCGTGCTCCAGAGGAGCAGGTATCCGACCGGCGAAAACAACTGATTGCGTCGCGCGTCGAGCAGCTCGATCAGCCGTCGCAGCCTCGCGATCCGCCGCGACGGGGGTTTCCCCTCGGTGTCCAGCGCCGCGCGCAGCTCCACCAGCATTGGCGCGGTGAACCGCTCGCGCTCGAGGCGCCCGAGCACCTCGGACAGCAGTGCCAGGTCCCGCCCTGACCTCTCCACCGCCCCCACCACGTGCCTCACGCGCGCGCGCAAAGGCAGGGCGAACAACCCCTCGATCGCAAGCGCGGCGATGAATGGGAGGTACCCGGTCAACCCCGAGAGCCAGGCCGCCAGCGTCCCCACGCCCACCAGCGGCAGCGCGGCCGCCGCCAGCTTCGCGGCGAGCGACGTGAGCGAGGCCGGCTGCCCGGCCCATTCGGCCAGAGCATCGGGATCCACTCCCGCGCGCACCTCATCGCCCAGCAGTGCCAGATCCTCCCTCAGATCGACGTGAGCGCGCAGCTCCCTCACCGCAGCCTGGCGCTCACGCACCTGCGAGGGAGGCGACTGCGAGCGCAGCCACGAGGCCAGCGTCTCTTCGCCCGCGCGGGTCCGGGCGGTGCAGAGCAGCTCGAACAGCGAGCCCTGTCCGAACAGATCCAGGTCGGCGGCGAAGAGATGATCGGCGTCGAGGAACCTGAGCCCGGCCTCGCCCTTCCCCATCCAGCGATGATCGAGCCGCGCCAGGCTTTTTTCGTAATGGACCGCCGCCCGCTCAAGCCTTCGGCGCGCCTGGATCACGCGCTCGTGCCCGACGACGAGCACGGCGAAGGCAAGCGCCGGCAGGGCCAGCCATCCGGGGCCGAGGATCGCCTCGCCCCACCAGAGCCAGGCCAACCCTGCCGCGATCGCGAAGAGCGCCAGCCTGGCGGCGGAGATCGCCCGCTCGCCGCGCGACAGTTTCGCGGCCGCCGCCCGCCGAGCGGCCAGGCGTCTTGCGTACTCCGTTGCGGGATCGAGCGGTCCGGGGCTGGGCATCGGCGACAGTATAATGTGAGGTCAGCCAGACAGGAGTACGGAGCACCATCATTTCGGGAAGGAGATCAAGATGCGGATGCTTTTGCAGGTGAAGATCCCGCACGACCGGTTCAATGCCGCGGTGCGCGACGGATCGGCAGGACCGAAGCTAAGCCGGATTCTGGAGGAAACGAAACCGGAAGCCGTGTACTTCACGGAGCGCGACGGTCAGCGTGGGGCCGTCATGATCGTCGAGATGGCGGACCCATCCAAGATCCCCACGTTTGCTGAGCCGTGGTTCCTTACGTTCAACGCCGACGTCGAGTTTCAACTGGTGATGACTCCCGAGGATCTGAAACGGGCCGACCTTGATGCACTGGGGAAGAAGTGGTCCAAATGATGACCTCGCGCTGACCAATATCCACATGGCCCCGCCAGCAGGCGGCGGGGCCCAGGAAAAGCGAGGACTTGCCCGCCATGCTCTCGCTCTGGAGGCGCCTCCCCGTCGTCGTGCGGGCTGTTCTCACTGGGAGCGTCGTGGGCGCGGTGGGCACCACGCCGTGGGCCGTCCTGGTGTCGGCAAACTCCAAGTATTGGCCCGCCGTGCCATGGGCGGTACCCCCGACCGCTCTGTACCTGTGGCTCTTCTGGCGATATGTCCAGGGAGCAGGATGGCCCCAGTCCACCGCGGACTCGCGACGCACGAGCTGTCGCGCCAACCGCCTCTCGGCGGAAGTCTGGGGGGCGGCGCTGTTCGCTGGCGGTCTGGGCCTCGTAACCTTGGTGTTGTTTCTCCGCGTCATGAACCGCCTGGTCAGGCTGCCAGCGCAGCCGACTGACGACCTGGCCCATATCCCGTCCGTGACCCTGGTGTCCTGGCTGCTCATGAGTGCTGTCGTCGCCGGGATCGCCGAGGAATCGTCATTCCGCGGCTACATGCAAGGGCCCATCGAGCGGCGTCACGGACCCGTGGTCGCGATCCTGGTGACGGGGAGCCTGTTCGGATTCGCTCATTTCACGCATCCCGAGGTCACACTCATCCTGATGCCATACTACCTGGCCGTCGCCGCCATCTATGGAGCGCTGGCGTACCTGACGAACTCGATCTTGCCGAGCGTCGTGCTTCACGCAGGCGGAAACGTCTTGAGCGCCATCGGCCTGTTTGCGGGGGGGCGTGCGGAGTGGCAGGCACCGTCGAGCCCTGCGCCGCCGATCTGGGAAACAGGCGCCGACACGTCGTTCTGGATTTCCTGCGTGGCAACGTTCGTCGTGGGAGCAGCCGCGGTCTGGGCGTACGCTGCGCTCGCCAGCGTCGCGCGGAAAGCACCTCGACCTGCTGGCTTGCTATGAAGTTCGGTGACCTCCAACAGGGTGGCGTGGGATTTTGGTCGAACTTGAGAGTTGTGCTCTCGCCCGCCGCGCGGCCAGGCGTCTCACGGGCTCCGTTGCCAGATCGAGCGGCGCTGGGTTGGGCATCGGCGACAGTATAATGTGGCGTCATCCTGTTCGTGCCCATGCGGGCGTCGTTGGCAGGAAGGAGCACAGTTGATGGCCATCACACCATACTTGTTATACGAAGACGTTGGCGGAGCACTGAAGTTTTTGGCCAAGGCGTTCGGATTCCGGAAGCACGGCGCCCAAGCGAAGGGCCCAGACGGCAAGATCAATCACGCCGCGATGCAGCGTGGCGATGACCTGATCATGATGGGATGCCCAGGGTCCGGTTATCGCAACCCGAAGCGGCTCGGCCGGGCAACACAGAGCCTCTACGTCAATGTGGAGGATGTGGACAAACATTTTGAGCGCGCCAGGAAAGCAGGCGCGACCATCCTCGAGGAACCAGCGGATACGCCGTACGGCCATCGCCGTTATGGTGCCGCAGATCCCGAAGGCCATCAATGGTACTTCGCACAGGAGATTCGCCGTCCGAACTCGAAACGGAAAACCCGATGAAGAAGATGGAGCCGACTTGCCACTACGTTGCGACGGCGCGCGGTTCATTCGTGACCGTTATCCACACTTAAACCGTGCGGTGACGTCGCGGGTAATGCGGGCTTATCATGTCCTCATCGTCTGACCGGAGGAATCATGAAAGGCGTTCAGTTCGTAGTCGACGAGAAGGGACACAAGACTGGCGTCGTCATCGACCTGAAGGAATACGCGGAGCTCTGGGAAGATTTTTACGGCATCGCGGCGGCCCGAGCCAGACGCAATGAGCCCCGCGAAACCCTCGAGTCCGTCAGGCGGCGCCTGCGGCAAGTTGGTCGGTGCAAATGATCTCCGGCGAATCCGAGTGGGTGACTATCGCGTCATCTATTCGGTCGATGACCGGCGACGTGTCATCGAAATCCAACTGATCCGACGCCGACGAGACGCCTACCGCTAGTTTGGGGCGGCGGGCTAACACGCTGCACACGCTGACGGGAGTCCCGACGATGCGAGCTCCGTTCACGAAGCTCCAGGGTCAGTATCTCGCGTTCATGACCGCGTACACCGCCGTGAACGACAGGCCGCCGGCGGAGGCCGACATGCAGCGCTACTTCCAGGTCACTCCGCCTTCCGTGCACAGCATGATCGTCACTCTCGAGAGGCGAGGATTTATCCTGCGAACGCCGGGCCGGGCACGGTCGATCAGGGTGCTCGTTCCCCGTGATGAGCTTCCAGCGCTCGTCCAGGAGGCAGGGCGGACGCGCTGATCGGGACCTCAGAAGCTCGCGAGCGCCGGCAGGTGGTGCAGGTGGACCTGCGCCGAGAAGAAGGCCCGGGCGATCGCAGCCAAGCCCAGCGCGATCATGACGAACCCCGCGGAGCGGGCCATGAGAGTCGAGAGCGCGGGGCGCGCGCTCAGGTAGCTCGACGTCATTCCCAGCAACGCCAGCGCCGGCACGGTACCCGTCCCGAAGCAGAACATCGCGAGGGCGGCCGCCGGCATCGAGCCCAGCGTCATCACGTAAGCCAGCATGCCGTACACCATCCCGCAGGGCACGAAGCCGTTGAAGATCCCGAGAGCGAACGCGGACGCAGGCCTGGCGTCACGAATCAGGGCCGAGAGAATCCCGCAGACGGGTGACCCCTGGATCCACCGGGCGGCGCGCGGCGAGATCGAGGCCGGCGCCAGGCTCGCCGCTCCGGCGATGATCAGCAGCGCCCCGGACAGCAGGCCCAGCGGACGACCGTACTGATCGAGCCGCACCCCCGCGGCCGCCGTCAGCACGCCGAGAAAGACGTACGTGGAGGTCTTCCCGGCGTGGTAAAGGAGCTGCAGCCACGCGGCGCGCGACGGCCGAGCCGGCGACGTGCGCAGCGCCACGGCGAAGCCGCCGCACATCGCCGCGCAATGTCCCGAGAAGCCGAGGCCGGCGAGCAGCGAGAGCAGGTAGATCACGAAGGCACGTCACTCCGGCCGTGGCGCATAGGGAACGAACTTCCCCCACTGATCCACCAACAGCATCGTCCAGGCGAACACGAGGTGTGTGACGGCCGCGACCCAGAACGGGACCAGCATCACGATCCAGGCGCCTCCGAACATCAGAGGCTGCAGCCAGATCAGCACCCCGTAGAAGTTCACGATCCACAATCCGAGCCCCATCGCCGTGGCCACGAGGAACCTGCGGGACGCTGGAGCTTTCTCGAACCACCGGCTCAGGACCACGTGAAACGCGATTCCGTAGAGCGACCCGGTCACCAGGTAGAGGCACGTGCCGATCCCCAGCGCGATACCCGACTCCAGGGTGAGCGCGTCCTCTCCCAAGGGGAAGGTGAGATAGACGCGGATGAGCTCCAAAGGATGTTGGCCGACCAGCAACGATCCGACGATGTTGAACAGGAGGCTCGCGGCGGCGCCCACCAGCCCCAGCAGGATCCCCGCCAGAACGTGAAACGCCATGTAGTAGTCGCGCGGGGGCCAGGACGAGACAGGACCGGGGCCCAGCTCCGCCTCCAGGCGCCTGGCCTCCGCCATCAGCCGCTCCAGCTCCAGTTGCATGGCGGCCCTCTCGGCGTCGGGCTGATGAGCGTTCACGTCGTGGGCACCTCCATCGTTCGCAGGGCGGCAGCCGGGCTTTCGCGGCGCGGTCCATCTTCGTTCCCGGCGGCGCCCCCGGCTCTGAGCGAGTTGCCGGCCACAAACAGGCTGCTGCCGATCATCGCCAGCGCCGCGAGCAACGGCTGCAGACGGCCCGCCATCGCCGCCGGGATCAGGACGAGATTGTACGCGAAGGCCCAGAAGAGATTCACGTGGATCGCGCGCAGCGCGTGGCGCGCCGTCCTCACCAGCCACGGGAGCCGAGCCACATCATCGTCCAGCAAGCTGATGTCCGAAGCGTCCCTCGACACGCCGTCACCGCATCCCAGCGAGATCGAGACGCTGCAACGCGCCAGCGCCGGAGCGTCATTGAGCCCCTCTCCCACCATCGCCGCCGGCCCGCCGCGCGATTCCGAGGCGGCGATCTCCTCCATCTTCCCGGAAGGAGAAAGACCGGCCCTGACCTCCACGCCGGGCCCGAGCGCGAGGCGACCCGCCCTGTCCCGCGAGTCTCCCGTGAGGACACAGACGCCGAGCCCCATCCGCCGCAGCTCGGCAAGAGCGTCGGCGGCCCCCGCCCGCAGGCGCTCCTCGAAGAAGAAGCTTCCCATCATTCTGCCATCCACCGTCAGGTGCGCGGCCGGCCCCGCGCCCGCGTCCGTTTCGTCGGCGCTCAGCCCCATCTGGCGCATCATCTGAGCTCCACCGATGGCTGCGCCGCCCACGCTCCGTCCCGCAAGATCGACGTCCCCGCGCACCCCCACGCCCGGATGGACCGTCACGTTGCGGGCCGGGACCGGCAGGATGCCGCGCTCCGCCGCGCACGAGAGGATCGCCCCGGCCAACGGGTGCGCGCAGGCCGTCTCCAGCGCGGCCGCCAGCTCGAGGATCTCCTCCTCGGTGGCGCCGGTGGCCGGCACGATGCGGGCGACGCGCGGTTTGCCATCGGTGAGCGTGCCCGTCTTGTCGAAGAAGACGGTCCTGACGGAGGCCAGCCGTTCGAGCGCGGCGCCCGAGCGAATGACGATGCCGCGCTTCGCGGCCCGCCCCATCGCCCTCCAGACCGCCAGCGGCGTGGCGAGCCCCAGCGCGCACGGACAGGCGATCAGCAGGACCGATAGCCCGTTCATGAGCCCCGAGGCGAGGTCCTGCCGCCATGTCCAGAAGGCGGCGGTGCACGCCGCCGCGGCCCCGGCCGCCGGCAGGAAGGCCGCCGCGATCCGATCGGCGCGCAGCTCGATGGGGGCGCGCGAGGCGCGCGCTTCGTCCAGCAGCCGCGCGATGCGCGCGGCCATCCGATCGCCTCCGGCCGCAGTCACCCGGAAGAGGAACGCGCCGTCCAGGCTGGTGGTGCCGGCGAGCAGACGCGAGCCAGGAGACTTTCGCACCGGCAGCGACTCGCCCGTCAACGACGACTCGTCCACCCCTCCCTCCCCCTCGATCACGTCGCCGTCGGCCGGCACGCGCGCGCCCGCCGGCAACCGCACGATCTCCCCGACGGCCAGATCGTCCACGCTCACCTCGACGAGCAGCCCCTCGCGCATCACCCGGGCCACCCCCGACTCCCGCGACAGATGTTCTCCCATCTCCTCGGCGGCCCGCGATCGGGCCCGCGCCTCCAGGTAGCGTCCGAGCGTCACGAGCACCAGCACCATGCACGCCGTCTCGAAATAGACGCCGCCGCTTCCGCGCAGCGTGTTCCACGCGCTCAACCCGAAGGCTGCCATCGCTCCGGCCGCGATGAGCGAGTCCCCGCCCGCACCCCCAAGGCCGAAGCCGCGCACACCGTTCGCCAGGATCGGCCAACCCAGAATCACCAGCACCGGCGCCGAGAACAGCAGCAGCACGTAGCGGAACAGGCCGGTCATCCCCGTGTACAGCGGGTCCGTTCCCCCCGCCCCGGCGGGCTCGCCGGGATACAACACCAGGCTCAGCGCCATCACGTTCATGGAGAGAAACGCGGCCAGCCCCAATCTCGCGAGGATCCAGGACGGCTCGCCGCGATCTGCGGACGACCCGGCCACCTGGCTCATGAGGGCGCAGCCGTAGCAGCAGAAGACCCTCTCGGCCGGGGAGCCACGCGCGCCCGGGCGCTGCTGCACACCCAGGCCGCATTGCGCGCAGCGCGACGCCGCGTCACGCGCGCCTTCCATGGCTCGACGTGCCGTCATCTCGCGAGCCACGCTTTCAGGTCGGGCAGGTAGTACAGCAGCGCGTAGATGGCCCCCCACGCCATGAATCCGATCCAGAACAGCGCCAGCCACCAGGGAAACCGGCTCCCCTGGTAGGTCTGGTACGAGTGCTCCGGTGACGGCTCCGCAGGCGTCCCCGGAGGCAGAGGAGGCGGCACCCCGTCATGCCGCCCGTTCATGGAGTCCTCTCCTCATCGAGCCGGTCCAGCTCCGCCTCGGTTTCAAGCAGCCGGAGCTTCGGTTCCTCGATGTCGTGATAGTGCCCCCGCAGGAACGCCCACACCGCCAGGCACAGGAACCCCATCGTCGCGAGGAAGTAGCTCACCACGGTCGCGACGGCGAAGCCGGGAAGCTCCCCCGTGCTCGCCGTGCTGATGAACTCGTACAGCTTGTAGAGGAAGCTCGCTCCCCCCACCATCACGGCCAGACCCACACCCCACGTGAGGATTCGCCGCCACATCAGGGCACGGCCCTCCGACTTCGTCCGCGGGGTCATGGCTTCTCCGAGAGCAGCAGCGGAGCTTCGGGCTGCTCGGCCCAGCTTCCCAACCACTGCACGTACGTCACGATCGCGAGGCCGCGATCATTGGGCTGCGGCGCCCTATCATGCCCTGAGGGACGCTCGAAGAACCACTGGAACGACGGCATGACGGATGACGGAACCACGTCGCGCGGCTCCCAGAAGTGCGCCACGTGCCAGTCGTTGGAATGCCGGCCCGCGGAGCGGATCAGGTCGGGCCCCACCCTGCGCGTGCCGAACATCTGCGGAAGCTGCAGCTCGTTGACGTACTCGCCCGGATACGAGACGACGCCGAAGCGCCGGTCCTCGTTCGACACGGGACGCACGAACTGCGAGTGGCAGTGCCAGCATCCCTCGGCGCGGTATACCTCGATGCCCAACCGCAGCGCCCGGGCGTACGCCGCCGTGTCGGGTCGACCGAAGTGCTTCGCGAACGAGGCCGGGTAGCGCGCCGCGAGGTCCGCGAACTCGGGAAGCGGCGCGGCCGCCAGATCCTCCACACTTTGCATCGGGATGTCGCTCAGCACCTGCCAGGGCAGCCACGCCTCCACCACCACCGATAGGCCGAAGAAGGCCAGCCCGGCCACCAGCACGATCGTGCCGAATCTCTCAAGCGGGTTCATCGGTTCCCCTCTCATGGCGCCACCGGCGCGTGGCTCGTCGCGGGCGACGGCCTTCTCGCCGTGAGCCACAGGTTGCCGAAGAAGAGAACCTGCCCGGCCGCGATCACGAAGCCGGCCAGGGCGCGCACGGCCCAGAACGGATACGACGCCCGCAGCGACGCCTCCGGCCTGTGCGTCATCGAGCGGGCGCCGTGGGGCGTCGTCGGCATGGTCCTGCCCGCGACGCATTCCGCGCCGA
>JAWPNA010000074.1:0-4076 GCA_045402695.1 Acidobacteriota bacterium
CACCCAGTACCTGGCGGGTCCGGGGGCGCCCCAAGCCCGTGACGAGGCGCGATTCCTCGCGCAGTCAGAATGGACCAAGGCCCAATAGAGAGACAGGACGCCGTCGACTGGAACACACGAGGCACAACAGGAGGGATCGCCTTGGAGCGTTACGACTTGGTCATCATCGGCGGATCCGCGGACGGATCGGCATCGCGAAACGCCGAGGCGCGCGCCAGCAGCGCGAGCGACTGCCGGTAATCCGCGCCCGCGCGAACGCGCCGGTAGAGGCGGGGCACTGTCTCCACGTTGTGGTTCAGGATCTCGGGACGCGCCGCCAGAACGTGATCAAGGCACGCCAGCTCCCCCTGGAAGTCGGGGATCAGAACCTCCATCTTCGTGAGAGGGTTGAGCCTCCTGACCTCGGCGATTGTCTCAACGAACTGGCCGGCCCCTTGATCGGGCAGGTCGTCGCGGTTCACCGACGTCACCACCGCGTGCCGGATCCCCATCGAACGCACCGCCTCGGCCACATGAGTCGGCTCCGACGGGTCGAGGGCCGAGAGAGGGCCCTTCCCCACCGCGCAGAAGGCGCAGCGCCGCGTGCAGTTGTCCCCCAGGATCATGAAGGTCGCCGTCTTGTTGGAGAAGCACTCGAAGATGTTGGGGCAGCGCGCCTCCTGGCAGACGGTGTGCAGCTTCAGATCCTCCACCATCCCGCGCACCGCGTTGAAGCTCTCCCCCGAGCGGATCTTCACCCGGATCCACTCCGGCTTCCTCAGAGGCGGTGCCAGGCGAGCGGTAAATGGGTTCATGCGGCGGCCTCTCCCTCCCCCTCGGGCCCCTCGCGCTCGACCCGCCTGCCGAACACAGCGGCGAAGTGGATGGCGGCCCTCCAGGCCACCTCCGGGACCGGGATCTCCCGGCCCGTTTCGCGGTGCAGCGATGTGACCTCGTGGCCGGTGATGCCGCACGGGACAATCAGGTCGAAGTAGGAGAGGTCGGTGGTGACGTTGAAGGCGAAGCCGTGGCTCGTGACCCACCGCGCGAGGCGCACGCCGATGGCGGCCAGCTTGCGGGCGCGGCCCCCACTCCTGCCGCTGACCCAGACGCCCGTGAGCCCCTCGATGCGTCCGGCTCTTACGCCGAAGTCCCAGGCCGTCCGGATCAGCACTTCCTCAAGATCGCGCACGTACCGTCTGACGTCGCACCGGTCCGGCTTGAGATCGAGGATGGGATACCCGACGAGCTGTCCCGGGCCGTGATAGGTCACGTCGCCGCCGCGCCCCGTGGGATACAGGGCCACACCTCTGGCCTGCCGCAAGGCCTCGGAGGCCAGCACGTGGCCCGGCTTCGCGTTCCTGCCGAGCGTGATGACGTGCGGGTGCTCGAGAAGCAGGAGCTGCTCCGGCCCCGCGCCAGCGGCCAGCTCCGCGCAGAGCCGCTGTTGCAGCGCCAGCCCCTCCGCGTACGGCACGCGGGAGAGCCACCGCGCGGCGCAGCGCTTCATCCGCTCCTCCAAAGGGGACACCTCCGTATGGGCTCCTCCATCAACTCAGATCCCGAGATCCGTGAAGGCGGCCCGTTGCAGCGTCTCCTTCACGTAAGCCATGTAACGGTCCGCGTCGGCGCCGTCGATGATCCGGTGATCGAACGAGAGGGCCAGGTAGCACATCGAGCGGATGGCGATGGCGTCGTCGATCACGATGGGCCGCTTCTCGATCGCCCCCACGCCCAGGATCGCGACCTGCGGCTGGCTGATGATGGGGGTCCCGATCAATCCGCCGAACACCCCTGGGTTGGTGATCGTGAATGTGCCGCCGGCCACCTCGTCCGGCGACAGCTTCTTGGCGCGCGCGCGCTCCCCCACGTCCGAGAACGCCCGGGCCAGGCCCAGGATGTTCTTTTCATCGGCCTTCTTGATGACCGGCACGATGAGGCCCCAGTCCAGCGCCACGGCGATGCCGAGGTTCACGTCTTTCTTGTAGACGATGCTGTCGCCCTCGACCGACGAGTTGATGACGGGGAAGCGGCGGATCCCCTCGATGGCGGCCTTGGCGATGAAGGGAAGGTAGGTCAGCTTGATCCCTTCACGCCCTTCGAAGGCGGCCTTGTGTTTCTCCCTGAGCCTGGCGATTCCCGTCATGTCCACTTCGAAGAAGGTCGTCACGTGCGCCGATGTGCGCTTGCTTGTGACCATGTGCTCGGCGATTTTCTTCCGCATCACGCTCATCGGCTCGACCCGGACGGTCTCTCCCGGCTTGAAGAGCGTGGCGACCGGCGGAAGGGTCGTCTCCCGCGGCGCCCGCGCCGCCGGGGACGCGGGAGCCTTCTCCAGATAGGCCAGGATGTCGCGCTTCGTCACCCTTCCTGAGATTCCCGTGCCGGCGATGGCCGAGATGTCCACCGCATGCTGGGCGGCGATCTTGCGCACCAGCGGCGAGGACCGCGTGCGCCGCAGATCTTCCCGCGAGGGAATGCTCCCGGCCCCCGATGCCCCGCCCGCTCCACTCGCTCCGCCGCCGTTCCCCGATTCCGCCGGCGCGGCGGCAGGCGCCGCTGGTCCGGACGGCTCCTTGGAAACGGCGGGGCTGCCTTGAGCCTTCTCCGCCTTCTGCGTGGGCGGGGCGGCCACGGCCTCCCCTTCGGCGGCGATGCGCGCCACCACCGTGTTCACCTCCACGGTCTTTCCCTCGCCCACGATGATCTCGGCCAGAACGCCGGCCGTGGGCGACGGTATCTCGGCATCCACCTTGTCCGTGGAGATCTCGAACAACGGCTCGTCTCTCTTCACGCGGTCGCCGATCTTCTTGAGCCACTTCGTGACGGTGCCTTCGGCGATGCTCTCCCCCATCTGGGGCATGATCACGTCAACGCTCATCGTCTCGCTCCCGATCCTCGGCAGGACTCAATACGCCACCAGATCCTTGACCGCCTTCACCAACTTCTCCACATTGGGCCGGAAGACCTCCTCCAGCACGGGGCTGTAGGGGACCGGCGTGTCGAGCGACGTCACGCGGATGATGGGGCCGTCGAGGTGGTCGAACGCCTTCTCGGAGATGATGGCCGCGATCTCGCCACCGATGCCGCCGCGGCGCGTGTCCTCGTGGAGAATCACCGCCTTGCTGGTCTTGGCCACCGAGTTGAGGATCGCCTCCTCGTCGAGGGGCAGGAGGGTTCTCAGGTCGATCACCTCGGTCTGCACGCCGTCGGCCTCCAGCGCCGTCGCGGCCTCCAGCGCCGTGTGCACCATCGCCCCGTAGGTCACGACTGTGACGTCGGACCCTTCGCGCCGCAGCGCCGACTTGCCGATCGGCACTGTGTAGTCTTTCTCGGGGACGTCCTCCTTGATGCGGCGGTACAGGAACTTGTGCTCGAAGTACAGCACCGGGTCGTCGTCGCGGATGGCCGCCTTGATCAGCCCCTTGGCGTCATAGGCGGTGGCCGGCTCCACGATCTTCAGCCCCGGCGTGTGGAAGAAGAACGCCTCCACGTTCTGCGAGTGGAACGGCCCGCCGTGCACGCCGCCGCCGCACGGTCCGCGCACCACGATCGGCACCGAGGCCCCCCACCGCCACCTGGTCGAGGAGACCATGTTGGTGAGCTGATCGAAGGCGCACGCGATGAAATCGATGACCTGCATCTCGGCCACGGGGCGCATGCCGTTCAGCGCCGCTCCCATGGCCGCGCCCACGATGGCCGCCTCGGAGATGGGCGTGTCGATCACGCGCCGCTCCCCGAATTTCTCCAGGAAGCCGGCGGTGACCTTGAAGGCTCCCCCGTAGGCGCCGATGTCCTCGCCAAGCAGAAAGACCCGCTCGTCGGTCTCCATCTCCTCCCACAGCCCCTGGCGGATCGCCTCCAGGTAGGTCATCACGGCCACGCTCGATCCTCCGCGTAGACTCCCTGGGTGAGCGTCGCCGGATCGGGCGGCGGCACCGTTTCGGCCCAGGCCTGCGCTTCATCCAGCTCCGTCTCGATCCTCCTCTCGAGATCCGCGATCGTGCCGCGGTCGGCGAGGCCGGCCACGAAAACAAGTTTATAGTATCGGTCGGTCGGGTCTTTATTTTAGCCCACCCCGAACCCCTCCGCCCGCA
>JAWPNA010000070.1:0-8198 GCA_045402695.1 Acidobacteriota bacterium
TTCACGGCGGCGGTCACGTCGGACTCCTCGCGCCAGGGGAAAAGAGTTCGCCGGTACCTCCCGCGCAGCAGTCGACGATAGTCGGCGGCGACGGCCAGGTATCCGCGGCTGGCCAGGTCCCAGATCACCCCGCGCATCTCGATGGCAGTGCCTCCGGCCGGAGGATGAACCAGGACGGCTGGGAACGGGCCCGGATCGCCGGGGCAGGCCCACTCTAGGTGGATGCGCAACGCGCCGCGCTCCGAGTCCTCCGACCAGGTTGTGATCCTGAGAGGTACCACCTTTGGGTAGATGAGGTGGTGCTGCATGCACGACGCGGAACACGCGCCGGCGGCCAGCGGCGCGAGGAGAGTAAAGACGATTCGCCACATCGATCTCATCGTGCTCCTCCTGCCGGCCTGCTGGCGAGCGGTGAGACTGTCGTCAGTTTTTCCGAAGAGGTCCTCACGGACGTGACGGTTGCGAAAGCCCGCGATGACGTGCTCACCGCGCGGGACGGCCGGATTCTCGGGTCGGCTCCACCTCCAGCCGCGGTCGGAGCGTCGGCCCGGTTATCGCGCGTCTCCCAGCTTGGCGTTCGCCGTGGGAGCCTCTAGCCAACGCGCGATGTCCTCCCCGATCGCCTTCGTGCAGCGACCGATGATGGAGCAGGTGCCCTTGAATCCGGCAAACATGCCTCCCGTCGAGAAGCGCTTTGCGCGGAAGGAGTCGGCCTCCTTGCCGTTCTCGTAGAGCTGACCTTTGACGGTCATCCACTTGGGCCCCGAGTAGCCCCCCCACCCGGCGCCCACACTTCGGTGATCTCCAGCTCGAGGACGCGACCCTTCTCGTGGTCGAGCGGACCCTCCACGATCTCCACCCTGTCGCCCGCGAACTCTTTCACGAACTTGGAGATCTTGGTGTCGAGCTCGCACTCGTTGCGCACAGCCGTCGATATGTCCACGTTCGCAGCGATCGGGATCGAGCGCTGGATCTTGACGACTTCGCCGGCGGCTGCCGGCAGCGCAGCGAGCAAGGCCGCGCTCGCCACCAACGCGATGCCTGCTACACGAGTCGTTCGTACTGATGCCATGGTTCCACCTCCCGTTTGAACCGCCGCATGCCGATCGCCGCCACACCCAAGTGCCCGACTTGCGGCGAGGGATTACGTCTCCTCTACTGAGACCCCGTTGCGTCCCCCGATGGCCGCCGGTTCGCCGTCCCTGTGATCAACATGTCGAAAGCGCTCGCAGCGATCTCGATCTCGGGGTCGGAACGCACGTACCTCCGGCCGATCGTTGATCAGCCGCACATGGACTCGGGTAGGATCACATTCGTAGTCAACAGATCGCCGCGGTTCAGGCGCGGGCCGAGCGAAGCGAGGCCCGTCGCCTGGAACCGCTGGTTGGGCACTGACGTCACGGCTTCATGCCACGAAGTGCGCTGTGGCCCCAGCCACTGACCGCCCCATTTTTCAGAATGATTGGGGTGGCCTGTGAATCGCGAAGCGGAGTGAACGGCGGATGCGGGCGCGTGAGGTAATACAAAACCTCGTATGTATCTGACCCGCGCTGAAAAGCTTCAGTCCTGTAGGGGTTGCTGATGGGACCGTCTCGCACCTCCGAGGTGTAGCTCTTCATCAACGCAATGACCTGTTCCTTTGTCATGCCCAATGAAAGTTGGTTTACGTTTGCGTTGTTTCGGGCCAGCAATTCCTTGTAGTCCAGGTGCTGGTCATCCCTGGCTTGCGCAGAAGCCGCAAGAATGGCAATCATTGCAGTTGCGACAAAGCGAGTCATAGAGTTCCCCCAATCAGTGCCCAACGCTCTTTATGGGTCTCTCGAGATTCTCGATCCACTGGGTGTACTTCGGGTGTATGATCTGCTCCCCGTTTTTCTTCTCCTTGTACCCCAGGTTAGTGCTCTTCACGTAGTCGATCCGGATTTGCTTGTCGTCGAACTCAAACCTGATGGTGAGCGAGTGGACCCTGACGTGCAACGAGCTCACGATCTCGCTTGCCGCCTCGCTAGCCGAAAGGTTCTCTTTGTCCACCGCCCAGCCACGGCCCAGCAAGGCCGTTGAGATCGCCATCGAGATATCGCGGAGCGCCGTGCCCTTCGGGACCTCGATGGGAGGCGCTTTGTACATCAACTCCGAGCCCCGCGCGCCCATCAAGACCACCAGCGCCGGCAACAGGAGCAGCAGCGGTGCTGTGCTTCTTAGCATTCGAAGTCCTCCTCACATCCTATCTAACACAGCCGACGCGAGTGGGTCAACCGCGCCGTGGAAGAAATGTCGTCCTCATCGGATCTTCTCGCATGACGCGGGCCAAGCGCCCCCGCCCGTTGCTCCCTACCGGAATATCTTGCGGAAATCCGCCCGATCAAGAGTAGAATCCGCCCAACTCGTCGCAGGCAGCCTGCGAGCACGTCGCGAGGCGGGAGGTGTGGGGTGGGCCAGGACGGCCGTCTGGCGATCACGGCATACTCACTGTGCAGCTCCCTCGGCCTGTCCACCGCGGAGCTCATCGAGTCGCTCTCGGAGTCCCGTCCGGGTCTCGGCTCACCCCCTCCCTTACTCCCATTCGAGCCGGTCGGCGGCGCGGTGAACGTCGATCCGCCCGGGCATCTCACCGAGTACGATACACGCCAGGCTCGCATCGCTCTGCGAACGTTCGAGCAGATCCGGGAGCCGGTCACCAACGCCGAGGGGCGGTATGACCCCCGGGGAATCGCGTCTTACCAGCCCGCAGGAGCCCGGGCAGCAGGTGGGCTCGGGGAGCTGTCGGATCTGCTGCGAAGGGACCGCGAGTTCCCGCCAGCGGCCATCCCGGAATGTCTGGCGAAGTATTCCTGCGCGGCCGGTCTGTCCCTTGTCGGGGCACTGTGGAGACGGAGCGGTACCATGCCCGTGGAGCTCGGCGCAGAAGGATGGAGCGTGGAAGTCGGGACCGGAGGGAGGATCGAGTCGTGGTGAGATACCCTCCCATCGAGGCGATCCTGCCCCACCGCGCCCCGATGATCCTGCTCGACGAAGTCCAGGACGACACCGAGGGATCCATCATCTGCAAGGTGGCGCTGCACGCCGACTCACCTTTCGTCGAGGACCGGCGCGTTTCCGCGGTCGTCGCCGTGGAGTACATGGCGCAGTGCGTGGCGGCCTATGCGGGCCTCGCTGCCTTTCGGCAAGGCAAGCCGGTTCGCATCGGCTACGTGATCGGGGCCCGCCTCGTGGAGTTCTCGGTCGATGCCTATGCGGTGGACCAGGAGCTGCTCATCAGGGCGAGCAAGGTTTGGGGCGATGACGCTCTCGGGAACTTCGAATGCAGTGTGGACGCGAGTGGGCGCCGCGTCGCCACCGGCGTTCTGACGGTTTACCAGGGCGACCTCGATGACGCTAGGATCGGGAGGGTGGGACCGCCGTGAAACCGCGGGCTCTGGTCACCGGTGGGAGCCGCGGCATCGGGGCGTCAATCGCGGAGGCGCTCGCCTCGGCAGGCCATCCGATCATCCTCAACTACCGGGTCAACCGGGAGGCGGCCGAGGGTGTCAAGGCACGCATCGAGCGTGCCGGTGGCACCGTGGAGCTGGCTCCGTTCGACGTCATCGATCGCGAGGCGACGACCCGGACGATTGAGACGCTCCTGTCCGCGGACGTCCCCATCGGGGTCGTCGTGAACAACGCGGGGGTCGCGCGGGACAAGCCATTCCCGAACATCCTGCCATCCGACTGGGAGGAGGTGACCCGCACCACCCTCGACGGCTTCTTCAACGTGACACGCCCCCTGATCATGCCGATGATCCGGCGTCGCTGGGGGAGGATCATCAACATCGCCTCGGTCTCCGGGGTGGTCGGCAGCCGAGGACAGGTGAACTACTCCGCGGCGAAAGCGGGCCTCATCGGAGCAACCCGCTCACTCGCGCAGGAAGTCGCTCGACGAGGGATCACCGTGAACGCCGTCGCTCCCGGGCTGATCGAGACGGACATGATCAAGAAGGCCCCGATTGAAGAGATCCTCAAGATGATCCCGGCGCGCCGCCTCGGGCGGCCCGAAGAGGTGGCGAAGCTCGTCGCATTCCTCGCAGGCGAGGACGCGGCCTACATCACGGGCCAGGTCATCGGGATCAACGGGGGGCTGGCATGACCGGGCCGCATCGGGTCGTCGTGACCGGAATCGGACTGGTGAGCCCGATCGGGAACAATCTACGGGAAGTCTCCACATCACTTCAGGAGGGAAGGCACGGCATCGGGACTCGCCCGGACTGGGACGCGATCGGAAGCCTCGGGACGCGGCTGGCGGCCGAGATCAGGGGCCTCGACCTTTCCGGCTACGTCCGTCACAAGGTCCGGTCCATGGGACGGGTGGCTCTCCTCTCCAACTACGCACGCAGCAGGCCATTGAGGACGCCGGGCTCGAGCCAGATATGCTCGGCTCGGGGAAGCTGGGGCTCGCTTACGGCTCGACGCACGGCTCGTCGAGCGCGCTGGAGAGCTTTTGCAGGACGCTTTTCAAGGAGAACGATCTAAAGGGGATCGGCGGAAGCGCGTACTTGAAATTCATGAGCCACACATGCGTGGCGAACCTCGCCCAGTACTACGGGATCAAGGGACGCGTCATCTCCACCTGCGCGGCCTGCGTGAGCGCCAGCCAGGCGATCGGCGCCGGCTACGAGCTCGTCAAGCACGGGATCCAGGACGTGATGATCTGCGGCGGCGCGGAAGAGATGCACTACACGCACGTCGGCGTGTTCGATCTCCTGTATGCCACCTCTACCCACTACAACGACAGGCCGGACCGGTCCCCCCGGCCCTTCGACGCAGAACACGACGGTCTGGTGGTCGGGGAGGGGGCGGGCACGCTCGTGCTCGAGACCTGGGAGCGAGCGTCGAACAGAGGGGCGAAGATCTACGGCGAGATCGCCGGCTACGGCACCAACTGCGACGGGACCCATGTGACATCGCCGTCGGCCGAGGGGATGGCGGCGGCGATGCGATTGGCCCTCGATGACGCGAAGATGCCGCGTGGGGACATCCAATACGTCAACGCGCACGCCACGGCGACCCCGCTGGGAGACATCGCGGAGAGCCAGGCGACAATGCAGGTCCTCGGCGACGAGGTCGCGATCAGCTCCACCAAGGGGCATACCGGCCACACGCTCGGAGCTTGCGGCGCGATCGAATCGGCTTTCTGCATGATGATGATCCGCGATGGATTCCTGCCTCCGACTCGCAACCTGGAAACGGTCGATCCACGTTGTGCCCCGCTGAATTACCTGCGGGGGGAGGTCCGGCGGGCGAAGCTGGACACGGTGATGAACAACAATTTCGCGTTCGGCGGCATCAACACATCATTGATCATCAGGAGCGTTTGATGGAGGCCGCAGCTCCTCGTAGGATCGGGTCGTGATGGTCAGATCATAGCCGAACCACCCGTTCCTGAACTCCAGCTCCGGCGGCGGGACCCCGAACACCATCCCGGACTTGCACGTGATGGTGATCAGCCCGGGAGGCTGTCCCGACTCTCGGCGGAAGGTCCTCAGGAAGATCCGTCCCCCCTTCCAGCGCTCGACGATCTCCTCGCCCTCGTGGTGCGCCGTGTGCTCGCCGTCCGGGAGGGGTCCGGGGCCGATCCCGCTGAAGAGGGCGCGATGGACGTCGAACAGGATGTACCGGGGGTCGAAGGGAAGCGTTCGATCCACGTAAGGTGTGAACGTGACGGCGGTCCCCTCCTGCTGCAGAAGAAAGGCGCGCGTCCCGAACGGCGTCAGACCCAGGAGGGTGATCGTGTCGCCTAGTTTCTGGAGGACCGACTGGAAGCGAACCCTGGTGTCCCGGTAGCGGGCCCGGACCTCCTGCCGCGCGAGGAACTCTCCGGGCAGTGTGGAAGGAGAGGCAAGAGTCCCCGGATACGCGTGCGCGGCTGCCTCCGGACCCGGATGAGGGTTCACGGCGCAGCACGTTGAGAGGGTGCAGATCGCGGCTCCCAGCGTGAGTCCTTCAATGAAGGAGGTGCCCTTCATGAGGCCTCGCCGCGGCGCGCGAGGAGCGTCACCAGAGTGGGCGTGAGCACCAGGCTGAACAAGCTGCCCAGCCCCGTGGTGAGACCGATGCCGCGTAACGCCGGGTTGTCGGATAGTCCCATCAGGCCGAATGAGAGGACGGTCGTCAGACAGGCTATCACGAGACTGAGAAGGCTCGCCGCGCCCGCGTCACCGCCTTCCCGGGTCTCCACCATGAAGATCCCGTAGTCCACGCCCATGCTGAGGACGAGGAGTGTGCCGATGAGGTTCATGAGGTTCAGCTCCACACGCAGCAGCGCAAGCAGGCCGAGCGCAGCAGCAGCGGAGAGCACCGCCGGGAGGAAAGCAGCGAGCGCGAGCCGGGCTTGCCGGTAGCGGGCGTACACCAGCGCGAAGACGGCGATCAGACCGAAGCCGATCACTTCCTGGGTCCGGACCCGGAATTGCCGGTAGATGTGCCGCAGTTGTTCGATCTGATCGAAATAGGTGACTCCGTCCAGAACTTCGAGACGCCTCGCCAACGCCGCGGAATCCCTCACGTTGCGGAGAAGGCTCAGGATGCCCACCTCGGCTGACGGAGGAATGGAGAGGCAGAAGGACCCGATCGCGTCCGCCAGCGGGCTCCGGCGAAGATCCTCGAGGGTCAAAGGGGCGGGAGGATCGGCACTAAGGGCGCGGGCGAACGGATCGATGGCGCCCGGTCTGAAACCTTCCCGCGTGAATGCCGCCCGCGCGCGCTCGGCCAGCAGGGAGTCCGAGCGGAGCACCGCCAGGTTTCTGTTCTGCAGATCGCGCGACCAGACGAGGGAGTGAAGGGAGCGAAAGCTTTCGAGGAGCCCGTCCGCCCGTGCCTTCTCGAGCTGCAGGTAGACGGCGTCGTTTCGCCTGAGCGCGGTCTCCTCATCCTCGGCGATGGCGACGACAAACCGACCGCTCTCCATCGGCGCGACGAGCGCGCGAACACGCTGGTCCTCCTCCAGCAGCTCAGGGTTGAAACTGTTCAAGGCCAGGAGATCGTCCTGCCAACGGGTCAAGGGGAGGCCGGCGGCACCGAGCAGCAGCGCCGCCGCTGCGATCGCGACCAGCAGGCCGCGGCGTTTCCTGGCAACGAGCGCCGCACCGGCGAGCGCAGCAGACAGTCGTCGCTGCAGCGTCCCCGGCCTGGGCGCGCGCGGCATCAGCGGCGGCAGAACGTAGCGGGTCGTGATCAGGGCACCGAGGATGCCAGCAGGCGCGAAGATCACGATCTCTCGGATTCCCTGGAAAGGCGTCCAGGCCATTCCCACGAGTCCCGCGATTGTGGTGAGCGCACCCAGGAGCACGCCGCTCCAGATCCTGCGCAAGGTGCCGGCCGGACCGGCCGGGTCTGGATCGAGCGTGTGGTGGTTGAAGAGATGGATCGGGTAGTCGATGCAGACGCCGATTAAGGATCCTGCGAACGCGAGGGTGACTCCATGGACCTTGCCGAGGAGCACGAGGCAAGCGAAGAGACCACTCACCATCCCAGCGCCCAGCGGGACCATGAGGAGCGCTATGTACCCGGGAGACCTGAAGACCAGCAGGAACAGAAGAATGCCGCCGGCAGTCGAAAGGAGAGAGATGCGGGCGATGTCGCGGCGGATGCTTCGCTCGGAGGCTACGGCAAAGCGGTTGAATCCGCTTTGCTCGAGTCTGAGCTTTCCACCATGCTCCGCGTTCACCTCGAGAAAAGCGCGTTGGATCTCCTGCAACAGAGGCTCCTGGTCCTCGCTGCGGAAGGCAGAGGAGCGAGTGGCGAGGAAGGCGAGGCCATGCAGCCCATCAGCGCTGATGAAGCGGCCGTCCTTGATCCGCAGCGCATCACCCTGCAGCTCACGAAGCCGTGCGAGCTGCTCGGGGAATGCAAGAAGCGGGTCGGCGCCGGCGATGCGGGAAACCAAAGAGGCCATCGGCGTCGCCAGCTCCCGCCTCACCTGGCGGGCAGCGCGGACGAGCCCTTCGTCGGTCAACCGCTCCGGGATGTCCTCCTCGGGGTTCTCGGACAGGAAGAGCAAGCGGCGAGGGAAGTAGAGATCGTACACGGCCGCCTGCTGCGCGGGCCCGGCGTCCGGTGAGGTGCGAACCCATGCGACCTGGGGATGCGGCCGGAGCTTCTCCTCCAGGGCTCCGGAGGCAGCAGTAGCGGACTCTGGGTCGATAGCTTCGATGCTCAGGATCATC
>JAWPNA010000163.1:0-13119 GCA_045402695.1 Acidobacteriota bacterium
CATGGGTGCGCCGCTCGCGGCTGAGCGGCAGGTCGTTAGGCTTCACGGAGGACCGGCGGCGTGACTTGGAACGCTGATGGCTGACACTGACTCAAGAGCAAGCCTAGAGAATAAGCGGCGCTTCATTGAGGCGTACTTCGGGGAGATATCCGCGCGTGCAGCTTTTCTTGACGAGCTCCGCGCGCGGGGTCATTTCAGGGAAGCGCTCCTTCTGTGCTGCTGCTACATCGACGGTCTCGCCTCTGGGCTGTATGGCCCAGCCCGGGGGCCACACGAGAACTTTGTTCGGGTGATTCGGGAATTAGGGGGCAATGATGTCCTGAATCGGGTGCACCCTGTCAAACTCCGCACGTGGCTAAACTCCCGTGCCCCGGATCAACTCAAGCGTCTGAGGCCACCGTTGGGGGACCTCCTCGATGTGCGCGAACTGTTTACAGTCGACGAGTTCTGCGCACGCGCTGCTTCCAGACTAACCGAGCCACAGGTCTCGCTGCTGCGGCCAGAGTTGTGGCGCGGAACTCTCGCTTCCTTGGCCTATGAGCAGCTCAGGTGCGCACTCGTCCACCACCTGACCGCGCCAGATGCCATAGCCTTCTCCACGACCACGTCAGATGGAGCAGCGGCGCCAGAAGTTGGTTTTGAGCAACTGCGTCCAGTCTTGGACCATGTGCTAGACGCTATCGCTCGAGTCTCTGTCGAAACGGCCAAGTGGTTTGGTCATGACTACAAGTACCGAGATCGTGAGTATCAACAGCGTGAACCCGCCGGGAGGCGGCGGGTCTGATTGCTCAGACCGCGTCAGGTGTTCGCCTGTCGCGGGTTGCGCTGGGCGTTATGCCGCCGAAAAGACCCTGTCGGGAACATCGAGGGTGCCCCATGAAGCGTCGTTGCATTATGGTCAACCTCACGGTAGCGCTCGTGGTAGCGTCCCCCCCGCACTTGGCAAGCGCGATGCAGGCCGACCCCGACGTGAATCCCAGCCAGAGCCGCATCCCGGTTGGCAGTACGTCGCTTTATGTCCGGGAGATCGGGCGGGGACAGCGCATCATCGTCCTCCACGGCGGGCCTGATTTCGACCACAGCTATCTGTTGCCCGACCTTGATCGATTGAAGGATGCTTTTCGCCTGATCTACTACGACCAGCGGGGACGTGGGAGATCGATGGAGAACGTCCATCCCGAGGACGTGACGCTCACGTCCGACGTAGACGATCTCGACAGGGTGAGGCAGCACTTCCAGCTGAACCAAGTCGTGTTGCTCGGACACTCCTGGGGCGCGGTGCTGGCCCTGGAATACGCTCTACGCCACCCGACACGCGTGTCGCATCTGATCCTGATGAATCCCGCGCCGGCCTCGGCCAGCGACGTCGCGGTATTTCGCAGCGCGTACCTGGAGAGACTCGGCGCTGACATGGATCGACAGCGAGCAATTGTGGCAAGTGCCGCCTATCAAGCAGGCGATCCTGAGGCAGTTACTGCCCGCTATCGAATCCACTTCAAACCAGCGCTGAACCGCGCCGAGGACTGCGAGAAGCTGATGTCGAGGATGAAGGCGGCATTCATTCGCCAGGGGCGAGAAGGCATCGTGAAAGCGCGAGCGGTCGAAGATCAGCTCATGCGCGACACCTGGCAGGTGTCAGGCTACGATCTGATACCCAAGCTGCGTAATTTGCGGATTCCGACGCTGGTCATCACCGGCGATCACGACTTCATTCCGGTGGAGGTCGCGGAGCATATCGCGCACGCGCTTCCAGGCGCCGAGTTGGTAACGATCAAGGATTGCGGGCATTTCGCCTTTCTTGAATGCGCGGGTGAAGTCCGCAACGCGGTCAACGCCTTCTTTGGGCGACCTCGCTGATGAGAACTCCCGAGCGATCACGCCGTCGCGGCATAACAAGCCAATGAAGCTGGCGATCGCCTGCGGCGCCCTCAGCTTATTGGCAACGCGTTGGGCGGACACCGGTGCGTGGCCGTAATGCTCGTAGTCTTCGGAAGCGTCGAAGGAGGAGTCTAATCCCAATGGAGCGCCGAAAGACGCTTTGTTGCCTGACGATCATAATCGCCGTCGGTCTGATGCCACCTGCTCCTGCTCGGGTCCTCGCCGGGCAGGAAAGCCAGATGTTCCGAGTTCCCTCGAGGGACGGAACACTTATAGCGGTTGAGTGCGTCGGGTCGGGCCCGACCCTCGTGATTGCCCACGGGGGCATAGGCGACCGAACTCGATGGACGCCAATGTTCCCTTTGCTCTCGTCGCGTTTCACCGTTTGCGCGATGGACCGCCGAGGCCACGGCGCGAGCGGTGACTCGCCCGACTACAGCCTCCAGAAGGAAGCCGAGGACATCGCAGCGGTCGTTGACTCTCGACCGGGCACCGTGTTCCTGCTCGGGCACTCTTATGGAGGAGTGTGTGCGCTCGAAGCCACGTTTCTCACGAAGAGAATCTCCAAGCTTCTCCTCTACGAACCCCCGCTGCAGGATCGAGTCGACCTCGCCGTCGTCGGCAGAATCGAAATGATGATCGAGAACGGCAATCGAGAGGATGCGGTCGTTACGTTCTTGCGAGAGGTCGTGATGGTCTCGCCGAGCGCGCTGGATGCCATGCGATCACAGCCCGCGTGGCGTCGCCTAGTCGATTCGATCGACTCCCATCCTCGTCAGATGCGTGCTCTCGCTGCGTATCGATTCGACGCGAAGCGGATGAGCGCAGTGAGTGTGCCGACGCTGCTTATCAGGGGTAGCGAAACGGCAATACCGGATGTAACGCGAGCCATGGACGGTTTGATGGTGTCCCTGCCGAACCGAACCGAGGTCGTTCTCAAGGGTCAGCAACACAATGCAATGGACACCGGTCGCGAGCAGTTGGCCGAGGCAATCACGAGCTTCCTGCTCGGTACCGCGGACAGTGCACCGCGCAAGTGACGAACGAGCCGCCCAATGCCTATGAGGCCCCATCCGGTCAAGAGACGGTTTTCAGCCCTTCGCGAGGTGATGGAGCCTGCTCGCGCATTCGACGGTGAACCTCCGTGTGCGTGACGTGCTCTGGCTTGATTTCGAGGCACGGTGTTCGTGCCGACTCTGCACCAACCGGTTGCAGCGGCCGGCCGGCTGCGCGGTCCGCGGCTGAACCAGGGCGTTGCCAGCCATGACCAAGCAGACGCGTATGGTCGAGCGATTGATTCTGCCGGTTGGTGACTCCGATCTCCGAGCGCTGGCTGTTCTTCTGGTAGACGCGGTCGAGTCTGGAGCTGCCGTGAGTTTTCTCGCACCTCTCACGCTCGCGTGCGCTGAAGACTGGTGGCGACGGACCATTTCTGCAGCGCATTCCCGTTCAATCTTCCTCGTAGCTCGCGATGTGGAAGGGATCGTCGGTACCGTCCAACTCCACCCGGCTTGGGCACCGAACCAGCCGCATCGCGCGGAGATTGCGAAGTTGCTGGTACATCGCCGGAGCCGCCGCACGGGCCTGGGCGCTCAGCTCATGCAAGGCATTGAGGACGCGGCGCGGCAGGGCGGATTCAGCCTCTTGACGCTCGACGCGAAGCGGGGCGAAGCAGCGGAGCAGCTATATCGGAGTATAGGATGGACTCCCGCGGGGGCGATCCCACGGTACGCCCTCGATCCGGATGGAACCCAGCACGACGCGGTTATCTTCTACAAGGCACTCAATTAAGCCGATGATTCGCGGGCTGGCTAAGTCGCCGCTGTGGCCAGCGAGTGGCAAGGCCTTCGGAACTGCTGGCTACCTCAGGGTGAAGCCGACGTCGAGCCGCGCGCGCCGGTTGATCAGCTCGTGATTCCGGAGCGCTGGCGCGCGGCCGCCCAGCCCGCGTGCTCGCGCACCAGGGGGTCGTCGGTGGGATCTGCCGCCACCTTTTCGAGGGCCCTGAGAGTCTCGCTCCGCGCCGCCGCGTTGCCGAGCGCCACCGCCGCGTTGCGCCTCAATCCGCGGTAGGTCGCGCGCTTGATGGCCGACCTGCGCAACCGCTTCTGGTACTGCTCGCGGGACATCACCAGCAGCTCGATCAGCGAAGGAGAGGCGGAGTCGTCGCGGGATGGGGCATTGGTTGCGTGCTGGTTCCACGGGCAGGCATCCTGGCAGTCGTCGCAGCCGAAGACGCGGGGGCCGATCGGCTCGCGATATTCCTCGGGGATCGCGTCTCTTGACTCGATCGTGTGATACGAGATGCAGCGCCGGCTGTCCACCATCCGCGGCTCCACGATGGCCGCCGTCGGGCAGGCCTCGATGCACAGCGTGCACGCTCCGCATTGATCGGTGGCGGGGACGTCGGGTAAAAGCGGCAGGGTGGTGAGGATCACGCCGAGGAAGAACAGCGACCCCATCTCCTTGTTGAGAACCAGCGCGTTCTTGCCGATCCAGCCGACGCCGGCCCGCGCGGCCCACATCCTCTCCAGGATCGGTCCGGTGTCGACGTACGCCATGGCGCGATGACCGGGGGCCGCCTGTTCGATGAACCGCTCGAGTTCGAGCAGACGATCCCCCATGATGTCGTGGTAGTCATCCCCCCGCGCGTAGCGGGACACGACACCACGTGAGACGCCGTCCGGCATCGTGGAGGGCGGCGCGTCGCGCCCGGGCCGGGCGTACGACATCGCCACCACGATGATCGACCGGACGCCGGGGAGGACGAGAGCCGGATCCAATCGCCGTTCGCGCCCCGTCTGCATCCATGACATCCCGCCGTGCATGCCCGCTGCGAGCCACCGCTCGAAGTGCGCGATCTCCTCGGGCGGGATCGCATCACAGAAGCCGGCGCGCTCGAATCCGAGCGCGAGGGCCCGGGCGCGGATGGCGCGCGCCACCGAGTGTGAGACATCGCGGCTCATGCTGCCAATGGTGGGCCCGGTGGCGGAGTGTGCGGGGATCAACGGCGGCCTCAGAAGGAGGGCTTCAGGTCCTCGGGGATCTTCAAGCCGTGGAAGTTGATCTCCCGGCGGCGTATCTGATCATCCAGCTTGTCGGAGATGTGGCCGTACTCGTTGATGTCGCCGCACTCGTACGCCTGGTAGTGAAACTCGCAGAACCCGAGGAAATAGACCGGGTCCTGGCAGCGGTACACCCCGCCATAGCTGCTGAGGAAGTTGCAGTGAGTGTGCTTTTCTTCGGACATGAGCGCAGACTAGACCCACGCCGCGTTCGCGTCAATAGTGCGCGCTTCAGATTCTCGCGAGCCCCGTGGGGCAGACCTCCACGAGCGGGCACTGGTGGCAGAAAGGCTTCCTGGCCTTGCAAGTCTTGCGGCCGTGATCGATCAACCTCAGGCCGAAGTGGTTCCACTGCTCCGGCTGCATCAGCTTGCAGAGGTCCTGCTCGATCTTGTCGGGGTCGCGTCTCTGCGTGAGACCGAGCCGCTGGGTGATCCGGCTCACGTGTGTGTCCACGACCATCCCGGGAACGCCGAACCCTTCTGCCAGCACGAGGTTGGCTGTCTTGCGCCCCACGCCCGGCAACGCGAGAAGGTCCTCCATGGCGCGAGGGACCTCGCCGCCATGCTTCTTCACCAGTGCCTCGCAGAACCCGCGGATCGACTTGGCCTTGTTTCGGTAGAATCCCGTGGATCGGATGTCGGCTTCGAGCTGTCCCGGCGGGGCCGAAGCGTAATCCTTCGCGGTGCGGTATTTGCGGAACAGGGAGGCGGTGACCTGGTTGACCCTCGCGTCCGTGCACTGCGCCGACAGCACCGTGGCCACCAGCAGCTCCAGGACGTTGCTGAAGCGCAGCGCGGTGCGCGCCTCGGGGTACTCCCGCGCCAGAATAGAGAGGATCTTCTTGACGCGGGGTTTCTCCACCAAGACCGCGGCAGTCATCCTCGCGCCGTCCTGGCACCCGCGCTGAGAAGCGATCGGATCTGGTCCCACGACCGCGTGTTCAGCACATCGCCCTTCTCGATCCACCCGCGGCGAGCGGTGTCAATGCCGTAGTCCACGTCCTGCAGACCGTCGAGGCCGTGGGCGTCGGGATTGATCGATACCTTCACGCCCGCCTCCTTGGCCTGGCGGCATCGCCTCCAGTCCAGGTCGAGCCGCAGCGGGTTGGCATTGAGCTCGATGAACTTTCCGGCGCGGGCCGCTGCCCCGATGACGCGGTCCAGGTCGATCTTGAATCCGTCCCGCTGCAGGAGGAGCCGGCCGGTGGGATGCCCCAGGATGGTGAGGTAGGGGTTCTCCACGGCCTTGACGACGCGTCGGGTCTGCTCCTGCTCGGAGAGCGTGAAGCTGCTGTGCACCGACCCGATGACGAAGTCGAACTTCTCCAGCACGGCGCGCGGGTAGTCGAGAGACCCGTCCTTCAAGATGTCCGATTCGATGCCGTGCAGGATCGCGATCTTCGCGTACTGCTTCCTCAACGCGGCAATCTCCTGCCGCTGCTCCTCGAGCCTCTCGACGCTCAGGCCCCCCGCGTATCCGGCGCTGCGGCTATGATCCGAGATCCCGACGTACTCGAACCCCAGCTTCGCCGCGCGACGGATCATCGCCTCCAGCGAATCGGTGCCATCGCTGTAGGTGCTGTGCACGTGAAACGTGCCTCGCAGGTCTCCTCTCTGGACGAGGCGCGGCAGCGTACCAGCCTCCGCCGCCTCGATCTCGCCCCAGTCCTCTCGCAGCTCGGGCGGGATGAACGGCAGTCCCAGCTTGCGAAAGATCGCCTCCTCGTCCTTGCAGGCGAGACGCCTGGCTCCCTTCCATAATCCGTACTCGTTGATCTTGAGGCCGAGGGACTGCGCCCGCCTGCGGATGGCGATGTTGTGCTCGGCCGATCCGGTGAAGTAGTGCAACGCGAAGGGATACTCATCGTCCGAGACCACGCGCAGATCGGCCTGCCTCCCCGAGGAGAGGATCACGCTGGCCTTGGTGTCGCCCGCCCCCAGGATCTTCTCGACGGAGGGCATGCCGGCGAACTGCTTGATGATGGCGGCCGGCGTCGCCTCTTTCCCGCAAGATGCGAGCAGATCGATGTCGCCCACGACTTCCTTGCGGCGCCTCAAGGATCCGGCGAACTCGCAGCGCGCCACGCCGCGAAGGCCGCTCAATGTGGCGAGCAGCTCCCGCGCCAGCACGGTCGCCTCGCTCAGCAGCATGCGGCCCTGGTGCTTCTTGACGAAGCCGATCCCCTCGAGGATGGTCTCTTCGGACTTCTTCCCGAATCCGGCGAGCTGCTCAAGTCTGCCCTCGCGGCACGCCTGGGCCAGGGCCTCCACGGTGTCGAGTCCCAGCTTTTCGTGAAGGGCGTGCGCCCTCTTGGGCCCCAGCCCCGGGATCTGGATCATCTCCAGAAGCCCCGCGGGCACCTCTTTCCGCAGCTCCTCGTGATAGGGGAGTCTCCCGGTCGTGGCCAGGGTCGTGATCTTCTCGGCGAGCGCCTCGCCGATTCCCTTGAGCTGGCGGACACGTCCCTCGTTGATCAGTGTCTCGAGGTCTTCGTTGAGTGATTCCAGCGTGCGCGCGGCGACGGCATACGCGCGGGCCTTGAAGGGGTTCTCGCCTTTCAACTCGAGCAGCGTGCCGATCTCCTCCAGCACGGCGGCCACCTGCTTTCGATCGAGCACGACGCGAGCCATTCGAGCCTCAGCCCTCGGCGGGGCGTCCGGCCTCCACGCGTCCGGCGGGCCTGCAGACCTCGTCGGCCGGATCGAGGGAGTTGAGCACGAGGCCCGTGAGGACCTTGGGATAGAAATAGGTTGACTTGGGCGGCATCTGCAGACCAGCCTCGGCCACGGCCATCAACTGAACCTTTCTGGTCGGGTTCAACAGGAACGCCGCCTGCGCCTCGCCCGCGTCCACCCAGTTGATCGCGCGCTCGATATCCTCGGAGTAGAGGAGCATTCCACCCTCGCTCGCTGCGTCCGGCGAAATGCCGAGAATCGGTTCCAGGATCCCGCGCTGCAGAATCGAGACGTCCAGCCCCCTAAGCGGCTCGGGCAGATCGGAAAACAGCTTCGAGGCCTGATCGTCCTGCTTGAGAAGCAGGAGGAAGAACTCGGCGCCTCCCAGGTACAGGCCGAAGGCGAGCCTCCCTCTGTCCGACACCTCGTGCAGCCGCCGCTGGATCTGCTCGGCTCGGTGGTGAAAGCCCTCGAAGGAGAACCGCTTCACGTCGAAATGCGCCGACAGCTTTCGCGACAGGGGGTCGGCCGCCAGCTTGCGAGATCCCTTCACGACCCGGTGATACGGCAGGATCGACAGGCCCGGCGCGTCCACATTGGTGAGATAAGCCATCACATGGTCGTAGCTGCGCGAGCCCGGCGCTGAGCCTCCCTCCTCGGCCCGCAGCCGGTTGCGCAGCTCCCGCGCGGCAGCGTATCTGTGGTGGCCGTCCGCGATCCAGACCTTCCGGCTTTCGAGTCCTTCACAGACAACGCGCACCGCCTCGGGATCGGCCACCCGCCAGAGCCTCACATCGGTGCCGGAGTCGTCCGACACCCACCGGTCCGCCGGCCGGTGTGCCACGGCCTCGATGTGCCCCGACATCTCGCCTGCGGGATCCGAATAGAGGAGGAAGATCGGCGAGAGCTGCATGCGCGTGGCCGCAGCCAGCTCCAGCCGGTCGAGGCGAGGGACATCCATGGTCTTCTCGTGAGGCAGGACCACCCCGGCGTCGTCCTCCTCGATCCGCACCAGCGCGATGAAGCCCCACCGCACCTTCTCGGGCTTGCCCTTGAGGGCGTAGCGATCCGAGCAGACGTACAGCGCCGGCGACTCGTCGCGGGTCAGCACTCCGGCCTGGCGCCAACTCGCCAGCAACTCAGCGGCACGAGCGTAGCGCGCCCCCTCGCCGGCCGGCAGATCCACATGGACGATGTTGTACGGGTCGCGTGCGCGGTATTCCTCCGCTTTCTCAACGGAGATCACATCGTAGGGAGGCGCCACCACCGGCTTGAGGTCGGGAACCTTGGATGCGGAGTACAGGAGCCCGCGAAAGGGGACGGCGCGCGCCAAGGTTTCGACCTCTCGGTGATTGATTTCTCGGATAAGAGGAAACGTCCGCATTATGCCTACACGCCGCCGGCAGTGTCAAGGCGATTGGACGATGCGCGCGGGATGACCTATTTCCTTGACTTGGAACGACTTTTTGCTATAGTGGCGGCCAGAAGGTCGCGGCTGTAAAATCGCCGAAACCCTCAAACTTCCCTCGCGTCCCACTCCCGGTTGACTCGCTCCCGGGGTAGGTGCATCGAGCCGGCGGCGGAGTGATGAGTTCAGTATGATCAACACCCTCCTCACCAAGATCATCGGCACAAAGCACGAGCGCGACATCAAGAGACTCCAGCCGATGGTGGCGGCCATCAACGAGCTCGAGCCGCGGATCAGCGCGCTGAGCATGGCACAGCTCGCCGCCAAGACCCCCGAGTTCAGGCAGAAGCTCGGCCAAGGGGCTCCACTCGACGATCTCTTGCCGGAGGTATTCGCCGTCGTGCGCGAAACCGCGAAGCGCGTGCTCAACATGCGCCACTTCGACGTGCAGCTCATCGGGGGCATGGTGCTGCACCAGGGGAAGATCTCCGAGATGAAGACCGGCGAAGGGAAGACGTTGGTCGCGACGCTCCCCGTCTACCTCAACGCTCTCGGAGGCGAAGGCGTGCACGTCATCACCGTGAATGACTACCTGGCCCGGCGCGATTCGGAGTGGATGGGGCAGGTGTACAGAGCCTTGGGCTTATCCGTGGGCGTGATCCTGCACGATCTCAACGACGCGCAGAGGCAGGCCGCCTACTCGGCTGACGTGAGCTACGGCACGAACAACGAGTTCGGCTTCGACTACCTGCGCGACAACATGAAGTACAGCTTTGAGTCGTACGTCCAGCGCGCGCACCACTATGCCATCGTTGACGAGGTGGACAGCATCCTGATTGACGAGGCGCGAACGCCGCTGATCATCAGTGGCCCGGCCGAGGAATCCACCGAGAAGTATTACAAGATCGACAAGGTGATCCCGCGCCTCGTGATCGAGGCGGACTACACCATTGACGAGAAGGCCCGCACGGTGACTCTCACCGAGGAGGGGATCGAGAAAGCCGAGCGAGCCCTGGGTGTCGGGAACCTCTACGAACCATCCAACATGGACAGCCTGCACCATCTCAACCAGGCCCTCCGGGCGCACACGCTGTTCAAGCGCGACGTGGACTACATGGTGAAGGACGGCCAGGTCGTGATCGTGGACGAGTTCACGGGCCGCCTGATGCCTGGACGCCGATGGAGCGATGGGCTGCACCAGGCGGTGGAGGCCAAGGAAGGCGTGCGCATCGAGCGCGAGAACCAGACGCTGGCAACGATCACGTTCCAGAACTACTTCCGGATGTACAAGAAGCTGGCGGGCATGACCGGAACGGCCGACACCGAAGCCGCCGAGTTCGAGAAGATCTACAACCTCGAGGTGGTCGCGATCCCGACCAACCAGACCCTCATCCGCCACGAGAACCCGGACATGGTGTTCCGGACGGTGCCCGAGAAGTGGACCGCGGTGGTGGATGAGATCACCGCGCTGCGCGAGAGCGGCCAGCCGGTGCTGGTGGGCACGATCTCGATCGAGAACTCCGAGTACCTCTCGGGCCTGCTGAAGAAGCACGGCGTGCCCCACGTGGTGCTCAACGCGAAGTACCACGAGAAGGAGGCCGAGATCGTCGCGCAGGCGGGCCGGAAAGGCGCGGTCACCATCGCGACCAACATGGCCGGTCGCGGCACCGACATCCTGCTTGGAGGCAACCCGGAGATGCTGGCGCGCCAGAGACTGGTGGTGCTTGCGGCCAAGGATCCCGACGAGGCCGCAAGGCCCGAGACTCGCGAGCGCATCCTTGCCGAATGCCGCGACCACTGCGAGGCGGAGAAGAAGGAGGTCATCGCTCTGGGCGGCCTGCACATCCTTGGCACCGAGCGGCACGAGAGCCGGCGCATCGACAACCAGCTCCGCGGGCGCGCAGGCCGTCAGGGCGATCCGGGCTCCTCGAGGTTCTACCTGTCGCTCGAGGACGATCTGATGCGGATCTTCATGGGGGACCGGCTGAAGAACTGGATGCAGAAGCTCGGCATGGAGGAGGGCATCCCCATCGAGCACGGGATGGTGACCCGCTCCATCGAGCGCGCGCAGAAACAGGTGGAAGGCCAGCACTTCAGCGCCCGCAAGCATCTGCTCGAGTACGATGACGTGATGAACAAGCAGCGCCAGGAGATGTACCGGTGGAGGCGCGAGATCCTGGAAGGCAAGGAGACCCGCAACTACATCCTGCAGAAAGCGGAGGAGATCCTCGACTCGCTGCTGTCCAGCTACGCGCCGGAGCAGGCCGACCCGAACCAGTGGAAGGTCGAGGAGCTGAAGGGACAGCTCCTACACTATTACAACGTCAAGCTCACGCCAGGCGACCCCGATTTCTCCAAGGTCGGCTTCGGCACCCTTCGCGAAAACCTCCTGGACAAGCTCAACCACAAATATGAAGAGAAGGAGGCCCTCATCGGGCCCGAGATGATGCGCCGCCACGAGCAGCTCATCATGCTCAACATCGTGGACTCGCAATGGAAGGACCATCTCCTGACGATGGACCATCTCAAGGAGGGGATCGGTCTGCGAGGCTACGGTCAGAGAGACCCGCTCACGGAGTACAAGCGCGAGTCGTTCGACACCTTCGCCGCGATGAAGGAACGCATCGAGGACGACATCATCCGGTTTCTGTTCCACCTTGAGCCGGCGGCGCAGCAGGACGAGCGGCGCGAGGAGGAGCGCAAGCAGCAGGCGCGGGAGAGGCAGTTCATGTTCAGCGCGCCGCCCAAGCAGGCTCCATCTCCGGTCAGCGCGAGAGCTGAGGCCAAGGTGGGCCGCAACGACCCTTGCCCGTGCGGCTCGGGCAAGAAATACAAGAAGTGCTGCCACGCCATGGCGCAGAAGTGATGGAGGCAATCGCAAGCCTATGTCGGACACCGAGAGTCGTTTCGTTCGCAAGCTGTCCGCGCTGATCCCCGCCGCGGCCGGGTACCGCGGGGTGGAAGATCGCCGAGCAACCGACGGTTTCATCCGCGACCACATCGTGACGACCATCGACTCCCTCAGGGAGAGGATCGGTGAGTTGAGGGCTGCGGCGGAGGAGGAAGGGGAGATGGACATGGTGGAGGACCTGGAGCGCATCGGCGCGCGCATGGAGCGCACAGTGGATGCGGCGCGCGGCGCCGACTGCAGCCAGGCGGCATTCTTCCGTCAGGCCGAGATCCGCCCCGAGGATCTCGATCGGATCTGCGCCTACGACGAAGCGCTGCTCGGTGACCTGGAGCTGCTGGCGCGGGACGTGATGGCCATCAAGTACGAGACGATCGGGAACCTGACGCTGCGGGAGGCCGAGGGCACGCTGGCCTCCATCGAGCTGAAGGTGGGCAACCGGATGGACCTGTTCGACACCACGCGGAGAATCTGATGCTGGAGCATTCGATCCCGGAAGGCCTGACCTTCGACGATGTGCTTCTGATCCCGGCGCGCTCCGAAGTGCTGCCCGCGCGCGCCAGCGTCATCACCCGTCTCACGACGGGAGTCACGCTGAACAGCCCGGTAGTGTCGGCGGCCATGGATACGGTGACCGAGTCGCGCCTCGCTATCGCGATGGCCCAGCAGGGAGGCATCGGCATCATCCACAAGAACCTCACGATCGAGGCGCAGGCCGAGGAGGTGGACAAGGTCAAACGATCGGAGAGCGGCATGATCGTCAACCCGATCACCATGCGTCCCGATCAGAAGGTCGCCGACGCCCTGGAGCTGATGGCCAAGTACCGGATCTCCGGTGTGCCGATCACGCGTGAGGACGGGACGCTGGTGGGAATCCTGACGAATCGCGACCTGCGCTTCGAGGTGCGCACGGGGCTGAGGGTATCCGATCTCATGACGAGCGACGGACTGGTCACAGCGCCGCAGAGCACGACGCTGGAGGAGGCCAAGAGAATCCTCCACAAGCACCGCATCGAGAAGCTGCCGGTGGTTGACGACAAGAACCGCCTCAAGGGACTCATCACCGTCAAGGACATCCAGAAGGCAATCAAGTATCCCGATGCCTGCAAGGACGAGCTCGGAAGGCTGCGCGTCGGCGCCGCCAGCGGAGTGGGGCCCGATTCGCTCGACCGCGCCGCGGCG
>JAWPNA010000436.1:0-5367 GCA_045402695.1 Acidobacteriota bacterium
AGCAGGTGCAGCCTCCCGCGGAACGGAGACCGCCGCCGGAAGTTGTCAACCGTGAGGACTCCCACCACTCGATCATTGGCCAGAAGAGGGGCGGTCGCGAAGCTGCGCGTCTGCAGGGCCGAGATGATGGCATCGGCGACGTCCAGCGAATTGTTGGATCCTCTGGTGTCCCCCAGGTCGAAGGGCCGACGTTCCAGGACGGTCGCGGACATCACCTCGCCGGCGCCGCCGACGGGGATCTCGATTCCCTGGAGCGTGTCCTGCAGCCAGGTCAGCCACGAGGGGCCCTCGACCTCGTCCGGCGCGGAGGCGACGCCGCCCGCCTCCGGGCTCCTGACGGCGGCCCGCGCCCCCCTCAGTGTCGAACGGCCGGCGTCGTACAGGAAGAGGGTCGCCCGATCCACGTCGAGGCCTTCGATCACTCCCTCCAGCACCCGCTGGAGGATCTCCGGCAGAGGCAGGCTCCCCTGGATCGCCGCCGATGCCCTTTGAAGAAACGTCAGCTCCCTCACCGATCGCTCGCGCTCCTCGTGCAATCGCGCGCGCTCCAAAGCCAGTCCCGCTTGCGCGGCAAAGGTATCGAGCAGTTGCGACGGCCGCCTCAGCGGCCCAAGCCCCTGGTGATCTTCCAACGCCAGCACGCCGACCACCTCGCCGAACGCGACGAGAGGAATGGCCGCGAATGATCCCCCTTGCCCGCGGCCCCGGAGCAAATCGTGCAGTCTGAGATCGCCCTCGGGCTCGCGCAGGTCGTCGATCGTTTGCGTCCTGCGTGTGAGGACGGCCGCCGACATCACTTCGCACGTGTCGGTGATGGGGATCTTGATCTGCGGTCCGCCCGGTGGATGCTGCTCGCCGCCCTCTTGGGATCGAGAGGTCGCGCGCGGGCCGATCAGGAGCTGATCGCGTTCGTCGTACAGGTAGATCCCGGCATGCTCCACGCCCATGCCCTGCGTCACCGAGCGCAGGATCTGATCCAGCACGTCATCGAGGCGGAGGGCCCCCTGAAGGGAAGCGGTCACACGCAAGAGGATTTCGCTGTCCTGACCCGACTCAACGGGAGGATGCCCGTTGAGCACGCCGGTCTCGCGAGATAGCAGACTCATGAATGCGAATCCCGCCGGGCTGTATCGAGGATCTTGGATTCCGGTCCGCGCATCCTCTCGGCCGCCTTTTGGAAAACCGGTGCGGGGCTTCACCAGTGATGATCTGGGATGTAGATGTCGCGCCGTGGATCGGCGCCACATCCGCCGCCTGAGTAGTCCTCCTGTAAAAGGTGGTCTATCCTACGACACCTTGCGTTTTGATGTCAATGCCTCATTCCGCGAAATCCACGGCAGGCGCGAGGTTCATGGTATCAACTGTCACCGAAGAGTCCAGAGGTCCGAGGCGGTGATCCGGTTCAGGAGAGTCCGGGCCGGTTCGTCGTCGGGACGGCGCGCGAGCATGTGTTCGGTGAGCTCGCGCCGCGCGCCGGCCACGTCGCCGAGCCGGAGGTGTGCGTTGGCGAGGCCCCAGCAGGCGTCCACGCCGGCGCCCAGCTCGTCGGCGGCCGCGTACTGCCTGAGCGCTTGTTCGTACGCTCCGGCTCGAGCGTGTGCATAGGCGGAAAGCAGCCTCAGGCCGCCGCGGGAAGGATGCCGTGCCACGAGATCCTCCAGCAGCCCCGCCGCATCTTGCGGACGTCCTGAGTCGAGGCTGGATTTCGCTGCCCTCAGCTCGCGATGATCCTCCGCGGACAGGGGCGGCTGCGGCCCGGAGAGGGAGGCCACCTGACCCGAGAGGATGAGCGCCATGGCGGCCGCGCCCGGCGGATCGAAGCGGGCAAGCGCTGTCAGGCGTGGGTCGGACCGGCCGGTGGCATTCCCAGCAGGAGGGGCGGCCATCTCGTGCTGGAGAAACACCAGGGCGGCCGCCGCCAGAGCCGCAACGCCGATCATCGCCCAGAGCCACGGGCGCAGCGCGCCAGAGGCTTCCGTCGCGCGCCTCCTCTGGTCGGCCTCCTCGCGGCAGGGACCGCAGCGGGAAAGGTGCTTCGACACGGCGCGCACGAGGAGAGGGTCGAGCTGCGCGGGACGGCGCACGAAGTCGTCAATCAGCGCCTCGGGCGGGCAGACCAGAAAGTCCACCATGCTCCTGGATGGAACATCCCGGCCGTCGTGAGAAGTCATCGATCACTCCAGGGAGATCCGGCTCACGAAGAACGATACCAGGCGCGCGTCCCGCGCCCCCGGTTTCAGATACGACGCAGCGAAGGCCTGGTCAACCGATAATTCCACTTCCAGGGGCTCCGCCCCCTGGAGGTCGGCGGGGATCTGCACTTTCAGCACGTGCGGGCGTCCTGGATCCGCGATCATCGGCAGCTCGAAACTGGCCGCCGCGCACCGGCCGGGAGGGGCGCCCAGCGTCACCTTGAGCAAGGAGGGGACGCGCGAGCGCGCGATCTGCTCGTCCGACCCGGCTACCTCCATCACGACAGTGGTGGCGCCCGGCTTGTTTCCCAGGAGCACGGCCCCTCTGTTCGACATCCATCGCCCGGCGGCTCCCGGTCCCGGCGGCGGGCCATTCTCCGGATCCCAGAAACCATAGAGCATTTGGGCTGCGGCCGTTGTACGCCCGAGATCCGGGCCGAGCCTCACCTCCGGGGAGAATTGGCTCACGGCCTCCAGCCACGAGGCACGCTCCTCCTTGAGAACCGCCTCCTGGCGCCCGGCCCATGTCTCGAATCGTGCAAGGAGATCAGGGTGAGATTCGATCACTTCGTGCCACGCGGAAGATAGCGCGCCCGCCGGTCTCGCTCCGGCCCCTGCGAGCAGCCCCTCACGTTTTAGAAACGCGGCCAGCATCTCGGCCGCGACGTTGTTGGCCCGCGCGTTGGGGTGAGGGTCCCATCCCAGCGAATAGTGCCTCGCGTAGAACTCGCGATCGAGCCAGACCGGGGTCAGGTCGATCACCGGGATCGATTCTTCGTCAAGGATGCCCTTGAGCCTGAGGAGTGGTGACCCTTCCCACATCCATCCGCCCAGAATGACCACCACCAGCGAAGCGCGGGTCCGGGCGGCCGTCTGTTTCAGCCGGCGATAGTCCTGCCTCAGAGGCTTCCAGATGACCTCCTCCGTCTGGCAGGCCGGCGACCCGAGCAGGGAGGACCGATTCTCGCCTCCGCTCAGGCTCCACGAGTGCGTTCGCAGGCGAAGGTAGGTGAACAGGTAAAGCCGGCTCCACGACGCGAGCCGATCCCTCAGGCCGCGACCTTCTCCGCCGCGCGGCAGAAGATTGAGGCGATCAGAGTCGAACGGGTCCGGCAGCATCAGATCGGCCAGCCGCGTGGACCATGCCTCCGGAGGCGGAGGCTCGAAGCTGCTGCTCTTGATCTCGGGGACCGCCCCGCCTTCGCCCAGTCCCCAGTTCTCGATGTCGTTGTGCACGAAGCAGGCGACCACGATGTCCGGCCGATACGCCGGCCCGACGTCCTGGAGCAGAGAGATCTCCTGCTTCAGGTTGTAGCCGAAGATGCCGGCGTTGATCGCCTCGGCCGGCCGCAGGAGGCTCGCCAGCCGGCCGGGCAGCGTCTGTTCCGGAGCAAGCCCGATGCCAAACACCATCGAGTCGCCCAGCACCAGGATGCGCGAGGAGCCGGCCGGAGGCGCCGCCGCGTATTCGCGATCTCTGAGTCCGAGGGAGTTGACGTCGACCAGCGTCCCGTTGTACCAGCCTCGGCTCAGCGGCACGAGGCGGTAGAGGATATCGGGGTCGCGCACCTGCCGCAGAGGGAGAGTGTCCGATCGTCCCACGGAGGCGGGGGCATCGGACCAGAACAGCCTCACGCCGGCTTCCGCGAGGACGAAGGTCGTGGCGGCGGCGACGCTCAGCGCGATCCAGTTGCCGGTCGAGCGTCTCATGGCGGCATCATGTCACCGATGGCTCAATTCAAGGTTTCTTCCGGGGCTCCGCTTCCGACGCAATGATGCCGTCGACAAGCTCCTCGATCTCCTGCTCCTGTCCCTTGAAGTAGCCGGTGTAGGTCTTCAGGACGCCGCCGCCGCGGTCCAGGATGATCGTCGTGGGGATGGTGAACCCCTCGCCGCGGTCGGCGCCGGTCACGCTCATGATTCGCATGAACGTGTCACCGTTCATCATGCCGATGGGGTAGTTGATCCGGTTCTCCTTGACGAACTTCTTGATCGGCTCCAGCCCCTGGCCGTCCTTGCTCGTCTCGTCGGCGGACAGTCCCACGACGGCGACTCCCTTGGCCTTGAGCTTGTCCTGCATCCTGACCAGGTGAGGGATGACGAGACGGCAGGGTCCGCACCAGGTGGCCCACACATCGAGAATGACGATCTTGCCCTTGAAGTCCTCGCTGCTGATGTGGCCGCCCGACAGCGACGGGACGCGGAAGTCGAATCGGCCGTTGGCAGGAAGCCCGGCGGCGGAAGACGCGGGGGTGGACGCCCCCAGTAGCACGAGCAGCACGGCCAGCAGGAGCGCGGCCGCGGGGGCGGCAAGTCGCGGGAGCAACCGTTATCCCTCGGGCTGGCAGTAGCTGGGCAGCTTCTTGCAAAGAGGCTTGTCCAGCACCTCCACCTTTGCCTGCGCGGCCAGCGTCTCGGCCTCCGCCGCGGGGCTCTGGGACGGGAACCGGATCAAGATGTTGCGCACGGCCACTTTCTTGCCCTTGCCCTCCTGCGGTGGCTGAATGCGCTCCACCTTGGCGATGTGGTAGCCGTAGATGGTGAGGATCGGCTCGCTGATCTCGCCTTGCTTGAGGGCCATCACGACCCGATTGAAGGGGAAAACCAGCTCGTGGAACTCCTTCATCCCGCCAAGGTCCCCACCGATGGCCGCGCTGCCCGAATCCTGGGAGTACTGTTTGGCCATGGTGGCGAAATCTTCGCCTGCCTTGAGCTTGTCGTGGATGGCGTAGATGGCGGATCTCATCTGGGGCAGGTTCTCCTTGTACTTCTGGGCCATCGCCCGGATTTTGACGACTTCCTCCTTGAAGAAGAAGTCCTCGTTGGGTTTCCCTTGCATCTTCTCCAGAAACCCAGGCGTGGTGCGCAAGGACTGCGCCTGCCACGCATCGGCCTTCATGATGGACATCCACTCCGCCTTGGTCACCGGCTCGCCGTTGACGTTCGCCACCACGGCCGAGTCATCCGTGTCCTTGGCCGCCTTGTCCTTGGCGGGCGCCGGCGCGGCCACCAGGAGGCCCCCCATAAGCGCGGCCGCCGCGGCGGCGGAGAGTAACTTTGATTTCATGTGACTCCTCCGATCACTCATGAATGCCTGTGCCGTCTGGCTCGTGCCTGGATGCCGGGGATTCTAGCACAGCCCCTTTGCGGCGGAAGGCCTCGTCGATGTTCAAGT
>JAWPNA010000288.1:0-5972 GCA_045402695.1 Acidobacteriota bacterium
CGGCCGCCGTGGTGCCCGCCAGGAGCCCGACGACCCAGCCGGGCCGTGCCAGCAGGACGCACATCAGGAGGTAGGTCAAGAAATTGAGCGTGTAGTAGAGCAACTCGCACTGGAGGTACGCGGCCTTGAGCAGATAGACGGTGAAGGCCGTCACCACGACGAAGTTGAACGCCGCCAGCGGCGCGAACCACCGGAAGAAGACGGCCGCCAGGACGGCCAGCAGCAGGAGCGACAGCGCCGCGTTGAAGCGCTTGCCCCGCTCGAAGAACACCTCGTCGGGCTCGCCGGGGCGGTAAAGGAGCGCGAGGAGGAAAGGATAGACCGGCATGCGGTTGCGATCGCCCACGTGCGCGTAGCCCGAGCGCGCCATCTTGCTCGCATCGTTCATGTAGGCGCTCTGGTCGGCGGCATTCATGTTGGTGTTGACGGCGCGCCCGTGCCGGGAGGCTCCCTCCCAGTAGAGCAAAGCCAGGGGTACGAGCATCACCGCCGCCACCGCGATCCGCGCGCGAGGTGAGAGGATCTTCATGAAGGCACGGGCCAAGGGTAACCCGGTCCCGCTTCGCGCGTCAAGAACGAGGGCGGCGGCCGCCCCCGGAAGCGGACCATGTTGGGCACCGCCAACCTCGATCGTCGTGCGAGCCCCGCGCGGCTGAAGCTCCAGGGCAGGTACATGGGGGCGCTGCGGAGGAGGCTGCCGGTGTGTGAGCGGGTGCAGGTGAAGAGAATCCGCGCCGAGAAGGGGATCAGGGCGGCGGAGGGGATGGCTGTGTAGGCCGCGATGAGGCAAACGCGTCGGGGCGCGATGTGGTCCTCTCTAATCGTTTAAGCTCATCGGGTGGTCCCGGACGAAGCTGTACCGGCAACGGGCGAGGCGGGGGTCTTGTCCGTCGTCTCGGCGGGCTATATATAATGAGCGCGCGTGAGTCACGGTACGACCCGGAGCCTGGAAGCCATCACCAATGCAACAGATTCTCGATGACTCGGTGATCGCGCCCTCCAGCGCGGGGCAACGCTCCGCGGCACGGGGCGGGGTCGCTGGCGCCCTCGTCAGGGCGATGCGGCCGCGGCAGTGGATCAAGAACAGCGTCATCTTCGCGGCGGTGGTGTTCTCGCAGAGCCTCAACGACGCCGGCCACCGGTGGCGGTCGCTGGCCGCGTTCGCGCTGTTCTGCATGGTGTCGAGCGCGGTCTACCTCCTCAACGACGTCCTCGACCTGGAGAACGACCGGGCCCATCCCACGAAATCCAGGCGCCCGATCGCGGCGGGGGAGATCTCCATCCCCCTGGCGGGGGTTGCCGGCGCTGCCATGGTGCTGACCGCTATGGCGCTGTCGTACCTCCTGAGCCCGCCCTTCGCCGCGCTCGCGCTGCTGTACGTGGTGGTCAACCTGCTGTACTCGGTCTGGCTCAAGAACGTCGTCATCGTGGACGTCATGATCATCTCCAGCGGCTTCGTCATTCGTGCCGTGTCCGGCGCGATGGTGATCGGCGTGGAGATCTCGCCATGGCTAATCCTCTGCGCCATCCTGCTGTCGCTCTTTCTGGGATTCACCAAGAGGCGCCAGGAGCTGGCGCAGCTTCTGTCGCAGGCGGGCAGCCACCGGGCTACGCTCAAGGAGTACTCGGTGGCCTTCCTCGACCAGATGATCTCAATCGTGACGGCGGCGACGGTAGTGGCCTACTTCCTCTACACCCTGGCCCCCGAGACGCGAGCCAAGCTGGGCACTCCCTATCTGCCGCTCACGATCCCGTTTGTCCTGTACGGGATCTTCCGTTATCTTTACCTCGTCCATCAGAAGAACATGGGGGAGAGCCCCACCGGGGCGCTCTACGCCGACCGGCCGCTCCTGGTCAATGTCATCCTGTGGGCGGTCTCGGCGGTCATCATTCTCTATCTGAAATGAGCTCCGACGAGGTGAGGATCACATCGTGAGATCCCGGGTCGCCGTCATCAAGACCGATGTGGAGCGGGTGCTGGACGACTACGGCCGCGTCATGCGCATGGCCGGCTACCAGCACGTCGTCTCCAAGGAGCTGCCCACGCTCCTCAAGCTGAATCTTTCCTGGACCAAGTACTTCCCTTCCTGCTCGACCGAGCCGTGGCAGCTCGAGGGAGTCCTCAAGACGATGCTGGAGGACGGCTACGACCCCGCGCGGCTGCTGCCGGTGGAGAACCGCACGGTGGTGACCGATCCGTGGAAGGGGGCGCGCAACAACCGGTGGCTCCCGGTGCTGGAACGGTACGGGCTGAAATTTCAGCCGCTCACCGAGGTGACGTGGACCGTCCACAGGTTCAAGTCGAAGCTGCTCAAGCTCAACGACATCTTCCCGGACGGCATCGAAATCCCCGAGATGTACATCGGCAAGCAGATCCTCCACCTGCCCACGGTGAAGACCCACGGGCACAGCACCACGACGGGCGCCGTCAAGAACGCTTTCGGAGGGCTGCTCAAGGAGGTCCGCCACTACGCGCACAAGCACATCCACGAGGTGCTGGTGGATCTGATGCTGATGCAGCGGGAGCTGCACCCATCCATCTTCGCGGTCATGGACGGCACCGTGTGCGGTGACGGCGCGGGCCCGCGCACGATGGTCCCGCAGGTGAAGGACTACCTCCTGGCCAGCGCCGACTCGGTGGCCATCGATGCCGTTGCGGCGCGGATGATGGGGTTCGATCCGCTGCGGATCGACTACCTCCGGATCGCGCACGAGATGGGGCTGGGGGTCGCCGACCCGCGGGGCATCGACGTGGTGGGCGACTCGATCGAAGGGGTCAGCTTCGGCTTCAACGTGGCCCGGTCGCTCGTGATCTGGGGCGATCAGATGCTGCGCAGGGGGCCGCTGCGGTTCCTGGAAAAGGTCGCGCTGCACTCGCCGCTGGTGGTGTGGGCGCCGATGGCGTCCAACATCTACCACGACTGGCTCTGGTACCCGATCATCGGACAGTCGCGGATCCGCCAGTTCAACCGCACCAAGTGGGGCCGCTTCATGGACCAGCGCTACGGCAGGGAAGGCCCGGGAGGGGAGGCCGCGCCGGTCGCGCGGGAGGCGGGCGCCGTCCGCTGAGCGGTCGCTAGTTCTCCAGGGCCGGGTCGACTCTTTCCGCCAGCATGGGCAGGACCACGCCGGCGGGGCCGGTCAACCTCAGGTCCACCACCGCGGCGCTGAGCGGTGTTTCCTCGGTGTTCACTTCGATGATGAACGCCCCCGCGTCGCTCGCCGCGGTCGGGATCGCGGCCGCCGGCATCATCTCGGCGGATGTGCCCACCACCAGCAGGCACGCGCACGAGCGCGCCTCCTCGAAGGCGGCGTCGAGCAGGCGGCCGGGGATGATCTCGCCGATCAAGATGACGTCAGGCCTCAGCACCCCGCCGCACGCGCAGAGAGGCGGGAGCCGCTTCAGCGAGACGGTGTCCGTGGCCACGCGCGCGCGGCAGGCGAGGCAGTTCATGGTCCTCCAGTTGCCGTGAAACTCGAGCACTTGCCGGCTGCCGGCCTCCTGGTGCAGCCCGTCGATGTTCTGGGTGATGATGCGGGAAATGTAACCCTGGCCCTCGAGTCGCGCCAGGGCCAGGTGCCCCGGGTTGGGCCGGGCGGCCTTCAGCGCCTCTCCCAGCTCGCGCAACATGGTCCAGGCGCGCGCGGGATCCTTCAGGAAGGCGTCGATGGTGCCGTACTCCATTGGATCGTAGCGCTCCCAGAGACCGGGCATCCCGCCCGCCGACCTGCGAAACGGCGCGATCCCGCTCTCCACGGACAGGCCGGCCCCGGTCAGCACAAGCGTGCGGTTCGAGGCGCGGATTCGCTCCGCCGCGGCGCGCAGTCGCGCCTCGAAACCGGACCCCAACTGGGCGACGCGCGAAGAAACCATAAGGAGCGACCTGGATCACCCGATGGGGGCGATGATACCACGGGCCGGCTTGATCGCATGGAGCCCCGGGCACTAGATTCTGCCACCGTGCCACAGGACCAGAACCGGAGGAGGGCGACGGCGGGATGTCGAAGCTGAAGATCCTCGTCGTTGATGACAGCGCCCTCATCCGGCAGGTGATCGCGGATGCTCTCACCCCGCGAGGGTACGAGGTGATCACGGCCGCCGACGGGGCCGAAGCGCTCTCGCTGATGGAAGAGTCCCCGGCCGACTTGATCATCGCCGACATCCTGATGCCGGTCATGGACGGCTGGGCCCTGCTCGAGCGGATCCGCGCGGCGACGGCGACACGCCACGTCCCCTTCATCTTCCTCACCACCGAGCGCGACGTGCCCAAGAGGATCCAGGGCCTGGAGAGCGGCGCCGACGATTACGTGTGCAAGCCTTTCTCCAAGGAGGAGCTGCTGGCCCGGGCGGAGGGGGTCCTTCGCAGGGCGAGTCACGCGCGGCCGGCGACGACGTCCGTGGAAGGAATCGATCCCAGCCGGCTGACCGGCCGCACCACTCACATCGCCATGTCCGACCTGCTGCAGCTTCTGGCCATGAACGGCAAGTCGGGCACGCTGCACCTGACAGGCGAGTCGGTCGCGCGCATCTACTTCCGCGAGGGTCAGGTGATCAACGCCGAGACGCAGGGACTTAGAGGCGAGAAGGCGCTGTTCAGGATCGTGTCCTGGCCCGAGGCGCAGTTCAGCTTCGAGCCGGGAGAACCGGCGCGCGAGGTGGAGGCACTCCTCACCGGGGGCACCTCGTCGGTCCTCATGGAGGCGTTCGCCCACCTCGACGAGCTGCGCGACATCATCAACCGGCTGCCGCCGCGATCCACGCGCATGAGGGTGACGCGCGCCAAGGCCGAGGAGGCGGAAACGATGGACCTGAGCACGGCCCACCGCATCATGCTGTTCACGGCGGGGGGCCGAGGGGCGTCGCTGGGCGAGATGGTGGACATGGTGCCCAACAAGGATCTGGACGCCTACACCGCGCTTGAGGATCTCCTGCGCCGCGGCCTGGTCGAGGCCTGGGAGACGCGGGCGTCCGAGTAACCTCCATGCCTTCTTTGACATGCCGCGCGAGGGGACGGTAGAATCGCTCGGCGTGAGAATCACGGTCATCGTGCTCGCGGCGGGCTCTTCCCGCAGGATGGGCGGTCCAAAGCCGTTGCTCGACTTCGACGGGCGGACCTGCCTCTCCCTGGTTCTTTCAGCATGCCTGGGATCCCGCGCGGAGGAGACGGTGCTCGTGCTGGGGGCCGACGCCGATCTGGTCCGGGCCGCAGCCGAGAAAGGCGGGAAGCTGCCCGACTCGGTGAATGTCGTGTTCAACGATCGACACGCGAGCGGACAGACCTCCACGCTGAAGGCCGGGCTCGAGTCGATAGCGGGCGATGCCGATGGCTTCATGATCCTCCCGGTGGATCACCCCCTGATCAACACCGACGATGTCGACGCCCTGATCGAGAGGTTCGAGATGAAGCCGCGCGGCCGGACCATCTTCATCGCGTGTCATGAGAACAGCCGCGGCCACCCCGTGTTGTTCGCACGCTCGCACAGGACCAGCATCCTCGAGTTGGGCGACGATGAGCCTCTGCACGACTACACACGCGTGCGCGAGGCCGAGACGGATCAGATCCGCGTGGCCAACATCGGCGTGGTCTCCGGCATGAACACTCCGGAGGAGTACCGGCGATTGCTCCAGATCTACCGTGACCGCGCCGGCTCTAAGGGGAGGATCGGGTGAGCGACGCGGCGGCCAACCTCCACTCCATCCGGATCGCCCGCAAGGTGGATCGGACACAAATCAATCTGACGGTCAACGGAGCTCGGCACGACGTCTCCGTGCGGCCCTACGCTGTCCTGCTCGACGTTCTGCGCGAGCAGCTCTTGTTGACCGGCACGCGCCGCGGCTGCGACATGGGCACGTGCGGCTGCTGCACGGTGATCCTGGACGGCCGTCCCGTGCTGTCGTGCCTGACGCTGGCGCTTGCCGCCGAGGGCGGCAGCGTCACCACGATTGAGGGCGTGGCCGCTCTCGAGGCGGG
>JAWPNA010000064.1:0-10183 GCA_045402695.1 Acidobacteriota bacterium
AGGGAGCACGGTCCCCGGCGCCGCGTCAATGTCTTGAGCGCTTACTTCCTATGGCCGGTCTTCAGGTGTCCATCTATGGCCGGTTTTGGGTGTCCACCGAGGCTACCTAGAGCACCGACGGTGTGGCGATCTTCGCGGCGATGTCCAAGAGGATGTTTCGCGCTCCGTCGTCTGGATAGAGTGCTCATGCGGAGCCGCGATCTACCGGCAGTGCTGTGCAGGCTGACGCTCAACTAGGCTACATCCCAGCCCCGAATTTGAAGCCCGCGACGCAAATATTCTGGCCGAGGGCGGTCGCCTACCGAGGTCGGGACGATGATCCGCGATTGAAGATCACGTCGGAACCTCTCCTCCTGTCCTCCTCGCCCCGCACGGCGCAGAGCATCGACGACAGCCCTGTTGACGGCGACCCGATAGTCCTGGAGAACGCCGACAATTGAATCGTCGTAGGCCTCGTGGTGAGAAGGGCAAAGGGCTAGACCATTCGCCGTTTCGTCGGAGCCACGAGGTGCGGCCACTGGAATGATGTGCGCTGCCTCGACGAGGCCTAGCTGTAGGTGACACACGGCGCAGGCATGTCCATACGCAGTAAGCACGCGATCACGGAAGTCAGCCTCGCGACGGCGCGCGGCAACCATCCGAATAACACGCTCGCGCTCCGGCGGCACACTTCGCATCGCCTCCGGCGGAGGGTCTTGGCCAGTTCCGGCTTGTACGAGCAGGTCGATATCTCTTCGGTCGCCGGCGAAGGAGTGTAACGCACGCTGATTCTCGATATAGGTGACTAGTAGTTCTGGGCGAAAGGCAAGGGCAATCTCTTGATTGCCTCGTTCCTGAACTTCAAGCCCCCGCCGGGCCGCTCCTCGCAGGGTCGAGATTGCGATTTGGATCGAAGGCGACGCGGCGCTCGGGTTCCGATGCCGCTCGGGGTCGAAGGCGGCCACGACACCGAGGTCCTCATACCATCCAAAGAGCAGCGTTTGAAAACCGCGAGGGGCTGCAAGCGGAAGCGGCACGCCGGTTACCTGTATCCTGTATTCGGTTGCAGCGCGGGCCTGCCCACCGCCATGGGTCACGTTCCACACGTACAGGCGAGCGCGGAAGTTCTGATCACCGCGGAAGATGGTGAGGTCGTAGGGGTGGTCGTCACTCAGGAACACAATGTTCCAGCCCGCTGCTCTAATGGCTTCAAGGATGCGGTCGAGAAGTGCGGCCTTACTAAGCCTTGGCAACGTGACCCACTCGAGGAAGCATGTGTACTGATGTTGAGGCAGCCACGGGTGAGCGTTGCAGCCTGAGCCTACCGTAGTCGCACCACTTGAGAAGCTCGCAGGTATCGCATTGTGGCGCACGGACGGTGCAGGTCCGGCGGCCATGGCAGATAGCATTTACGTGAAATGCGTATCGCTCGTCAGCTTCAACCATGGACTCCAACTCCCGATGTACCCGTTGTTCGGATAAGCCGTGCATCACGAGTCCAAGTCGCGTGGCGACCCGGCGGACGTGCGTATCGACGGGTAAGACCTTCCGCGCCATGCTGTACATCATGATGCATTTTGCAGACTTGATACTTATGCCGGGTAGAGAGCACAGGAAACGCTCTAGCGAATCATCAGACCAACCACGCGCCTGTTCTAGCGAGAGAGCGCCGAAGCGGCCGTGAATGACCAATAGTGCCGCTTTTATCCAGAACGCCTTTTGTCGGCTCAGCCCGGCGGGTTTCAGGAGCCGCTCGAGTTTTCGGAGCGGCATGCGATAGACCCCTTCAATACCACCAGAGGCTTGCACAGCACGCCAGCTTCTCGCAGTGTTAGCCTCGTGTGTCTGGCGTGAGAGACTGATGAACACCAGTTCCTCGACCGGGTCGTCGCGATTTCCAAGATCAGGGGTCCGATAAGCCTTGCTTAGCAACTTCTGGACGGCGGCCGCCTTGCGGCGAAGATGGGCAGGCATACCAGCGTCAGCTGCTGGGAGTGCGCAGCTGCTCCCGCTTTAGCTTCATGGTAGCGCCCGCCTGGTCCTGGAAATACTCGAGAAGGTGGCGCATGCCTTGTTCGCGGTACCGGCGCAACGTATCACCATCCACCAGAACAACCTGCAGATAACTGTCGCGCGCTAGCTCATCGGCCGCCACCTGGACGCCTCGAGAAAAACGACCCGTGGTCACCAAGACGATCACATGAGACTTCGTTCTGAACGCCATGCCGATCTCTTTGTCGAGCGCAGACACATGGACGTCCGCAGTGTTCTTGCACTGGATCACCCACCGCGAGAAGTGAAGGTGCGTACCTTCGGCCACCAGGTCCACCTCCGAGCCGCCGGTTTGCTTGCTGCGTAGGCGAAACTGTTTCGGGTGGAGCCCCAGATGGATCACGATGCGGAGCGCGAGCAGTTCTAGAGCAAGGCCTTTGCGGTGGGTGTCCGATGATTGCAGGTCATCATAGATCGTGGCGAGGGGCGTGTTGAGGAGCGGCCGTAGCTCGGCTGGTATGTCTTCCTCAGGAGCTGGAGCGAGTCTGCTCGGGTCGAGACTGATCAGCTTGGGCGTAGCAGCAATCAGACCGGACTTACTTCCTCTTCCTGCTCCGCTGCCCTGACCCGTGAGCAGGACCCACCCCGCCTTGGCGAGCGGATGAAGGACCTTCGCGCTCAGCTGATCGTCCGGGAAAATCTCCCCGTGTTGTACACGAGCATTGCGGTAGACATCGCTGGTTGTGAGAGGTGTCGTCCCCTCCACCGCAGCAAGACCTCGAAGGGTCTGGAGGAACGCCCGCTGCTCCCGCGTAAGCTCAGCAATCTCATCGAGCGCCTCTACTGTTAAACCGGCTACAGCGGCGAACCGCGCCTCGTTGATCTGGTAGCCGTGCTCAGGATCAATCACACTGGCCTTGGCGAGCCAATTCAAGACGGTCTGATGCGCCGTCGTCGCGGTCGGCATCGCAAACCCTCGGCGTGCAAGATCGAGGTGTAGCGACCGCTTGGTGACTCTCTCGCCTCTCTTCTGCAGGTCACGCACGCTCTGCAACACGTCTCCACCGGAGCAGGTCTCGAGGACGTGGCGCGCGAAGATGCTGTAGCCTTCTGCCGCGCCTGCCATCAGCACGCTTTCCCCCACGTCCGTCAGCGAGATCGCCTTTCGATCCAGGAGAGCGTAGTTCTTCAGGCCGATGACGACGTTGCCCGCTCGCTTACGCTGTTGCGCAAGCCGCTCGGCGGGATTCTTTCGATGAGCCGCCGCACCAGCAAAGTATTTCGCCCGAACTGCCTCGACCAATGCGGTCTCATTACCGGAGTGAGTATAAGCAAGCTGGATTACTTCGATAAGGTCGACTTGGCCAGGGGAGAACTCGCCGGAGAAGGGGATACGCCGAAGCGGCCCTTGCCTTGCCATCAGACTCTCGACGCTAAAGCTGCCGCGCTATGGCTTGCCCAAGATGGTAGGCCAACAGCGGCGGTACGGCATTCCCGATTTGCCGCCACTGCTGCTCAACCCGACCCGCTAGGTGCCAGCTGTCGGGGAAGGTCTGAAGGCGCTTGATTTCCTCGATGCGTAGGATGCGATTCCTCCAGTGAAGCGGGCCCATGTTGTTCGAGCGCCGGGCCTGAATGGTCCAAGAGGGTAGGGCCGGGCTCAGCTTCAGAAGGAACGACCAGTAGCGAGAGCGCCATCTGAACAGCGGCTTCGGGTGGCCGCGCTTCTTCGTGAAGAAGAGATAGTTGTCGCCAGGAGGTATGTCCTTCAGCAGGTCGTGATGACGACCGCCTGCGAAATGCCCCGTGTCGTCGGCATTCGTCTCGGTGTCAAAGTCGCTGATTGCCTCGCCAGCAGTGCGCCATGGCGGAAGCGACTGCTCGAAAAGGTCGGTGCTAGCGGGATCACGATGCGTCGGGCTAGGGAAGTCGAACTCTCGGCCCTTAAGTCCGACGATGAACAGTCGCTCTCTGATCTGAGGCACGCCATAGTCAGCGGCGTTCAGAACGCGCTGAGTGCACGTAAAGCCCTCTGACCGCATCGCTTCGAGGATAAGGTCGAGAGCTCCGCGATGAACGTCGTATGCGAGTCCTGCGACGTTCTCCAGCAGAAAGGCTTGAGGCTTCACTGCCCTGACCACGTCCACGTAAGCTGTTAGTGTGCTCCAGCCAAGCGGATCGTTCAGCGCTCGCGGCTTCTCCTTGCGATAGAACCTCGACTTCGAGTACGGGGGACAGGGGGGACCCCCGACGACGACATCGATGCCGGTCAGCGCGGCGGCCCCAGCAACCTCCGCCATCACCTCAGGCGTTAGGCTCTCAGCGGCACCGTGATAGATCGATGCCTTGGGGCAGTTTGCACGATAGCTCTCGACGCACAGCGGGTCTCGCTCCGCGGCGAGGACAATGTTGAAGCCTGCCTGCGTGAGCCCCAGGTCCAAGCCCCCACAACCGGAGAAGAGACTAACGCACCGCACTACCGGCGGCTCCGCCGCAATGGCGCACCGTTAAGCACGTTAAGTACCGGTTCAACCATACGCTCTGCAAGCAAGGGGGGGACCGCGTTTCCTATCTGCCGAACTTTCTCTCTTCTATTCCCAGCGAACTGGTAGCCGAACGGGAACGCCTGCAACGCGGCGAGCTCAACAGTGCGAAGCCGTCGGCTGTCCCAGTGGAACGGGCCGACCCACGGACCCGGGTTCGCCGCAATCGTCCATGAGGGCAGATCCGGATGAAGCTTCAGGAGAAAGCTCCAGAAACGCGTCTCTGTCTCGAATGTCGGGTTCCGATGCCCGCCCCACGCAGTGTGAGCTTTATAGTTCCAGCCCGGTGGGATGGTTCTCAGATGCTCGGCCCATCGCCCACTCACGACTTCCTCCGGCTCGAAGAAGCTGATGTCAGCGTAAGGAGCGAGCGCCTCACCTGTCGTAGCGGGCGATCGGCGGTCTTTGCCATGCGTCGCAGAGGGGACCTTCGGTGCTACCTTCCTTGCCGCGAGAACGAACACACGTAGCCGGCGCTGGGGAACGCCGAAGTCGACGGCGTTCACACGAGCCAGGGTGTACTTGAACCCTGCCGCTTCCGCTGCGCGAAGCAGTCTCTTCAACTCGGGCATGTTACGCGGGTGCATGATGCTCGGGACGTTCTCAAAGATGAACGCGTCCGCGCGTGACTCCGCAACAAGTCGCCAGAACTCTGCTACAAGCGACCGGCGGGGGTCGGGACGCGCCTTCACCGGCGCCGTGGGACGCTTGACCTTCTTCCCCCGGGCTCGGGCTCGGCGATAACGAGCTTCATCGCCCGGGTCCGTCCAGTACGCGGCCTTGGAGAACGGTTGACAGGGCGCGCCGCCCACGATGAGCAGGGGGTCTCGCTTCGAGAGACCTCCAAACCGTCGCAGGTCGGCGCCAGTCAGCGATGCGACATCGGCCTCGAGGACTGTCCCGTGATGGTGATTGGCGCTCTTCCGTAGCGTCTCGCAAGCGATGTGGTCGCAATCAACCAGGAGTCGCAGATCGGCGCCGGCGGCCATCACTCCAAGACCGAGCCCACCCGCCCCGGCGAACAGATCGACAGTGGGGACACCCGGGCGGTAACTCGACACGGCTCTACTCGAATGACCCTGGCTTGATGGTGCGCCTCGTACCCAAGATCATGTGGTGTTCGTTGCGAGACACCATAACATACGGGGTCTGCCACGAGGAAGCGCGATTCGGGGGCCGCGTCATTAGGGCTGCGCAAGCGGGGGCGAACCCATCCTCAGCGGCGTCGGCGGTTCACGGCGCTACGCTTCCGTCGCCGCATGGCGGACAGGTTCCCGAACGCTGCACTTAGACGTCCGGTTGGAGGGACTACTTCTTCCGTCTCAACTGACTGAGCAGATCAGCCGGTTCCACGCACAGGGCCCACCCGATTCGGCAGATATTGTCGATAGCCGCGTTCCGCCTGCCTTCTGTCATCCCGAAGGCAGGCGCGGGATCGTAGTGAGTCCCGGCACAATATGGTCCAGAGTCAACAACCGGATTGGCTTACCTATGGCGAACGTCCTTGCGCCCGCTGTAAAGCCAGACCTCGACATGAGCCACGCCTCGTCCGCCTTCACATGAAGAAGTGTGCCGTACAGATCACGAACTGCTCCTGGGCTGACAGGCTTTCCGTGGGCCTTACACTGGACGACGATCTTCCTACCGTCTTGGGTTGTCAGCCTAACATCAACACCGCCGTCCCCACTGCGGCCCGTCCACTCGACTCGGTGCCCCTGTTTCTGGAAGAACTCGGCTATCTCTTGCTCGAATCGTTTGGGACCGAGTGTGTCCCACCAAGAGCGTTGCGTCTTGAGCCACGCGGCGCGCTCGACTTCGTATGCGGCGTGTTCGGCGCTGTATTGCCCGACCGCAACCTTGTACATCCGAACCCGGGCGTAATCAGACTGGGCCCGCTTCCACAGCGCGCTGGCGATCATGCCGCCGGTCGGCGCGGTCAGAAACGTGATCAGAGACGCGACCAGAAATGCCCACCAGAGGAACACCAGAATCGGGCCGCGCCACATCTCCGGCGGAATTGGGAACCCCAACACCAGATAGAGGAACCCGATGAAGGCGAGAACGAAGAGTGCGCCGCGGACCCCGCGCGTGAACCGGATCTGTGCGTTCTCAAACGCCGCTATTCGTTCCATCGTCAGATTGAAGGCTTCCGGCTTTGGGGGTTGGGGTTCCTGAGGTTCCTGTGCTGCCACCCCAAGATCGTACGACAACCGCCTCGAAGCCGGCTGCAAGAGAGGTAGCCATCAAGGGCCAGTCAGACGGTGCACCTGGGCCAGCGTCACGCCCGCAGCGAAGGCCGATTCGGCGACGGGTAGCCCGCGCCCGCTCTCAGCCCGACCAACACGACGATAATCCGCAGCCCTGAGTGGAGCCTGCACCGATGGCTCGACTCCTGGCGCGGCATTGGTCACGTCGCGGCCGGGTGCAGCGGCAGGGCTGGGACCTCCAACTCGCCGAGTACGGCGACGGGCACTAAGGGCGACGCTCTCGCCGACCGGCCAGCGTGCCGCACAATGCCCCTTACGCTCATGGAGCTCCTGATGCTAGGCTTGGACCCACGGCGGGCAGCGGCGATGGATGCGAATTTCGATTGGGTGCATCTTGTCCGACACCTACGGGTGTTCGTCGTTCATACCGTCGCCATGCTGATCGACACCGCATTTCTAGCCCTCTGGGTTGCTGCGCAATGGGCTCTAAGTGAATTGGTCATCAGCAGCCTGCCGATCTCGTCCATCAAGGCGCCGGTACTCGTTGGCTTCCAGGTCCTCTTTGGGTTCTCAACCTTTGTTCCCATAGGGGTGTACATCTACGTTGACACAAGGATCATGATCTTAAGAGCCAAGAGGCAAATTCAACGACTCCACTAGGAAGCTGAATGACCCAGATGGATACGATTGATAGGCTTCCCATCGAGCAGCCGCTGCTGCGGTCGCTGAAGATGTATGGAAGAAGGCTCGGGCTCTTTTTCGCTATCGTCGTTGGGAACTTTGTCGTCTTGGGACTGTCTCTACTTCGCGATACCTTCACGCATCTCGACATTCTTGTGCATGCACTCTTGGTCGCTGTGTTAGTGCTGACGGCCCACCTCTATTCACGCTACAGAACTGTGGCGGCGCAGCAACGTCCATTGTGGGGACTGCAACCCCGGTTTCGCCAGCACGCCTCAAGGGAATCCGTGGTTTGGTCCCATGACTTGGCACGAGCGGAACTAAAGCCACCACGTCCTCTGAGCGAGCCGGTGGAAGAGCCTTTCAGTGAGCCGGTGAAAGAGCCGCTCAGGCCCCAGACACTATCGCAGCGAGCACGTGTGGAGATCATCGTAAGGATGCTCGAGAAGCGGGCAACCCTGTTAGCGAGGCACCAGGAAAGGGTTGAGGAGGATGTTAAAGACGCCGGCTTGAGGTCACAGGAGACCGCGGCTTTAGAGACTGACACAAGGAGCGTCGTCGAAGCACTTCATGGTGCGCGAAATGAGTTGACCTCACTGATTCAGAAATGGCGACAAGAACTGGAGAGGCTCTCTCAGTCGGAGAAGTGAGAAATGTCTCGTGTTTGTCGCGTGCTCAACCTCGAAGGGTTGGCAGAAGACCGGCGCGACGGTCGCGGACTTCAACGGCGACAGTTACCAATGTGCGAAAGAGAACAGCAAGGAAGGCTTCCGAATGGCTCCGTTCGTCGGGGCCCGATACGGAACGAGGTAGACAAGGACCTGTACCGGACGTGCATGCGGTTGAAGGGCTACGAATTGGTCGAAGGCGGAAAATGGGAAGGTTTCCGCGACTAGCGACGCCGAGAGCCCTTGACAAGCCCTGCACGGGGGCGGACGCTGAAAGTGTTCTCGGCCGAAGTGAGCGAGGCTCAGTAGAAACTGCCCGCGCTCGGCTGAGAACGGTCGGCCGATGGAGGCGCGTGGCCCGCTTGTTGGACGGGTCGCGCGAGGAGGCTGGCTCAAGACCTAGCTGACGGACTGGCGGACCGACTACGGTTCGCAAGACCCGCTGCTCGGAGGGGAAAAGTGATCCCCGATGACGGCGGGTTTCTTGTTTCTTGGGAAGGAGTCGAGACCAATGCTGAGTGACGTGTTCCTTGCGAGGCTACGCGCCTCACGAGTGCCGATGTATCGGCTGGCCACCAAGGCCGGGGCGGACCCGTTCTGGCTGTCCCGGTTGGTGTCGGCCGCGTTGGCTGTGAAGGCCCGCGATGAGCGGATCGTTCGGCTAGGGCAACTGGTCGGGCTAACGGTGGGGGAAGTTTTCGAGGCAGATGGGCAACGCGCCGGGTTTGTCATGGCCCGCAAGGGCCGACTGAACGCCCCAGCCATCGTCTGCGAGCGGTGCGGCGACGAGATCACCGACATTGAGATGGGTGGAGTGGTGTGGCGACCCTCAGCGGAGGATGGCCGTAAGTCCTCGCGAAGCCACGATGTCGCGATGCCGCCCGGCGGCCCCGCCGGGCCGGCCGACTACGGGACGACGTCGCGAGGCAGCGTGACGGCGGCGGGATCGGCGAGGGCGGCCTGGGTGGCGGCGAGCAGATAGCGCTTCGGGTCGACGCCGCTCAGCTTGGCCGACTCGATCAAGCTGTAGAAGAGCGCGGCCGCCTCCAGGCCACGCCGGGAGCGTGAGCCATAGTGGTTCTTGCGGCCGAGGACCACGCCGCGCAGGCCGCGCTCGGTGCGATTGTTGTCGAGCGGGATGCGTGGGTCGTCGAGAAACCGCGTCAGGCCTGCCCAGAGCCCGGCCAGGTAGCCGACGGCCTTGCCCAGACTGCTCTCCGGCAGCGCGCGCTGCGCCAGCGCCCACGTCTGGATCGCGTGCACGATCGGCCGGGAGCGCTCGGCCCGCAGCCGACCGCGCAGCGCGAGGATCTCCGTCCGGCTGTCGTCCACGCCGCCCGGCGCTGGCAGCGCCGGCACGTTGCGCTCGACGGCGTAGAGCTGCCCGATGAGGTCGAGCACCTCCCGGCACGGCCCCGCGTAGTGCGCCTCCGCCTCAATGAATTTCCGCCGCACGTGCGCCCAGCAGTGGACCAGCGTGATCCCGGGGCCGGCCCGGGCCAGCGCCTCGTAGGCGCCGTAGCCGTCGGCCATGACGACCCCCCGGAAGTCGCCCAGAATCTCGCGGGCGGCGTGCTGCGACCGGCTCGCGAGGATCCGGTCCACGACCGCGTCCTCGCGGGTCACGCTCCAGACCCACCAGCGCTGGGTTCCACCCGGCTCCATCAGCCGCCACCACGTCTCGTCGGCACCGACGATGGAGGCGGCAAGCACGTGCCGCCCCAGCGCCTCGTACGTCGGCCGCAGCACGCGGGCGACCGTCGCGAGTTGGTCCCAGAGCGTCTGGGAGTCGATCACGAGCCCCTCACGCCGCATGATCCGCACCTGGCGCTCCAGCGGCAGGTGGTCGAGGTACTTGCTGGTCGCCACCTCGATGGCGAACTCGGGCGAGTAGCGCGCCCCCCGCGCATCGGGTCGGGTGCCCAGGCGCAGCGGCCCCGGCGCCGTCGCCACGCAGCCGTTGCAGCGGCAGCGGTACTTCGCGCGCCGGTGGCGGACCAGCACGAACCGCCGCTCGACCACCGTGATCTCCTCGGCGTCCTCGCTCTCGTCGGCCAGCGGGGTCAGCGTCCCGCCGCACGCCGCGCAGACGCGCGCGGCCTCGGGCAGCGTG
>JAWPNA010000378.1:0-5773 GCA_045402695.1 Acidobacteriota bacterium
TACCGCACCCGCCCTCCGCGCGCCCGCCGCTCGTCGGCTGCAGCGGCGTGTTAGCCAGCCAGGTCAGCTGGGTTCCTCCGCTGCGATGACCCACGGCAGCTCGGCGACGATGTCAAGCTGTACGAGCGGCAACCCCGCAAAGGGCTCGCGTACCAGATCGACGTCCGTGTGAAACCCGACCGACAGCGTCTCCGACAGCGAGTCATGGTCGGCTGCCGTGCGGACTCTAGACCCGGCGCCCACCCGGCGCCCCGCATCTCCACCCGACTCAATCGTACCGACGAAATGGAACCAGCCGCCGTAGAGGTGCAGGCCGGACGCAGACCGGCCCATCTCGTAGACCTCAACCTCCCACGGGGGCGAGATGCCCAACTGACCGAGAATGCGGCCGAGTGGCCCCGCGAGCAACTGCGGCCGAACCGCTTCGAAGTTCTCACATCCCGTACAGGAGCACTCGGCCGCTCCACTTCGAGCGAGCTTCGAATGGGCCTCCCGCGTCCGGCGCACGTCAGGCCGGACCAACCAGCGACCGATCTGAATCGCCTCGCTCATGGGGGTTGTCTGGCTCCGCGTAACCCGCGGCGGGCGAGCGCGGGTGCGCCATCACCCCGGACCCGGATGCCCGCCGGCGGGTTGACGCGGTTGGGCGTCTTGTTCGAGTTCTGTCACGTAGGTCGCGAAATAGACCTTCTTACCACCCCGTACAAGGTGATAGTGATCGACCATCATGAGCAGATCCGTGTTGGCTTGCAACCATAGAAGAGAATCCCAGACGGTGCGAAGGACGATGGACGCGTCCCTACGAGCAACCTGGGTTGGTATGACATGAAGACCAAGGTGTCTGGTCCTGGCGGTGGACGGATCGACGTAGTTCTTGTACTTCTTGTCCTCGCCACCAGGAACTCGGGAGGCGGCCATGATCGCCAGGTCATAGGTGTCATCAGGCCCGAGGTGGATCTCCCAGATGTGGTTGTGCACGAGGAGGTCGCGCAGCACGAAGACCTCGTACATTGACGCCAGAGTTGGGAATGACGGGTACGCGACGCTCAGGAACGTGAGAGCATGCCGGCGATCGTTGGCCCTGTCGCGATCCGCCATGAGCATGAGCTTCCTTACCCATGACTCGAAGGCCACGGTTGACAAAATGCAGATGGCGGCGGCGAGGCCAGCCTCTTTGGGTAGTGGTAGTTCATCCTTGAAGTGTGACGGTGGGAGCGCACGCAGTTCTTCGATGAGCGTGGCGACAGGACCCAGGTAATGGCTCCCGAGGACGGATACTTGCTGATCCCGGATCTCCATTCGGTCACCTCAAGTACGCCCAACGCTCGCGCTCAGCGGCGCGCGCCACGTGACCGCTTCACACCCTTGAACCGGCGCCCGGCGCGCGTCCGCTGCAGCGCGTTGATACTCATCAAGGCCCCCTCCTGCGCCCACCGATCGGCGGTAGGCTGGACGCAGCAAGCAAACCGCATCCTCACAGGAGGGAAGCCGATGCGATTCTACACCAGGCAGCACCGGTACTACTGCGGAATCGATCTGCACGCCAGGACGATGTACGTGGTGGTCGTCGATCAGGCGGGACAGGTGCTCGTGGAGCGCAACATGAAGACCAACGCCGAGGAGTGGCTCAGGCTGATCGAGCCATACCGATCGGACCTCGTCGTGGCGGTGGAGTGCATCTTCACGTGGTACCGGCTGGCGGACCTGTGCGCGAAGGAAGGGATCCACTTCGTGCTGGGCCACGCGCTGTACATGAAGGCGATCCATGGGGGCAAGGCAAAGAACGATAAGATCGACGCTCACAAGATCGCAGCGCTTCTTCGCGGCGGAATGATGCCGCAGGCCTACGTGTACCCGGCGGCGATGCGCTCCACTCGGGACCTGCTGCGCCGGCGTCTTCACCTGGTGCGCAAGCGAGGCCAGCTGCTGGCTCACATCCTCAACACCAATAGTCAGTGCAACTTGCCGGAGTTCGGCGGTCGCATCAACTACAAAGCCAACCGCACCGGCGTGGCCGAACGGTTCGAGGATCCCTGCGTGCGCAAGAGCATCGAAGTGGATCTCGATCTCATCGCTCACTACGACGAGCTGGTCCGCGACCTGGATCTACACATCGTCCGCACGGTGAAGTCCGACGACGCCGACACCTTCTACCCGCTCCAATCCATCCCCGGGGTCGGCAAGATCCTGGCACTGACGATCTGCTACGAGGTCCACGACATCGACCGCTTCCCGTCGGTGCAGGATTTTTCCTCCTACAGCCGCCTGGTGAAGTGCTCCCGGGAGTCCGCCGGCAAGCGCCACGGCACCGGCGGCTCCAAGATCGGCAACGTCCACCTGAAGTGGGCATTCTCAGAGGCTGCCGTCGGATTCCTCGCCAAGTCACCCGAGGGCCGCAAGCTTGTCGAGCGGCTCCGACGCAAGCACGGCAAGGCCAAGGCCATCAGCATCCTGGCCCACAAGCTGGGCCGCGCCGTCTACTACATGCTCACACGTCAGAAGGCTTTCGACATGCAACTATTCGCGAACTGTTGACGGAGCAGAGCGGGTGAACCCGACGCCTAACTCGAGCCACGTGGGCCCAGCGCACCTGAGTCGAACCCAAGATCCCGCATCGTGCGCCACCGAGCGCGACAGGGTCGACATGCGCCGTACGGCCCGGCAGCCCCTCGCGTTGATTGGTCATCCGCTCTGCCTCCGACCAGATCCAGGGTGTGCCGCCGTCGGCCGCCCCGGTGACTCTGCCCCTCACCCGAGCCTGGAGATAACTGACGCGCGACGTCCCGTCTCATTGAGCAGGACGGCATGAGGGAACCGATGGGTTTCTAGGACGCAGGCGGTCACCGCTTGCATCCCCGGCAGCACAAAAACCTCACCGAAGGTGAGAAGCCAGGGAGAGAGCCTCGATAAGTGTTTGGTACAGAGTCGATTCTGCGCCAGCGAGCTGAAACCAAGTCGGAGTACCGAGGAGGGCACGACCACCACCCCAAGAGCGGCCCGAAGTCAGCGACTCCGGGCTACGGGAGGAGATCTTTCCCTTGACGGACGGGGGCCTTATAAGGGCAATAATATACTTGACTCACCCGCCTCATGGTCGTATACTCCTGGCATGAACGCTGAAATGAAGGCCCCCGAAACACTCTCTGAGGCGATTCAGTATTTCGCCGATCCTGACAGGGCGCTCCAGTTCGTGGTCGATCTGCGCTGGCCCAATGGAGTCGCGTGCCCCCTCTGCAATTCCAAAGAGGCGAGTTTCCTCAAGACCAGGCGGATCTGGAAGTGCAAGTCCTGCCGCAAGCAATTCTCCGCGAAGCTTGGGACGATCTTTGAGGATTCCCCGCTCGGTTTTGACAAGTGGTTGCCCGCTATGTGGATGGTTGCTAATTGTAGAAATGGCGTAAGTTCCTACGAAATCCACCGCGAGTTGGGCATCACTCAGAAATCCGCGTGGTTCATGCTCCACCGAATCCGGCTCGCAATGCAGAGCAAGTCCTTCTCTCGCATCGGCGGGGAGATTGAAGTTGATGAGACATTCATAGGCGGTGCTGCGCGCTTCATGCACGCTAGCCGCAGAGGTAAGAGGATCAAGGGAACCGGCGGCCTCGCATCCGGCAAAGCCGTGGTAATGGGCTTTCTCAAGCGCGGCAAGGACGGCAAGAGCCGCGTCCAGGCCACAATGGTTCCGAACACTCGGCGCCATCATTTGTTCGCTGAGATTAAGAAGCGCATTCGCTCCGGTGCAACCATCTACAGCGATGCCCACAAGTCCTATCTTGGGCTTGAGCCTGAATACATCCACAAGGTGATCGACCACGCCAAGTGCTACGTGGAAGGCACTGTCCATACCAACGGCCTGGAGAACTTCTGGAGCCTTTTGAAGCGTGGTATCAAAGGGACATATATCAGCGTCGAGCCGTTCCACCTGTTCCGCTACATCGACGAACAGTCCTACCGCTTCAATAATCGGAAGGCAAGCGGCCTCATGCGTTTCTCTGGTGTGCTGTCTAAGATTGTCGGCAGGCGCGTCACCTATCGCGGCCTGACCGCCGCGCCGGAGGCGCAAACGTGCTGAAGAGAAACCACGGCAAGGAAGAGGCAAGCGAAAAGACACCGCTGGAAAAGCTCCGCGATCTAACGCGGCGCGTTCTGTCCGTTCCAAAGAGTGAGGTAGATAAGCAGGAACGGAAGCACCGTAAGAAACGGCGAGTGCCGAAGCACGCATAATTCTATGGTGCTCCCGCTATCTGTCTCATGAATGAGCGAACCGCATTGAACACCTCTATAGCCTCCTCTTCGCTATAGTTGTATCTCCCATGGTCTACGTAATTGCGCCAAGCATTCTTAGCTGATTCTAGAAAGGCCAGCGCCTCTTCATAGAAATCCCTCTCATTCTTGCCGAACTGACTAGACTGCATACCCTTATTCAGGGTCGTGCGGCACTCATTCAATATTAATCCCATTGGCTTCCGAGAGAGTTCATCAGGCGGGATCTGTACGTTAAGATCGCCAGCTAATTTCCGAAGTCCAAGCTCCAGAACACGCATTAAATGGAATACCGCAGCGGTCCATCGGTCCATGGCGATGCATTTACCTGCCTCGCCTATATCCCTAGTGCAATCTGGGAATGATGAATCCACTCCGCTGCCGAACAGCGCCTTGTCTGAATACAAAGGGCGGCGATGCTTAGGAATCGCAAAGAAGGACGGCTCAAGCAAAGCCTCTATCATTAGTTTTTGGAAGTGTACAATCAGGTTGATGATGGCTTCTTGAGATACGTTCGATGATCTGGCGGCGCCTAGAAGGTGCCGCGCGGACACGACGATCAGGGGATTCAGAGCGGCGGTTATCTCTGTTGATGCTGGAGCCTCTCCATCCGGTGGGGCGTCCCCTATAAAATGGCCGAGAACCTGCTCCAACTCTTTTCTTGCGGTATCGTTGACCTCCGCACTAGGTAGTATCAGGCCGCAACGTACTTTTTCGAGCTGCAAACTGTAGTGGAAGTAGAGGGCAGCGTTCCACCGGAACATATCTTCTAGGCTCCAGAGCCGGAATGGTTCAGATTCCCATGGTGCACCATCCGGGAGCGGTGAGTCAAGTATATTATTGCCCTTATAAGAGTTAGGCGCTTGTCTTTCAGTTCACGGTTTGGCATGTCCACCACTCATCTTCTCAAGTTCTACGACGAGTGAACGTGCAGCTGCTCCATCGAGCGGCATGCCACAGAGGAGCGGTGGCTCGTCTTTGAATAAGGGTAGTGCGCGTACAAGATAATTTCGCCCAAGAACAAGCGGATAAAGCTGTGTGCAGGGTGGAGTGCGGACAGTAACTCGCTGGACCTGAGACCCCTTCCAGCGATGGATCACGTCGAACGTGATGTCCGCTCGACCGTGGGACACATGTTGGTCACCTTGTTCATAACAGACTAGTTCCTGTCGGACAACTGTGCCGAAGAATAGCTCGTCCGATGAGTCGAGGAGATCTTTGGAGGGAGAATCTTGCATGAGGCTAGGGCACCAAGAGCCGTCGATACAGATCTCTAGACCACATGGATGGCCCGAAACCACATCCCCAGCCATAGTGAGGAGCAACGCGATCGAGAAGAGCACGCCTCTCACCTTCAAGTAAATGCGCCTCATAGGTTAGTGTTTAAGCTCGCATTCCAACATAATTCAGGCCGAACCTCATTCTCCCTCTTGCGCGGTCTCGTTCAGGATGTGCGCGCCGAGCGTTGTCCCAGAGATACAGCAGGATCTTCTCGACGATGGCTCTCAGT
>JAWPNA010000461.1:0-11327 GCA_045402695.1 Acidobacteriota bacterium
GCGTTGTTGACGACGATGCCGGCCAGCATCACCGCCCCGATCAGCGCGACGACGTTGACCGTGTGGCCGAACATCGCCAGCGCTCCTATGGCGCCGATGGCCCCCAGCGGGACGGTGAACATGACGACGAACGGGTGCAGCAGCGACTCGAACTCCGAGGCCATCACCAGATAGACCAGGAAGATGGCCAGCCCCATGGCCAGCATCAGCGACCTGAAGGAGCGCTGGAGCTCCTCTTCCTGCCCGCTGAGATCCGCAGTCATGCCCGCCGGCATCGGGATCTGCTTCAAGACCCCGCGCACATCCGAGGCCACGGCCCCCATGTCACGCCCCGAGAGATTGCCCGAGATGATGGCGGCGCGTTTCTGCCCGACGCGGCGGATCTCGCTGGGCCCTTGGGCGAGGTTCACCTCGGCCACCGACTTGAGAAAGATCGGCACACCCGCGCGCTGCCCGACGATCATCTGGTTGACGTCCTCCACGGACGCCGTGCCCACCTCGACCGACCGCACCAGGATGTCGATCTCACGGTCGCCTTCCAGGAACCGGGTGGCCACCTCTCCCTGGACCTTGTTGCGGACCGTGCCCGCCACCTGGGACAGGTCCAATGAGAGCCGGCTGAGCGCCTCGCGGTTGAATCTCACCTGCAGCTCGGGGCTCCCCACGGTCAGGGACGACTTCACATCCACGAGGCCGGGGATTCCCTCCACCCGTCGCGTCACCTCGGCCGAGGCGGTCTGGAGATCCTCGAGGTCGTCACCGTACACCTCCACCTCGATCGGGGTGCGGAAAGTGAAGTACGACGGGCGCTCGAACTTGAACCGCGCCAGGCGCGACTGCTCGAGCCGCCGGCGCAGCAGCTCGGCCACCGCCTGCTCGTCGCCGCTCGTGGCGCTCGACTTCATGCGCACCTGGATACGGGCGACGTTCTCCCCCTCGGTGCCCGTGCGCGCCAGCGAGAGGCCCGCGCCGCCCACGACGCTGGAGTACGAGTCGATCTGAGGATGTCCCTCCAGCACCTTCTGGGCTTCCTGCACGAATCGATCGGTGACCTCGAGGGGCGTCCCTTCGGGCAGCTCCACCTGGAAGGAGAACTCGCCCTGCGACAGGGAGGGGATCAGGTCCACACCCAGGCCCCGCGCGACCCAGAGGGACCCGAAGAAGGCGGCGAGCGAGACGATCACCACGATGCCGCGCGCCCGCAGCGAGAAGCGAAGCATGGCGGGGTAGGTCTCCATGAGCGTGTCGAGAGCCCAGTCGAACACCAGCGTCACCGGCCGGAAGATCAGGCCAAACATGGAAGACGTCCAACCTGCGCCGATACGGATGAAGCGCAGAGTCGCGACGGGTCCGCGCACGACGGCGGCACGCGCAGCGCGCCGGAACCGGCCCGCCGGCACGCCGGCGCCGGTCGCGACGGCCGCCGGCAGCAGCACGGAACGCTTGCCGGCCCCCGTGAGCGCCGCGATCATGGGGATGAGGGTGAGGGAGACGACCAGGGAGGCCATCAGGGAGAACGATACGGTCAGTGCCTGATCACGAAAGAGCTGCGCGGCGATCCCCTCCAGAAAGACCACCGGCAGGAACACCGCCACCGTCGTCAACGTGGAAGCCACGACGGCGCGGCCCACCTCGGATGCCCCGCCCATGGCGGCTTCAACGCCGCTCTCGCCCTTCTCGCGCCTCTTGAAGATCGCCTCCAGCACCACGATGGCGTTGTCCACCAGCATTCCCACGCCTAGGGCCAGTCCGCCCAGCGACATGATGTTGAGCGACGTCCCGGTCTGGTACATCAGGAAGAAGGTGGCGATGATCGAGATCGGGATCGAGACGCCGATGATCATCGTGCTGACGAAATCCTTGAGGAACAGCAGCAGCACACCGATGGCGATGAGACCGCCTACCACGGCGTTGCTGATCACTTCGTTGATCGAGGCCTCGATGTAACGGGACTGATCCACTCCTGGCGTTATCTCGACTCCGGCGGGCAGCTCCTTCTTGACGCGCTCGAGCCTGCCGCGGATGGCGCGCGCCACCTTCACGGTGTTGGCGTCGCCTTCCTTGTAAAGCGCCAGTTCGACCGCGTCCCTGTTGCCGAACCGCGTGACGACGTCGCGCTGCTTGTGGCTGCGCGTCACTTCGGCCACATCGGACATCATGATGTTGCGGCCGTCCTTGGTCAGAAGGACGGTTCGCATGATGTCGTCGAGGTCCTTGAATTCGTTGCGCGCGCGCACCAGGTACCGCGCCTCCGACTCGTAGAGGCTGCCGCCGGCCTGGTTGACGTTTTCGCGAAGCAGCTTGGAGTTGACGTCCTGGATCGACAGCCCGAGGAGCGCCAGCTTGCCCTGGTCCACGCGGACCTGGATCTCTTCCTCGTAGCCGCCGTTCACCTTGATGGCGGCCACCCCCTCGGTGGACTCGAGGTCTTTCTTGAGGATCTCGTCGGCGATGTAGCGCAATTGGTAAAGACTCTGCCCGCCGGTGAGGTAGATGCGCACCACCGGGTCGTTGGCGGGATCGAACCGCAGCAGCACCGGCTTGGCCGCCTCTCGCGGCAGCGTCACCAGGTCGAGCTTCTCGCGCACGTCCAGCGCCGCCAGGTCCATGTTCTGCCCCCACCCGAACTCGAGGGTGACCTGCGACAGCCCGGGGCGCGACACCGACGTGATGCGCTGCGCTCCGGCCACCACGCCCACCGCCTCTTCGACGGGTCGGCTGACGAGCGATTCGACCTCGCCGGGGGCCGCGCCCGACAGTCTCGTCTCGACCGTGAGCGTGGGATAGGAGATGTCCGGCAGCAAGCTGACCGGCAGGCGCGTGAAGGCCACCAACCCAAACACGATGAGTGCCACGGCGCACATCGAGACGGTGACGCGCCGCCGCAGCGAGAACCCGATGAGGCCCATGCCGGACTCCGCCTGGGTATCAGCCGCGGGCCGGGCGGGTCTTGCGCACCGCCAGATCCGAGGCCTGTGTTGTCGGGATGATCTTGATCGGCGAGCCGTCCTTCAGTCCTCCCTGGCCCGCCACGATCACTTGATCGCCTGGCTCCACACCGGAGATCGCCTCCACGTGGTCCCCCTCCTCCAGGCCGAGCGAGATCGTGCGCTTCTCGGCCACCTCACCGCGCGCGACGAAGACATAGGCGTCCTGCAGCTCGCGGATGACGGCATCGCGGGGCAGGAGCACCGCGCGCGCGTGCGTCTCTTGCACGATGTCTATGGTGACGAACGCGCCGGGGCGGACCTCAGGCGGCGTCTTCACGGCTTCCACCGTGAGCTTCACCGTCCCCGTGGCGGTATCGACGACCGGGCTGATCTGGCGGATGCGGCCCGTGAAGCGCGTGGCCTCGTTCGCCTTCAGCGTGATGCGTACCTCGCGCCCCTCGTTCAAGCCGTAGACGTCTTTCTCGGGAAGATAGATGCGGGAGATGAGCGGATCGAAGTCGGCCACCGTGAAGAGGGCGTCGCCCGGCCGCACGTGCTGGCCCAGCTTGAGGTTCCTCTCGGTGATGTGTCCCGCGAAAGGGGCTCTGATGGTGGTCTTCTCGAGCCTCCATCTCGCCTCGGCCAGCTCCTGCTGGGCGATGGAGTTCTCCATGGTGAGCTTGTCGTAATCCTCGCGGCTGAGCAGATCCTCCGCCACCGCCTTGACCGCTCGACCGTGGGCGAGCGCCGCGTTGGCGGACCTCATCTCGGCCTTCCTCATGAAGATCTCCGCGTCCTCGCGGGCGAGCGTGGCGAGCGCCTGGCCGCGCGTGACATGGTTGCCTTCCTCGACCATCAGCTCAGCGACCCTTCCTTCGGCCTCGGCCAGCACCTTGACCTCGTCCTCGGCCACCAGGTTGCCCGTGGAGGTGATGTAGGAGGAAACCGGTCCGCTGACGATGGGAGTCACGCTCACCGGCACGGGGGTCTTCTCCTTCTCGTCTCCCTTCTTGCCCTTCGCGCCGGACGCCGGCTGCGATCCGTTGGCGGCGAGAACGACGCCGCCTCCCGGCGAGGCCGGAGACGAGGACGTGGCCGCGCCCGCGCTCTTGAAATAGAAGGCGGCCCCGACGCCGCCGGCGAGGATGATTCCGAGGACCACCGGGATCAGAATTTTCTTGCGTCGCGTCAGGGTCGTCATGATCGATTCTCCATGGAGGGCGATGAGCGGCGAGGCTCTCAACCGCGCTGGTAGTAACGCACTAATAACGAGCGAGGTTCCGTCCTGGTTTCGGCGGAGTGCTCATTTGGATTGCAGAATCCGCGGATGCGGTCACGATATGCGCGGCTCCGGTGGTTGTCGAGGCCATCCCACCAATCCCGCGGGCCGCCCAGCCGCCTCGGCCCGCGCCGCCCGCCAGAGTAGATACTAAGTATTTGTTGACACTTATTCTCCACATCGCTATCTTCCCCACATGCCTCACAACCACGCGGCCCACTCCATTCTGCTCACCCAGCGCACCGAGCTGTTCAGATCCCGCTGCCGGGAGCGGGGTCTGGCCTTCACGCACCAGCGTCTGGCCGTGCTGGAGGCCGTGGTCCGTTCCACGGATCATCCGACCGCAGAGGCGATCCACAAGGGGCTCAAGCCCCGTTACCCCTCGCTGTCGCGCGCCACGGTCTACAAGGCCCTCGACACTCTGGCGGCCCTGGGCGTCATCGCCAAACTCGCTCCGCCCGGCATCGAAAGAGTGGCCGCCCGGTACGATGGCCACGTGGGCCGGCATCATCACGCCGTGTGCCGCCGCTGCGCCCGCGTGATCGACATCGAGGAAGACGAGATCAGGGGGCTGCGGCTGCCGCCCGCCGCGGGTTTCCAGGTGGAGGACTATTCGATCAACTTCTTCGGCGCCTGCCGCGCGTGCGCCGGGGACATCCCATCAGAAGGAGACACAGGATGAGCCAGCATCAGCCACGCATGATCCAGAAGCTCGGAGAGATCGAGCGCAACTCGATGGGCCTCTCCCGTGAAACGGTGGGGCCGATCATCCAAGGGCTGAACAAGGCCCTGGCGACGGCCTACACGCTCTACCACCAGTACAAGAAGCACCACTGGCTGGTCGTGGGGCCGCAGTTCCGCGACCTGCACCTGTTCCTCGACGTTCAGGCGAAGGGGACCCTGGAAAGCTCCGACCAGATCGCCGAGAGGGTGACCGCCCTGGGAGGCGTGCCGCTCTCCTCGCCCGCCGCGCAGCAGAAGGAGGCCGCATTCACCTTCGAGGAAGAAGGATCACATGACATCCGCTCCAGCCTGCTGCGCGATCAGGAGGCGGAGAAGCAGATGGTCCTGCTGCTGCGCCGGGAGATCGCCGGCGCGGAGAAGCCCGGCGACTTCGGCACCTCCCAGCTCCTGCGCGAGATCCTCCTGCGTCACGAGGACCAGGCGCATCACATCGAGCATTTCCTGGGAGACGACACCCTGGAACGCTCAGGGGCGCAGTAGAAGCGTTTTTGACTCGGCGCGGAGAGATGACTATCATTCTGTCGCGTCTGGAGTTTACGAGTGAGCCGCCGCGTCTTCCCGCTTGCCCTCATCGCGATCCTTGCCGCCGTACCCCCGGCACCCCGGGCGGCCGGCGACACAGGCCGTCCCCTGTCCGGGGCTCTGAACGCCATCCTCGGCGGAGGCGACATGGAGCGCTCGCAGGTCGGCATGCGCGTGATCGAGGCCGACAGCGGGCGGGTGTTGTTCGACCACGAGGCGGACCACCCGCTCAAGCCTGCCTCCAACATGAAAGTGATGACGTCGGCCGCGGCGCTGGCGTTGCTGCGTCCCGAGTACATCTTCAGGACGACGTTCTACACGTCCGAGCGCCCCGTTGACGGCGTGGTGCGCGGCGACCTGATCATCAAGGGGTCCGGCTCTCCCGGGCTGGTCGGCGAGCAATGGTGGCTGATGGCGCGCGAGATCCGTGCCCGCGGCATTACGCGCGTGGAGGGGGACCTCGTCGGCGACGACACGTATTTCGACTCGCAGGACCGCCCCGAGGGATGGCCGCCTGCGACCGAGGACGCCTTCTTCAACGCGCCGGTGTCGGCGCTGGCAGCCGACTTCAGCGCGGTGACGGTGGTGGTGCGCCCCGCTCGCGAAGGAAGCCCTCCTGACGTGTTCCTCACGCCCTTCTCCTCCTTTTTCAAGGTGATCAACCGGGCGGCCACGCGCGGCGTCAACTCCAACCTGCGCGTGGGCAGGCTGTTCGACGGCGAGCGGAACAACATCGTCGTGGAGGGGAACATTTCGCCGCGATCGCTGCCCAGCGTCTCGTACCGGTGCGTGGAGCAGCCGACGATGTACGCGCTGGCGGCATTCCGCGAAGCGGCGGCCAAGGAGGAGATCACGATCACGGGAATCACCCGGCGAGGCGCCAAGCCCGCCGGCGCCTTCCGGATCTACGAGCACGAGTCGCGCCCTCTTTCCGAGCTGGTCGGGACCATGAACAAGCTCAGCAACAACTTCATGGCCGAGAGTTTCCTCAAGACCCTGGGGGCCGAGACCTCGGGCCTCCCCGGGACTTCCACGAAGGGGGCCGACGCTGTCCTCTCCTTCCTTCAGAAGCTGGGGGTGGACACGCGGCCGCTCGTGATCCGCGACGGATCCGGCCTCTCGCACGAGAACCGGCTGACCGCGTCCGCGCTGTCGGCTGTCCTGGTGGCGATGTACCGCGACTTCGAGTCCTCCCCCGAGTTCATGACGTCCCTGGCCGTGGGCGGCGTGGACGGCACGCTCGACCGACGGATGGTCGGCGGCTCGGCGCAGAGGCACATCCGGGCCAAGACCGGACACCTCAACGGCGTGTCGTCATTGTCGGGTTATGCGTTCACGCATCAAGGGAAGACGTTGGCCTTCTCGATCCTGGTGAACGCGGGCCAGGGCGCCGATGTCTGGAAGGTGCGCCGGGCGATTGACCGGCTCTGCTCGGCCATGGTCGAGTCCGACCTCTCCAACGTGGAGACCTCGCGGGCGCCTCGCTACGCCCCGCCGCGGAACCATTCCTGAAGGTAGGCCTCGGTGTTTTGTTCCGTTTGCCGGCCTCTCGGGCCCTGCCCATATTGACCCTGTCATGACCGGCCCTTTCGAGATCTCCACCGGAAAGCATCTGCGGCTCCGCGGCCACGAGGTCCTCAGCCACACGATTGCCGGGCGCGACGGCGAGTTCCGCTGCACAGTGTTTCTGTTCGACCCACACGACGAGAGACACGACTTGATCGTCTTCAAGGGGACGGGCGTGGGTCTGCAGCAGGCCGAGGATTCCGCGCTGGACCAGGCGCTGCGATTCCTGGAGATTCCCCTCGGGAGATCAAACGCCGCCACTTCCTCGCGATGCAGCCTGGACATCGCCGGGCGCCGCGTGGAGATCTTCTGCGACGTCGTGGGGGAGGAACGCTACCAGGCGTTTCCATTCCTGTGGAAGGCCGACGGCATGCTCGACCTCATCATGCAGTTCCATCTGCAGGAGGCCGTCACCGCCGACACACCCGCGGCCGCCATGGCCCGCTGCATCGAGCGGCTGGAGATGCACTTCGCGCAGCCCGCCGCGCAGGCTGAAGGGCTGGGCGGAGAGTCTGCAAGCTGAGCGGCAGGCCCGGCCTGGTCCACTCTCCTGTTCCGCTCAAGGCTCTGCCAGGAACTCCTTGACTCTGATTCGGAAACTTCCAGGATCGATGGCGGGGTAGCGGTACAGGACCGGCTCGATCTCGCCGAACAGTCGGAGGGCCTCCCGGCGATCGACCAGACCGCGGTCTATCATCTCGCGGACGTCGGCCAAGTCCATCGCATGTCCCCGCTCCAGCTTCGCGAGCGCTTGCGCGTACGGATCGTAGTGATAGAAATCGATCTGTCCGTGCCGGGCGATGAAGAGGCTCCGGTGCCTCCAGCCTGGAAGCTCCGGGATGAACTCCGAAGGCGAGGCCAGCTCCACGTTCATCTGCAGTTCCTCCTTGAGCCTGGGGAACTCCTGCAGCAACCGCTCGACCTCTCCCTCGAGCATGAGGTCGACGTCGATCGTGGTGGCCCGCCACCCGAAAAGCAGAGCAGTCGCGCCGCCCGTGAAGTAGACACGCCCTCCGGCAGGCAGCTCGCCGAGGCGTCGCATGAACGCCTCGAGAAGCTGGGGATCGGTCAGGCGCCGCATTCCATTGCTCTCACGAAGCTGGCGAGCCGGCGCAGCAAGGCATTGTACCGGCCGTGGGCGGAGTCGGGATCGGTCCGCGCCAGCAGCTCGTAGAGCCTGTGCTCCGCGGACGGGACATCTGAAACCAGGATGCCCAGCCGGCGCAGGCGCGGCGCTCCGATCGCCACGAGGAGGGCTTCCATCGACTCCTCCCCTCGGGACTGGTCGTCGAGACCACGGGCGATGAGGTCTCCACCAGGCATCCGGGTCAGGTTCACCCACAGATTATACCCGAGGGCGAGTGCACCCATAGGGGGGACACACGCCAAGCGCATCGCACAGTTCTGAATGAGGATCGCGCCTACTGGTGCTCGAGGAACTCGATTAGGTCGTCGAACAGTGTGGTGGACGCCGGGACGTCGAAGCGAGAGGCATCGCGCCGCCGCAACTCTAAGGGCAAGGGGGTTGCGGCCGGATACCTCGTCATCCGGCTTCCTGATCGCGTCACTTCGGACTCAGTTTCGCGAGGTAGGTCTTGAAGGCTGCGTCGAGCTGGGCCGGAGTCATGCCGAGGTCGCGGTAGAGCATCTCCGGCCCACTCTCGCCGGCGGCCTCGTGTTTCATGTAGGTCACGAAGGCCGCCGCATGGGATCCTCCGCCGGCGTGCAGCAGGAAGTGCACCAGCATCCAGCTCGCCACATACCGATCGAGCGCCCGACCGTCGTAGAAGATGGCCGGATCCGAGATCCGGACGAGTGTGTCCGGGGTCACCGCTTCACCTTCCTGCAGGGCGCGACGGTAGCTCCTGGCCTGCGCCCATCCCATGCGCCGGTCCGAGCCGCGGGACTTCTTGAAGAAGGAGATCTCCTTGCCGCCGATCTTGCCCGGCTGGAACAACCCTGTGGCCTCGCGAAGCGTGTTGCCGAAGTAGCTCGCGAGGCCCTCCGCGACCCAGATCGACGGACGTCTGTCCTGGCCGTACAGGCGGTTCTGCACCAACTGGTGCGCGGCCTCGTGGATCAACAGATCGGGAAAGTCATCGGGAGCGGCCGAGTCGGTATGCAGAGCCACCACGTCGAAGAGATTCGCGTAGTGGCCGACGGTCGCGATGTCATCGCCGGCATCCTTGTACGGGTAGAGCTGCTTCACCTTGGCGCGGGAATAGAAGAGGTAGACGCGCGCGGGCTCGTCATACGGAAGCAGCCCGGCCCGTCCCTGCCAGAACGAGTCGAAGTAGCTCCTGAACGACTCGAGGAGCTGGGCCGCGGCCGCCACGTCGAACCTCGGGTCGTCGGTCTTGACCTTGTAGTGCGCGGTTGACTTGACGTCGTAGTTGTAGTCGTGGACGAGCGCGTCGGCCTTCGCCACAAAGGCCTCAATCTCTGCGCGGCGCGGGTCGGGGCTCGCCGGGTGCGCGGCGTCGGGCCTCTCCTCGGCGACGGCCGGCACGGCGGAGGCGAGTGCCGCGAAGAAGGCGGCGACTCTCAGGCTGCTTGTCATCGTTCTCTCCCTGCGTTTGGCGCGTCGATTCTACTTCAGGTCACCGCCGGACCGGGAGGGAGGCTTTCCAGAGGTTTTTTGGAGAATAATAGAAGGATCGTGCAGCCTTGTCCCCTCATACGGGATACGGGAGGTCATGGAGAGGTCATGTCCGAATCGTCCATGAGCGAGAGGATGCTCGTCAAGCGGATGCTCGCCTCCGACGAGCGGGCTTTCGAGGAGTTCTTCGAGAGTCACTTTTCACGGCTTTTCCGGTTCGCCCTGACCCGTCTCGACGGCGATGCCGACGCAGCGCAGGAGATCGCCCAGGCCACTCTGTGCAAGGCAGTGGCCCGGCTCGCGACGTATCGCGGCGAATCCGCGTTGTTCACGTGGCTCTGCACGATCTGCCGCCACGAGATAGGACACGAGTACCGGCGGCGCGAAAGACTCCCGGCCTCGGCAAGCCTGCCCGAAGACTCGGAGGACTGTCGGGCCGCGCTCGACTCGCTCGCGGCGGCCCTGGAAGAAGGACCGGAAGCCAGGCTCGACCAAAAGGAGATCAAGCGCCTCGTGCAGGTCACGCTCGACAACCTCCCGTGGTCGTACGCCAGCGCGCTGGAGTGGAAATACATCCAAGGGTTGCCAGTCAAGGAAATCGCCGGGAAACTCCAGCTCGGCCAGAAGGCCGCCGAGTCACTCCTCGGTCGCGCGCGCGCGGCTTTCCGCGACGGCTTCTCCACCCTCACCGGCGTGTCGTGGAGAATACGGCCGCTGAGGGAAGGATCTGGAAGGACGGAGACACCATGACCGAACCGAAGACTTGGATGGGTGAAACAGATCAACCGCCACCTGAGGACGGCGAGATCATCGCTCGACTCCTGCGCGCGGCAGGCCCGCGTCCTGACGCCTCGCAGGAGGCTAAGGAGCGAGTGAAGGCAGCCGTACACGCCCGATGGCGGGAGAGCGTGCGGGCCCGACGGCGCCTCAGGCTCCTGGCCTGGTGCGCGGCCTCGCTCGCCGCCGCAATCGTCGTCCTGACCGTCGCGCTCGGAAGCCGCCGCGGCAGCGTTGCCCCTCCCGATCCGCGCGAGACGGCCGGCACGCTCATCCTCTCAACCGGCGTGCTGCGCGGCCCGGATGGAGCGACCGTGCTCCAAGGGACTGACATCCCTCCCGGCTCCATCCTGGAGACCGCCCCCGACGCTCGAGCCGCCCTCCGCCTTTTTGGGGGAGCTGAGGTCCGGCTCGATGCCGGGACGCGCATCACGCTGCGGGGAGGATCCCTGCTGGAGCTCGAACGCGGCGCGGTCTATGTGGATTCCGGCAAGGCGGCGGGCCAGTCCGGCAATCTCGAGATCCGCACGAGGATCGGCAACGTGCGCGAGGTGGGAACGCAGTTCGAGGTTCGCGTGCACGACCGCGAGCTCAAGGTCAGGGTGCGGCTAGGGTCCGTCAACGTCGACCGCAACGGTCGGGCAGAGGGAATCTCCGCCGGTACCGAGCTCACCGTCGACGAGGCAGGCAACCCCAGGTTGGAGGCCGTGCCGCCGAACGGGCCCCCGTGGGATTGGATCCTCGGCGTGGCTCCGGAGTTCGAGCTGGAAGGCCGCACACTCGGGGAGTTTCTCGAGTGGGTCTCAGCCGAGACCGGGCTGCGCGTGAAGTTCTCCGACGCATCGGTCGAGCGCGAATCGATCGGCATCGTCCTGCACGGATCGGTTGCCGGCCTGAGGCCCGATCAGGC
>JAWPNA010000105.1:0-9684 GCA_045402695.1 Acidobacteriota bacterium
CGCCGCCGGGGCGCGGCTTGAGCTTGACGATCATGTTGTGACGCCGGCCGTCGCCGCGTCCCGTGTGGCGGTAGCCGATCAAGTAGTAGCAGGAGAGGTCCTGTCGGGCGGTGCTGAGGATGGCGCCCAGGTCGTTGGTGCGTTGGAGAGCGCGGCCTCCTGTCTCCGTGGCGAGTGTCGTCTGGAGAGCGAGTGCCGCACCGAGCCCCGCGCGGGCGGCATCCTGCGTCTCGCGCAGCTCACCCATGCTGGACTCCAGCTTGCCGTTCTTGAACACGATATTTTGCGCCCGCGAGTCGTTGGCGGGGTTCAGCGCCGTGTCCTCCAGGCCGCCGGCGTGGATGGTGTAGATCGAGACTCCAGCGGCGTTGGACTCCCCCGTAAGCCGGAGAATGTCTTCCGCCAGCGTTATCCCCACTGCGGCTGGGAATGAGTGCGCGAGGGAGATGTACTGCACCCCGGGTTCGTCGCGCAGTGAGTCGGTAAAGAGGACGAGCGCCTTGCGCCCCTTGATCCCCGCCAGCGCCGGCATGAGCTCTTCGAGCGCCTTCAGGCTGCGGCGCGCCCGGCTCTGCTCCATTGTCGCATAGACGGAGGCGAGAGCGCGGCGAGCCGTGTACGCTCCGTCCAAATCGCGGGGCACCCTCGCAAGGGAGGCGAGCGTCTGGGGTTCTTGCAGGACGTCCGAGTGGAGGATCGTGGAGTCCTTCGAGAGCGCCTCCAGGCTGGCGGCCAGCAACCCGCCATCGTTTGTGAACTGCTGGACCAGCCGCATCTCCTTGGTGAAGGCGAGGATCATCACTCGATTATCCGGGGTCAGCTCGCTCGCCAGGAAGCGCCGGGCTCCCTCAATCGAGTGGCTCACCGCGGCGTGGCTCATCTGAGAGAAGTCGAAGTAGACCACGATGTGTCTCGGCGAAGCGAGCGTGAGGGCCGGGGCCTCCCTCATGTTCGCGTCCGGCGCGGCAGGAGACGGCGTCGTCGCGAGACCCTTGCGGTCGTCGCGGCCCTCCTCGGGAAGGGCCGAGCAGATCTCCTCGAACGATTCGATGGCGCCGGGACCGACGAGCGTGTTGTCGACCAGCAGCTCGAAGTCGTCGAGGGTGAGGCCGGCGACGGGCCGATCCTTCCGATCGCGCACGGCCACGTCAATCAGGACCAGGTTCACCTCGACCCGCTCAGGGGCGGAGATTCGTGGAGTCTCCTGCGTGGCCGCCGGCTGAGCAGGGGAGTCGGCGAGGGCCGGCGACAGGAGAAGAAACGCCAGCGCCCCTTGACCAGCGGCGGCCTTGAGGGTCAGACTCCCGCGGTCGCGTGCGCTGTTGCCCTGGTCCTCTGAATCCCGGAGATGATGTCCCATGAAACCGACCTCCCTCGTGGTAGCTCTCCTTCTGGCGTTCGGCGCCGCGTTGGCACAGGATCCGCCGCTGCCGGCTCCGCCGCCCTCTCCAGACGAGTTTCTCGGCTTCCCGCTCGGGGCCGATCGCAAGCTGGCCGACTATCACCAGATCGTCGAGTACCTCAAGGTCCTGGATGCCGCCTCGGATCGTCTGACCCTGCTCACGCTGGGGCGGACCACGCTCGGCAACGACATGGTGATGGCCGCCATCTCCGCCCCCCGCAACCTGGAGCGGTCCTTCGAGTTCCGCGAGATGGCCCACAAGCTGGCCGACCCCCGCTTGTTGGACACGGGGGAGGCGGAAAAGATCGTCCGCGAAGGGCAGGTCATCGTGCTCGTCACCTGCAACATCCACAGCTCCGAGATCGGGGCGAGCCAGATGGTACTGGAGCTGGCCTACGTGCTGGCCACCACCGACGACCCCCGACTGCTCGGCCACCTGCAAAACGTGATCCTGCTGCTGGTGCCCTCCCTGAACCCTGACGGGCAGATCATGGAGGTGGAGTGGTACCGCAAGCAGCTCTCAACACCCTTCGAGGGGGGTCGCATGCCATGGTTGTACCACCATTACGCGGGCCACGACAACAACCGGGACTTCTTCATGCTGGCGCTCGACGAGACCCGCATGATCAACCGTGTCCTGTACCACGAGTGGTTCCCGCAGATCTACGCCGACGAGCACCAGATGGGATCCACGGGGCCGCGCATCTTCGTGCCGCCCTTCAGCGACCCTCTCGCCCTGAACATCCCGCCTCTCATCTGGAGGATGACCGATCTGATCGGCACCAACATGGCCCTGCGGCTGGAGCAGGCGGGTAAGCCCGGCGTGATCGACTCGTGGTCGTACGACGGTTACTGGCCCGGCGGATCGATGAACACGGCCTGGTGGAAAAACGTGGTGGGAGTTCTGACCGAAGTGGCGAGCGCGAAGATGGCCACCCCGCTCTTCGTGGACGAGAACGAGCTCTCCGCGGAGCGCAAGGGGCTGTCAGACTACAAGGCACAGATGAACTTCCCCAACCCGTGGAAGGGCGGATGGTGGCGGCTGAGAGACATCATGGATTACGAGATGACCGCCTCGCTCTCCCTGCTGGAGACAGCTTCCCGCCACCGGGAGGACTTCCTGCGCGGGATGCACGAGATGGCCTCGGCGCAGATCGAGGCGGGGCGAAGCCGGGCGCCCTACGCCTTCGCCGTGCCTCCCGAGCAGCATGATCCTCTTGAGGCTGCGGAGATGATCGAGATCCTGCGCGAAGGGGGTGTGGAGGCCCATCGAGCCCAGCGTGAGATCACGGTGGGGGACCGGGCCTGGCCCGCTGGCACGGTGTTCTTCCTGATGGACCAGCCGTACTGGGCCTTCCTCAAGGAGATGATGGAGCCGCAGGCATTCCCCGAGGTACGCCCGGCCGAGGGAGCGCCGATCTATCGCCCGTACGATGTGACCGGCTGGACGCTGCCGTTGCAGATGGGGGTGCAGGCCGTGGCCGTCAACACGCCGATCGGGCCTCAGGCCAGAGCGGTGCTCGCGCCGGTCACCTCGGCCTGGACGCCGCCGGCATCCATGACCACCGTGGAAAACGGGGAGCGGCCCGACGTGGCGTGGTTCGCCCTGCCGCATCGAGCCAACGCCGCCAGCCGTGCCATCAACCGGCTGCTGAAGTCGGGCCGGAAGGTGCTCTTGGCTGGGGCGCCGTTCACGGCCGAGGGGCGCCGCTTCGACGCGGGGACGATCCTCGTGCGGGCGGACGAGGGGGTGGCAGCCGAGGTCCGAGGGATCGTCTCGGAGCTGGCCGTCTCGGGCGTGGCGCTCGGGCCGCTCGACCCTTCCGCCGCGGAGATCCCCGCCCGCGTGGTGAGGAGCCCGCGCCTCGGCCTCTACAAACCATGGGCCGCCAGCATGGACGAAGGGTGGACCCGGCTCACGTTGGAGCGGGCCGAGTTCGGGTACCAGAATCTGGACAACGCCGCGATCAAGGCCGGCGGCCTGCGGCAGAAGTACGATGTCATCATCCTGCCCGATGTCGAGCGCGACGTGATCGTGGACGGCAAGCCCAAGTCGGTGGACACCACTGCACGATACTTCGTGCCGCTGCCGGACGAGTACGCCTCGGGCATCGGTCCGGAAGGGATCAAGGCTCTCCAGGAGTTCGTCAACGAAGGCGGCACGTTGATTGCGCTCGACTCCGCCTCGATGCTTCCGATCCAGGACCTTAACGTCCCGGTGCGCAACGTCCTGGAGAACACCAAGATCGACCAGTTCTCCTGCCCCGGCTCGCTGCTGCGCGTGAGCCTCGACACAACGCATCCCGTGGCCTATGGCATGCCGCCTGAAGCCGCCGCCTACGTCGCTCAGGGGCCGGCCTTCGCCACCTCCATCCCGGGTGCCGGCCAGGAACGCACGGTGATCGCCCGCTACCCGGACGCCCCGCTGCTGATGTCGGGCTGGATCCAGGGCGAGGAACTGCTGCGTCGCCGCGCCGCGGCCGTGGAGGTGGCCATGGGCAAAGGGCGCATCATCATGTTCGGCTTCCGCGTCCAGCACCGCGCCCAGACGCACGGGACCTTCAAGCTCCTGTTCAACGCCATCCACTACGGCGCGTCGGAGCCGGCGACGCTGAAAGGCGGGGAGTGAGCTGGGGAGTAAACCGACGGCCTGCTGATTACGAAGCCGGAAGTCCAGCAGAATGAACAACATCAAGAAGATCTATGTGACACTATCGAGAGGCTTTGGTGATCTTCATGGATCGGGTCTGGGGCGTCGATTTCGAGGTCAGTGGTCACCGTTTGGTCACCGCGCTGACAACGCCTGTGGGCTGAGATGCGTGTCAACACCCAGCGCACAACTCACGCGGAGCCGATGGGATGTCGTGCAGCATGCAGATGTGGGGATGGCTCAGCGCGGAGATCGCACGTGCCTCACGCTCGAAGCGCAGCTTGAACGCAGGGTCGGCGGCCAGATGCTCGGGAAGAATCTTGACGGCCACCGTCCGGTCGAGCCGCGTGTCACGCGCCCTGTAGACCTCCCCCATGCCGCCGGCGCCGAGCGGGGCGAGGATCTCGTAGGAGCCGAGGTGTGTGCCAGCCGCGAGCGACATGGTGCCAAGACTACCAGAATCCTCCTACGGACGTGAGGTATCGGGCCGCTGCTCAGGAAACGGTCCACATCTGGCGGGAGGCGATGCGGGGAGCGATCAGAGAAGCGGGATCGGCGTCTCCGGGTCGAGCGGGAGGAGGGGAGCCTGAGTGGAGGGGGGAGTCGGGAAACCGAGTCTCCGGAAAACCGGGGAGGTTCATCTCCTCAGAATACACGGTCGTATTAGATCCCTGATTGATCATGGCCAAAATGTGAGAGACTCTCTGCAGCGCTTGGTGCGATCCTTCCTTCTTCCCAGGATGGAGATGACGATGCTCGAACGCTTTATTCGATTCCGACTCCCAAACATAAAATGGGTTCTCATCCTCACCCTTACTGTAACACTGCTCCTCTCTTTCGGGGCTATCCGATACGCATCATCTGGAAGCCACGATGGTCGCTACCTAACAATCCCGCCCCTGTCGCCATCGTCGAACTTCCGCGACTTGGTTCTTGTTGTTCACGGCTATGAAAGTGATCCAGAAACCCTTTCGGGTATGAGTTCGATCGTGAAACAGACTATGCCGAACGCGCTTGTGCTCGTGCCACGATACAATTGTGGGAGGTTCTCCAACGCTGATCCCTACCACATCGCCAGTGAACTCGAAGACGCAATCGTGAAGTTGGATGCGAGGCATAATTTCACAAGTATCACGCTCCTTGGTCACAGCATCGGAGCGCTTCTGGTGCGCAAGGCGTACGTCTGGGGACACGGCCTCACCGAGGATCGGCCTGGCTTCCCAACAACCAAACACTCCTGGGTTGATAAGGTCCAGCGAATCGTTCTGCTGGCCGGCATGAATCGTGGCTGGTCCATCTCGCCACGAGCGAGCAAGATGCATCTCGGGGAACTGTTGGGAATCTGGGTCGGAAAGCGAATCGGACAACTCACAGGCACAGGACGACTTATCCTGAGCGCCGAGCGTGGCGCACCCTTCGTCGCGGATCTTCGAGTCCAATGGATCAGGCTAGCGCGCGGAGAGTCCGGACCTCAGGTGAAGCCAGTCATCCAACTACTCGGTGATGATGATAATATCGTTTCAGTAGCAGACAGCATGGATTTGACGGCCTCCAAGGACTTCATCTATTTGCCAGTTGTCGGCGCTACTCACGCAGGTATTGTGCAGGAGCGCGATGCGATCGCGGGGGCTCTTGCCGATCCAATCGATTCGCTCCGAGCCAAGACTCAAAACATTTCGAATGAGGATCAGACAGTCGAAGAAGTGGTCTTCGTCCTTCATGGAATAAGGGATTTCGGTAGCTGGACTGAGGCACTCCGCCAGGAAATCGAGCGCAGAGCGCGTTCGACAGACCGACGCGTCGTTGTGGTCACTTCCAAATACGGGTATTTCCCAATGGGGCGGTTTCTCCTTTATGGGGCGAGACAGACAAACGTTCGATGGTTCATGGATGAGTACACGGAGGTAATCGCCCAGTATCCCCGAGCTCGGATCAGCTTTGTTGGTCACAGTAATGGCACCTACATTCTTGCAAAGGCGCTCGAAACGTACACAACACTTAGAGTTCATCGAGTGGTGTTCGCGGGAAGTGTGGTGAGAGGGGCCTTCCCATGGCGAAAGTATTCAGCACTCAGCGGCGAGCCCGCTCGAGTGGATGATCTGAGGAATCTGATGGCCAGTTCCGACTGGGTTGTAGGCGTTTTCCCTGGCCTGTATGAACTTGTTGGCGAGAGCACGCGCGCTCTGGGGCTGAGTCCGGGCCACTTCGACATCGGGGCCGCTGGTTTCAGGGGATTCCAAGAAACCGTGGGACCTCATGACAACGTGATGTTCATCAAGGGAGGACACAACGCGGCCATCGACGTTGGGGATAAAGCGAGACATAGCGCAATTTCTGACTTCGTGTTGGACGGTTCCGATGAGCACTTCAAACAGGCCAACGATCCTGGGAAGCCTAGCATCGTGATCGATTGGCTCTCAAGGCTATGCTGGGTTGTGTGGCTCGCACTATTGTTGATTGTGACATGGGCCGGACGTCAGACACGGAGACGTGCTATGCACTTTGGTTACTCGGGTGGAGTGGCTGTTTCGGCATTTCTCATTGTTATTCTCTTGATCCTTTATACCGTGTGAGATGCAGGTAGGCAGAAGTGGACCCTCGCGAGCAACGCTCGTTGGCTGCGTGTCTTCACGGGATACCGCACTCAAAAGACTCGGGGACTGAATCATGCGACTTGGACTAGCGCTCTCAGGTGGCGGTTTCAGAGCCACGCTTTTCCATCTGGGGGTCATCCGTTACCTCCGGGCCGAGGGCCTATTGAAACACATCACTGCAGTCTCAGGTGTGTCCGGCGGGAGCATCACGGCAGCTCACCTCGTCATGAACTGGTCCAGATATCAAGAGTCGATCCAGACGTTTGACTCTGCTTCGGATGAACTCATCCGCTTCGGATCCAGCGACATCCGGGGTCGCATCCTCAGACGAATGCCCTTCACTTGGTTCAGCCAGCTCGTGCCGAGGTTTCTGCCGCTTGCTGACCGGATCAGAACTACCTCCACTAAACTGCTCCGCAGGTATTGCGACAAGCAGCTCTTTCACTCTCATGGAATAGCAGAGTGTGTCGACACAACGGTAAACCTTCCCGCTCTATACGTTGTCGCGACGAACCTCTCAAAGGCGGGCTTCACGTGCTTCACACAGGGGAAGCTCATTCACATCCCGTTGGGATCTGCCCAGGACATCAGGTACATGGAAGCGCACCTGACGCCTCTTGCGCTGGCCGTTGCGGCGTCATCCGCCCTTCCTGGATTCTTCTCTCCCATTGAGGTGTCCGATGCGGACGTCGGTTCGGATCCGAACGAGTTCAGGCTAGAAACATTTTCGGATGGAGGAGTAGGCGACAACCTAGCAGTGAACACGTTTCTTGCTCTACTCGACAGGGACTTGGACTGTGTGATTGTGAGCGACGCTGGTCGATCTTTCGTTGACCCGGGAGAAACAAGTGAGTTTGGACTTCTACGAACCGCTTTAAGGGCGACCGATCTCATGATGTTCCGCATTCGGAAGATGGAGCTGGAGAACGCACGTGCTCGGGGAGGGCAAAAATATCGAATTATCTCGATCTCAGACACAGTCGAACAGAGCAAGGATCCGGCTGCATCACCTGAGGCGGTACAGTCCCAGCTCGAGAGGCTCCGTACGGACCTTGACCCATTCAGCTCGTTGGAAGCTGAGGAGCTGATCCGGCACGGGTTCTGCCTAGCTAGGGTAGAGGTATCTGACCTCGTCGGCGGAGCGGGCTCAGCGAGCCTCGAGGGGTGGTTACCAAAACGTGAAAAACCTTCTGCTCGTGACCAGAACAAGATCGCTAGGCGGCTTCAAGGCGGCGCTCGGCGCAAGCTACGCCTTTTTGCGTTGTCTGACTGGGTCAGCTGGCTACACGTGGCGATCGGCCTAGGCGTGGTCGCCCTGGCGATTAGCTATCTACCATCGACGATCAACAAGACCCAGCGGATGTATGACTATGTGCGCGCCTACAGGTTGGTGAGCGCAGCGGCCCCAGCGTGGGAATCGAGGAGCCTGACAGCAGTCACAATAGTACCTGTGCTGACTCGCCCCAACAACGCCGGATTCCGCATCGTGAGCGAGCATAGAGTGTGGGACCTCAGAAGACTTGCCCTCGATCCAAATAGCCATAGCACGCTCGGCGTTCTCGGGAGATCCTTATTGACGCGGACCGCTCTCCTGGTAAGAACGGACTCTCGAGAGAACATATACCGGTACTGGTATCAGACGTCCAGCGAGTACTTCAACGCGTGGAGCGTGAACAACTCCTATCCGGTCAGCTTGCTGTCCAAAGAGGAAAAGACCGTTACGGGCCTTGCAATCCTCAAACCTTGGCAGGTCAACGTAGACGTGTCGAGCGTACCTCTGAATCAGGAGTTCCTCCTCGCCGTCCAGTCTGAGACTGAGGGTGCATTCAAAACCAGAGACCACTGGTGGACCGCAATGGCTGTCACTGACACTGTAGGAAGCGCCTCAATGCGAATCTTGTTCCCCAGAGAACTGCCGTACCGGAGTGCTGTATTCCTGATGTATCCAAACGACTTGCCTTCCGAGGCGAGGGCATTCGAGGGGATCATGCTGAAGGGGTGGAATCAAACAGAGCTGCTTTGGGAAATCGATGACCCTAAACAGGGATACACGTACAAGGTTCAGTGGGACTGGTAGCAGCGTTTCTTCCCGATAGGCTGTTCAATAGGGCAAGTCCTTGACCTCCGTGTATGTTCCCTCGTCGCTCGGGTCTATGTAGATTCGTGGTGAACCGACGGCCTGCTGATTACGAAGCGGAGGGTGCTAAACCTAAGAAAACACAGGAAGTTACATCCGACACGAAAGATAAGGACTTAGATGATTCCGACCCTCCGGTTGATCCTCCTGAATCGTCCTAGATCGGGATGGAATGGTATCAGAGTGGTGTCAGCCAGGAGCCTGTATCATGTGCTCCGGACGCAGTTCTCGAGTTATCCCGAGGATTCTCTGAAGGAGCGCCACCGTAGCATGGGCATCCGGATCAAACACCAGGAAGGAGAGGGCTCTCTGCCTCGATCATCCCCCTCTCAGGACCTGGAGCGGGAGAGTATTCGAGCCCTGCAGGCACTGTTACCACCAGGCAGGCTGATCCTTCGAGACTCGCGAACGGAGGATTTTGGCGTAGATCAGGCCATCGAAGTGATCGAGGACGAACAGCCTACGAACTGCTGCGCCAAGGTTCAGATCCGTGCCCGTCGCGGTACTCGAGTCGGTCGTGACGGAAGTGTGACACTCTCCGTTTCCACCGCCAACCTGAACTACCTCCTCAACGGAGAGACGCCGCTCTACATCTTGTATCGTCCCGAGGGCCGGCAGTTTCGCTTCTGCTGGGCGCGCGAGGAAGCACATCGTCTTCGCACCTCGAATCCGAACTGGGCAGCACAGAAGACCGTAGCCTTGCGCTTCACTCAGATCTTGGACAGCGGCTGTCACCGAACACTCATATGCGGCCACCGAAGAACACTTCATAACCGGCCACTCGAGGTCGCGGGTCGTCAGTATCGTTCAGTTGATCCCATCTGTTCAAGCCTCATCGGATCAAGGCCAGCCGCCGCGCCTTGTGGAGCCTGTGGGCGGCGCGGGGTCGGCGCCGTCCAAG
>JAWPNA010000310.1:0-3079 GCA_045402695.1 Acidobacteriota bacterium
GGATCCCGACGTCGTCGTCCTCGATGTGATGATGCCGCGGCAGAACGGATTCCAGGTCTGCCGAAAGATCAAGGCCGACCCGCGCCACTCCGGCACGCCGGTGATCTTCCTCACGGCCAAAGGCCACAACGAGGATCGCTACTGGGGAAGGGACTGCGGCGCGGACGAATACCTCACCAAACCCTTCAGCTCCGCCGAGCTGGAGCGCGTCATCGAGCGCGCAATTGACGGCCGGCAGCACCGCGCGACCATGGCGCGATTCGATGATGAGGTGGAGCGTCGCCGCCATCAGGGCGAGCCGTTCGGCATCCTGACGCTCACGTTCGACGCCAAGGCGCTTCACACCTTCCGCCAGAAGTACGGCGAGTTCAGGTTTCACGAGGCCTTGGACGGTATCGGGCAGACGGTCGAGTTGGTGGTCCGCGAGGAAAGCGGCGAGTCGCTGGCCTGGATGGCCGGCGACGGCGTCCTCAAGACGGTGCTTCCCGGCGAGCCCGACCGCGCCGCCGCCCTGCGCGATCGAATCGTGCTGCAGGGCAACCTTCTGCTGGAAAGCTTCTATGACGCAGAAGACGCGGGCCGCGGCTACGTGGTGTCGCGCGCCGCGCCGGAGGGGCGGGAGATCCACGTCCCGATGCTGAAAATCGAAGCCGCGCTGGCGTTCGAAGGTCCGGGTGGCCGTGGCTGAGGGATTCTTGTCCAACGGCCGGGGACTGGGATATACTCGGATTCCCGTCGAATCGGATCGGACCAGTCCCCCGACCACGACGACCACGACGACCACGGCACATCGTCTCTCGGGAGGATCGAACCTGGACGCGAAGATCCTCGTCGTCGACGACGACCCCCAGGTCCGGCAAACCCTCGAAGCGGTCATCTCCTCCTTCGGCTGCCAGGTCAACCTCAGGGCCGACGGCGAGGAGGCCCTCACCGCCATCAAAGAGGACGCGTACGACGTCATCTTTCTCGACTACCGCATCCCCAAGGTGGATGGCATCACCGTCCTGCGCGAGACGGTGGCACTGTGTCCCGGGGCCGCGGTGGTGCTGATCACCGGCGAGGGGTCCGAGGATGTCGCCCGCGACGCCTTCAAGATAGGTGCCTACGACTACATCGTGAAGCCGTTCCGCAAGGTGGAGGACCTGCAGATCCTCATCGGCCAGGCGATGGAGCGACAACAGCTCCGCCGGGAGAACCAGGAGCTCCGGGACCAGAACCAGGGCCTCAAGACCCTGATCGATCAGAACTACTCGTTCAAGAGCATCGTCGGCAGCACAAAGGAGATGCGGAGGATCTTCGACCTGATCGACCGCGTCGCCTCCACGCGCAGCACCGTCCTGGTCATGGGCGAGAGCGGAACCGGCAAGGAGCTGATCGCGAAGGCGCTGCACCGCCACAGCGACCGCAAGGACCGCGCGTTCGTGAGCGTGAACTGCGGCGCGCTCCCCGACAACCTGCTCGAGGACGAGCTGTTCGGCCACGTGAGAGGGGCCTTCACCGACGCCGTGAGCGACCGCATGGGCCGGTTCGAGTTGGCGCATCGCGGCACGCTGTTCCTCGACGAGATCGGCAACATGAGCCAGAACCTGCAGGTAAAGCTCCTGCGGGTCCTGCAGGAGAGGGAGTTGACGCCGCTGGGCGGCACCAAGCGGATGGACGTGGACGTGCGCATCATCGCCGCCACCAACACCGACCTGCGGGAGATGATCGAGGACGGCCGGTTCCGCAAGGACCTCTACTACCGTCTCAACGTCATCAACATCAGGCTCCCGTCGCTGATGGAGCGCCGGGGGGACATCCCGCTCCTGATCAGCCACTTCCTGGCGAAGTACTGCCAGGAGATGAACATGCCCCTGAAGGCCTTCACTCCCGCCGCCGTGCGCGAGATGATGAGCTTCCACTGGCCGGGCAACGTGCGGCAGCTTGAGAACGTCGTGGAGCGCGGGGTGGCGCTCTCGGGACTGCACACCACGCTCGACGTGCAGGACCTGCCCGAGGAGATCAGCTACGCGGACAAGATCCGCATGCCTGAGATTCGCCTCGATGATCAGGGGATCAACCTGGACAACGCTCTCTCCGAGTTCGAGGGCCGGCTTGTCGTGCAGGCCCTCGAGAGCACCGACTGGGTCAAGACGCGCGCCGCCCGTCTGCTCAACATCAAGCGCACGACGCTCATCGAGAAAATGAAGAGGCTCGGCATTCCACTGAAGAGCGGCCGGGTCGCACCTCCCGCCTGACACGGTCCCGCCCGTTTTCATTGAAGGCTGCCGCGGCGCTGTGGTATTCTCGGCACGCCCATGGCGACCGTCCTGCTGGCCGACGACGAGAAACTCTTCAAGGCGGTGGAGGGGAGCCTGCTGCGCCGTGACGCCTGCCGGCTGCTGAAGGCCGCGCCGGATGTCTTTCTCGCCCGGGCTCAGGTGCTCAGGCCCGACCTGCTCGTGCTCTCGATCTCCGATGAAGGCTCACGCCGGCTCCTCTCCCAGATCTGCGACGACCGGGATCTCTCCGGGATTCCGATCATCGCCGTGGAGCTGAAGGGCGGCCGGTCACGGCAGCCGTCAGCACCGCAACGGACGCCGGCGCGAGCCGTGAAACGAGGGTCCCCGGTGGAGGTGCTTTCCGTGTCGTCCGGTGGGTCGGGAAGTGCAGGCAGGAAGGTGGGGGAGGAGGCGGAGGAAGAGTTCGAGGAACGCCTCGACCGGGCGATCCGGCGCCACCTGTCGATCACCGCGCGCGCCACGGATCGCGTGGCGGCCGACCTGATGGTGCGCTGCACCGTCCGCGGCGGATCCTTCAGGGCCAGGACCAAGGACCTCAGCCCTTCCGGCCTGTTTCTGCGGACCGATCGCCCGCTCGGCGTTGGTGAGAGTGTGCGCGTCAGCTTTGCCCTGGGCCGGGAGGCGCGGGCGCCGGGAGTGGGCCTGTCCGCCCTATCGGTCTCAGGAGAGTGCCGCGTGGTGCGCCTCGTCGGACACCGCGCCGGCGGCGATCCCGACCTGATTCCCGGGGCGGGTGTGGTGTTCACCCATCTCACCGAAGATCAACGCGATGCCCTACGGCGATTCACCATGGCCCG
>JAWPNA010000181.1:0-6525 GCA_045402695.1 Acidobacteriota bacterium
GACAGGTCACATAACCCTCGGCGCGAAGCAGGCAGGAAAGCGCAGTGCGGGAAAACCGCACGCTGCGTTTGATGAGGCGGGGACCGGAGACGGAGCCGTAAGGCCACCGCGCCGGTCCTCGACCCTACCCTCGTCGCTCGGATGCGTGTAGATGATCGTGATGATTGGGCTCGCGTGCCTCGCGAACCGTTGCGCCAGGAAGAGGTTGCCCGAGGCCCGGTAGACGGCGGTCACGCTCGAGTGGCATTTATGCCGAGCTCGGCATAAACGCCACAGCGCGGCCATGGAGCTTCTTCAGCACGGCGTCGACCGCGCCGTCATCGCCCTGTGGCTCGGACACGAGTCCGTGGAGACGACGCAGATGTATCTCCATGCGAGCCCCGAGATGAAGGAACAGGCCCTCGCGAAGACGACGCCTCTCAACGTCCTTCCGGGGCGCTACCGCCCCGACGACGCATTAATGGCCTACCTGAAGAGCCTCTGAGTATGCCAAGTAACACGGAAGGAGACCCACGCGCGCCGCCCATCGATGCGTCTCGCTCGGCATAACTCGGAACTCGGCATAATGGCGTGTCGCATGGAACCCCGTAGTGCCGATCGAGCCCTGCCCGCCGCTGCCACCACGCGAACCACAGCCGGGGAACGCAGGCGGCAAGGCTAGGGCCAGGACCTCTTCACGAGGGCACTTCCGCCCCTCCGAGTCTGCCGACTTCTACAGGCAGAATCGGGCACGGCGGCTGCGGCTGATCGGACCGGCCTTACCACCGCATCTGCTGGAACCAGGGCACAGGGCCGGGTCGGTCACGTGGTATGCTGAAGCTACCTCCTGTGCTGAACTCCGGCGCACATGCCGTGACGCCGCCCGCGAGGTGTTGCGGACAAATGACTTTTCTTTGCCCCTCCTGCTCCCAGCAGCTTCCCGCCGGACTCTCACGATGCCCAAGCTGCGGCGTTGACCTCCACGCGAGCCCCACGATCTCCAAGACGACCGACAGCGAGGAGGCCACCACCCGCGCACCGCGCAAAGGCCTCGAGTTTCCGCCGGGTCATGTCTTCGCGGGGCGCTTCACGATCATAGAGAAGGCCGGCCAGGGCGGGATGGGGGTAGTCTACAAGGCCATCGACAATGCACTCGACCAGGTGGTGGCCTTGAAGCTGATACAACCCGAGCGGGCGACCTCGCCCTCCTACATCGCCAGGTTCAAGCGCGAAGTGCGGCTCACGCGGCAGATCACCCATGGCAACGTCTGCCGCATTCACGATCTTGGGGAGAGCGACGGCATCCTGTTCCTCTCAATGGAATGGATCGGAGGCGAGACGCTGCGGCAGCTCCTGCGCAAGACGCGGGTGCTTAAGGAGGAAAGGGCGCTGCAGATCGCTGAGAAGATCGCGCGGGCCCTGGAGGCAGCCCATAGGCATGGGATCGTGCACCGCGATCTCAAGCCGGAGAACGTCATGATTGACGACCGCGGGGAGATCCACGTAATGGACTTCGGCCTTGCAGTGGAGCAGGGCGGCGACGAGATCACCGAAGCGCGGGTCGTGGTGGGCACTCCCCGCTACATGTCACCAGAGCAGCTGCGCAAGCAGAGGGTGGACCCGCGCAGCGACCTTTATTCGCTGGGCCTGGTCCTGCGGGAAATGCTGACGGGTGAGGCTCCCGGGGCGGTCCGGCGGATACCCCGCGGGCTCGGTGACGAAGTGAGCCGGTCTGTCGTCCCGGTGCTCGAGTCCCTGCTGGCTGACGACTCGGAGCGAAGATGTTCGTCGGCTAAGGCCGCCAGGGAGATGATTCGTCAGATCATGGAGCACCCGGCGCCGGCTTCGCCCCTGGCGCACCTGAAGCGGCTCACGTTGTGGGCGTCCATTGCGGTGCTTCTCTTCGCAGCGGTCCTCGCCTACGTGTGGTTGAGGCCTCGAGAGGCTCCGTCCCCGGCGGAGGCCTGCTACCTGCGGGGGCTCGAGCTCAGAGAGCAGGCCGAGAACGAGCGGGCCATCGACGACGCGATCCAGATGTTCCGGCGCGCCTTGGACGTAGATCCCCTATTCGCGTCGGCATGGGCCGCGCTGGGGGAAGCGTACTGGAAGCGTTACGCTTGGAACCAGCAGATCTCCTCCCGCGAGGAGGCCGTGCTCGCTGTGGAGAGGTCGTTTCAGCTCAATGCGAACCTACCCGAGGCGCATTACGCGAAAGCGGCCGGATTCTTCGTGGAGGGAGACATCCGTGCGGCCCGCACGGAACTGGAGATCGCGGTGAAGGATCGACCCGATCTCGACGCAGCCTGGTCCCTTCTGGGCCGGACTCACGGTCTCCTCGGCGATTACCAGGAGGGCCGTGCGGCTCTTGACAGGGCCCTCAGTCTGAAACCCGGCAATTTCCGACACCACATCGCCCTGGGCCTCTTCTTCGACGGGTCCGGGGAGCACGACGAGGCCGTCAGGGTGTACCGAAGAGCCACCGAGCTAAAACCCGACAGCACGATGGCGTGGAACAGCCTCGGTACGGCCTACCTCCGCGTTCACAACTATCGAGAGGCCGTCCCGGCCCTCGAGCGCTCCATCGAGATTGAGGAGCGAGGCATCAACCGCTCCAACCTCGGCACCGCCCATTACTTCCTGAAGAACTACGAACTGGCGTCGCAGGACTACCGGGCCGCCACCCAGATCGAGCCCGGGAACTGGCGGCACTGGGGAAACCTCGGCGACTCCCTAAAGATGCTCGGCAAGCAGCAGGAGGCCCGGGAGGCCTACCTCCAAGCAATCCTCCTCGCGCGGCACAGGACGTCGGTTGCTCCGCGCGACGCCGGTGCCCAGTCGGACCTCGGGCTCTACTGTGCGAGGGCTCGTGCGGATGGTTGCGACGCGCTGGCAGAAGGGGGTAAGGCCGAGGAGATGCGGCCCGACGACCCCCAGATCATCCTCAGCAACGCCATCATCCGCTGCCTGCTCGGGAGGGATGAAGACGCGTTGGACTGGCTGGAGAAGGGTGTTAAACTCGGGTTGAGCAAGGCGGAGATCGAAAATGATCCCGACCTCCCCGCCCTGAGTCGATATCCCCGCTTCAAGAGAATTCTTGAGCTGGCGAGCTGAGCGGCCCGCCGCCTACGGGTCGTCGCTGAGGATCATGGGATCGAGGTAGGCCCCGGCGACCGGCTTTTCATTCGCGTCGAGTCCATAGATCGAGTACTTGTCCTTCTGGTGTCCGTTGCCCATCGGGTGGGGCGACATCCCCCAGATGAACTTTCTCTTTGAGAGGTCCTTCGTGATCTCGTTGAGATTCCCCGTATCGGTGCGGAAGAACGCGGGCCCCCGGCCCTTAGTCCCTTCGAACGCGATCTTGACCTTCTTGATCTCGGAGTCCTCGCAGTGGATGTGCCAGAAGATGTACTCGTCCTTGAGCACGGGCGTGCTCATGTTGTACACAATCGGCTTGGCTGTCTTCTGAAAGATGACATGAATCTCGGCCATGGCTGGGCCCTCCCTTTCCTTGCCAAGAGTTCACCTTGTGAATTTGTAAGAGAACCAGTATCACAGTCCGAGATCGCCTGTCAACGGAATTCTCCGTGCGCATACCCGGGCTATCTCCGGCCGCGGTCCGACCCACGAGGCCCCGAACACCCCGCGCGCGCGGCAGTGGGCGGCGAGCTGCGCGAGCAGGGCCCTGATCGAGGGTCTCGAGATCAGCACGGCAGGTCTCTGATCCCCTCGTAGAGTTCCTCATCCGAGGGATGGGTGCAGATGATCGTCGTGATCGGGCTCGCGTGCCGGGCAAACCTCTGCGCCAGGAAGAGGTCCTTCCTCGCCCTATACTCCGCAGTCACCGTCGAATGACGAAGCTGATGAAACCCGAAATGCCGGTCGAACTCGGCCTTCCGATTCCACCCTTCGATGCGCCACTGGGCGGCACGGGGCGAGGCACGCAGTTATTCTCGTGAGGGTCACCGCCCGAGCTGGTGCGTCATTGCGCAGAGGAGGAGTGTCGCCGTGAGTCTAACCAGTCTCTTCCATGTGGCAAAGATTGTAGCGCTTGCACATGTTCCTCGGCGACATACATTCCCTTGCGTTGAAAGTATCCCGGAGGAAGCAATGCATCGCGTGCTTTTAGTCGACGACGTTCAGCTGGTATTGAGAATCCAAAAACCATGGCTTGAGGAGCGGCGCCTTGAGGTGGCGGTAGCGCAGTCTGCCGAGGAAGCGCTTTCGTTGCTCCGAGAGTATCAGCCTGACCTCGTTGTCGTGGACTACGAGATGCCCGGTTCTGACGGCGCACAATTCTGCCAGCAGATCAAGGCAGATCTGAACCTTTCTCGTATTCCAGTAATGATCGTCAGTGCTCACACAGACAACGCCACCATCAGGCGATGCCTTGCGGCGGGCGCTGCGGCATTCGTATCCAAGACCGGCGGCCGTGAGGAGCTACTCAACAACATCGCCAACGTGCTCAAGATCCCGTATCGTCGGCACATGCGTCTCAGGTGCTCGGTCAGCGTAAGAATCAAGAGAGCCAGCACTGAGAGCGAGCCGGCGATGATCAAGGACATCAGCGTGAGTGGGCTATTGCTGGTGACGAATCGACCCCTGGCTGTTGGAACAGTGCTAGATCTCCGTTTTGTGCTCCCGGGCCAGAGGCAAGAAGTTACTTCGCTGGCCGAGGTGGTCAGAATTGAGGCCGCACAGGACGGCGGGTACCGTTGTGGGGTTCAGTATTCAGAAACGGATAACGAATCGAAGCGCCAGATTCGTCAGTTCGTAGAGCATAGCATCTGAATAGCTGCCACCCTGTCGCGCGTGGTCAGCACGGCAGGTCCCTGACCCCAGCACACATCTCCTCATCGTCCGGGTGGGTGTAGAGACTCGTCACCAACAACACTACATCCCGCTGCCACCCAGATAAACGCCCCCACTTCGCGGCTACAACGCTCCGCCGCTGCGCACGGATGAGCGGATGAGTGCCCTGGTGTCCAGCCGCCCCGACACGGCGATGGCACCGCCAGCTAGGACAGACGGACCCACGCCAGATCGGAAGCACCACGCAGACAACAAGAGATGCGCGGATGATGAAGGTCTTCCACAGCTCGATCGCCGGGAAGCCGTTAGGCTACTCCCGGATTCAAATCATCACCGTGGGCGAACTGCTCAACGGGAAACGGATCGAGTACCCACCCTCGGGCCAGGTCAACGTGACGTTCAAGACGGCGCCCAAGGTCGAGCTTCAGGTAGCCGAGGCGATGGTTCTTTCACTGGAGGAGGAAGCGACTGGGCTGGCGAAGGTGACGAATCCTCGCAAACCAGGTCGACGCAAGCGCTCATGAAAACGACAACGCGATGGCCCAACAGCCTGTCAGGAATCCCAAACCCGCTCACCCCGCCATCCTCTCCGCCGCCGCTATCGCCGCCCTGATTCCATTCGCGGCGCGGATCCTCTTCACCTGCGCGGCCTTCCTCGCTGACAGCACCCTCATCGTCCCCATGTACTTGCCCTGGAGCTCAGACTTGTTGCATCGTGATCAATTCGCTAAGGTCCGGCTGTCGGATCTGATCAAGGGAATCGCGGAGGCCCAGGCATCCTCGCGCTGATCGTATCTTGACTGTAATGGTATCCGTTGCGTGTACATATAGGAGGATGAGATGACTGAGAGATTCAAGGGGAAGGTGGCCGTCGTGACCGGCGGCAACAGCGGCATCGGGTTGGCCACGGCAAAGGCCTTCGCGCGTGAGGGGGCGCAGGTCGCGATCACGGGGCGCAATGATGCCACGCTCGGGGCGGCAGCGAAAGAAATCGGTCCTGGGGCACTGGCGATCAAGGCGGATGTCTCGCGCCTACCCGAGATCGCCACTGCGATGGGCCGGATCAAGGAGAGGTTCGGCCGGATCGACGCCCTGTTCGTGAACGCCGGAATCGGAAGGTTCCTCTCCTTCGAGGAGGTCACCGAGGCGTTCTTCGACGAGACAATGGGGACCAACCTCAAGGGGGCGTACTTCACGATCCAGAAGGCCGTGCCGCTGCTGGCCCAAGGGGCGGCGGTAGTCCTCAATGGCTCGGTCAACGCCCATATGGGCATGCCCAACTCCAGCGTGTACGGGGCCTCGAAGGCCGCCGTGGTCCATCTGGCGAAGACTCTCTCCGCCGATCTCCTCGCACGCGGCGTGCGCGTGAATGTCGTCAGCCCGGGGCCGGTAGAGACGCCCATACTGGAGCGGATGGGCATGTCCGCGGAGCAGCTGAGCCAGACGAAGTCCTGGATCACAGGGCAGGTTCCGCTGAACCGCTTCGCGCATCCGAACGAGATCGCCGCCGCCGTCCTCTACCTCTCCTCCGACGAGTCGAAGTTCATCGTCGGGACCGAACTCGTGATCGACGGGGGGATGATCCAGCTCTGACGTCACGAGGGGAACCGGCCAAGGCTCGCAAGCTGGAGTGTCGGCGCCTACTCCGCCATCCTCTCCGCCGCCCGTATCGCCCCCCTGATTCCCTTCTGGGCGAGGATCTTCTTGCCCTCAGCCCGCCCTCAGCGGCTCTGAGAC
>JAWPNA010000014.1:0-6062 GCA_045402695.1 Acidobacteriota bacterium
AGATTGTCGTCGCAGGGCGTGACCAGCACCGTCTTGGGAAGCGTTGCGCCAATACCGGGCGAGTCTTCCGCGGCTTCATGGCCAGAAGAGTTCTGGAAAATCAGCGACACGTCAATGTCGCCATCTCCGATACTATCTGTAGCCGGATTGACGACAATTGAAGTCGGACCGAAATCAACCCCCGACACGCAGCCAGGCGAGGTGCCGCCGACGCATGGCACCGGGTCGAGCAGGACGATGGGCGCCCTGTTACCGATCTGAAGCACCCACTGGCCACCCTCGAATGCGCAAGCGGTTGGATCGTTCCCCTTGTCGAGATGCCCCCTGAAGATCAGGGTCTCGCATTCGGTGACATGCCCACCAGCGACGAGGGTCACCCCGTCAGCACGGAAGATCGAGAGTGACTGATTGACTCCCGTGGTGCCGCACCCCGGTGGATCGATGTGGGCCCACGTCGGCTGCACGCCTCCGAAGGCGAATAGTCCCACGGCCACCGCGGCGAACAGCCATGGCGACCTACTACACAGTCTTGAGGCCTGATACTCGTTACTCATACACTACCCTCCCCTAAGCTAGTACGTGGCTGCGGATGAGACTTGGCAACATCGGAGATTCTGTCTTTCTCACTGCCCTGTCGGACTGTGAGAAACTCTACGCCTTCCTATGCCGATCCACCTCCTGGTCATCTTGGTGTAAGCCTGGCGCCGCGCGCAGATCGGGCGTGGGCGCCGTGAACGTCACCGGCACCTGTCAGACGCTCCCGGAGCGCCTGAGTCCGCGAAATTCTCAGTCCTGAATCTGACAATTGGTGTCGACCAAGATCGCTGATGACGCAGACAGGCGCTCACCGGAAGGTTCCCGGGACCCGGCCCGACTTCCGCCGTGGCCGGAATGAGTAGCCCGCCCATCTCACCACCACCGGTTCTTCTTGGTCCACCCTGGGAAGGTCGCCGAAAGAGTACCACTGGTGGGGCATATCGGGCAAGAGGAATGTGCAAAGCATTTCACTCCCTGATCCGCTCTGGACTGTCACTCGGGAGGACCAACCCGACGCGCTCACATCGCGCGGGGCGGCTAATTTGAACAGCCCCGGACTGAATCGAAAGCTCTAGAACAGTGGCCATGCTCCATCGCGAATGGGCATCGCGATGGCGACTCGATCGGCCAGCAGTCTGTCTTATTCTCACGCCCTTGGCCAATCCTCGCCCGGCGGTGCGAGAGGCCGGACCAGCCGGATCGTTCGTATTTGATCCTCAAGATCGTGGGGGACGCAGGCATCGTGGGCGATCAGATGCCCTAGGGCGGGCCCTATCTTTCTCCCCAGCGGATCGGCGTGACTCGGAGATGGATCGCCAGCGCAGCCATGGATGATTGGCCCGGCGCGCGACGCCCATCTGGCGGTCGCTGTCTTCGTGGCCATCGCGACGTCATTGATGGCGAGCCGCACATCGCCATGCGCGCGGGGCTGCAATGCTCCGCCTGTCACGTCAACCACCTGGTCGCCTTCGGTGAGACCGACGTAGGGCGCGACGAAAACCAAGCAGCCGGCGAGGACACACTGAGCCTGATTGGTTTCGCGGAGGCGGACCGATAGACCTCCCGAGGTGAATGGAACACTTTTCGAGGGCGACAGGAAAGTGATCCTGGTAATCCACTTGCTGCTGTGAATGATGTCGGAGTATATGTCTCCCGATTCCCCGACTTCCAACGCGGAGGAGATCCGACGATAAGGCGTCCCGCGGTTCGATCCATCGTCGTCGCTCTCCTCGTGCTCGCCGCCGGGCTTTCGCCGGCCGTGGCGTCGTTTCACCTGATGGTGATTCAGGAGGTCTTCCCCGGGACTCCCGACAACCCGCAGGCACAGTACGTGATGCTGCGGATGACCAATGTCGGCCAGAGCCAGGTGAGCACCAAGGCGATCGTCGTGCAGGACGCCTCCGGCGTTGTCATCGGCCGGTTCGGCACCTTCGACCACAACGTGAACGGTGGGACCGCCGGCTGCAGCTACCCAAACTGCCGCGCCATCCTGATCGGGACATCCGCCGCCCAAACTCTTCTTGGTTTCGATTTCGATCAGATCGTCGACGCGGAGACCGGGCGCGTGGCGCTTCCCCTCGCCGGCGGGCGGGTTTGCTTCAAGACGCCGACATCCACGACGGCCGTGGACTGCGTCGCCTACGGCGACTTCACGGCCGCCAACACCATCCCCACTCCCACCGAGAGCGGCTGCGACGCGAACTTCGGCGCTCCAGCGGCCTCGCTCTCCTCTGGCTTCGCGCTCACGCGCAAGCAGTTCAACTGCGTCGCCAATGAGAACTCACTCGACTTCCAGAACCGCTTCCCGCACCCGGTGAACAACGCAGGCACCAGCGCCAATACCGACCCGGACGCCGATGGTCTGATCAGCGTGCTCGACTGCGCGGACAACGACAACACCTCTCTGTACGCACCCATCGAGGTGTCGGGGGTGGACGTGATTGGCCTCCCGCCCCTCATCTCCTGGCTCTCCACGTCCGCCCTCACCGGCACATCCACCCGCTACGACGTCGCGCTGGCGAGCCTCGCGGAGTTGGGGGGATCGGGGACCCTCACGTCGGCCTCCTGCATGGCTGGCCAGGTGAACGGACTCAACACGACGGACAACGGGTCGGATCCTTCACCGGGAGATGCCTTCTTCTACCAGGCGCGAGGACGCAACACCTGCGGCAAGGGGACCTACGGGCTGGCAGGTCTCAACAATCCTCTCGACGATCCGTGTCCCTGAGCGGCATGAGCAGCCGGACACCGCGATCGTACGTGAGGTAGGCCCAGGCCCACTGGAACATCACAAGGAAGCGGTTGCGAAAACCGATCAGCCAGAAGATGTGGATCGCCAGCCAGGCCGCCCACGCGATGAAGCCGGTCAGCCGGAACCGGCCGAAGTCGGCGACGGCCGCGGCGCGCCCGATCGTCGCGAGGCTTCCTCGATCCTTGTAGTCGAACGGCTCGTACGGCGCTCCCCGCAGCGCGCGGATGATGTTGCGCGCCGCGTGCCGCCCCTGCTGCACCGCGGCGGGAGCCAGACCGGGCACGAACCCGCCGGCCCGGGGAACGGCGGCCGCGTCACCGATCACAAAGATATTCCCGTGGCCGGCGACGGTGAGATCGGGCCGGACCAAGACGCGGCCCGAACGGTCGAGCGGGACGCCCAGCGAGGCCGCGAGCGGCGAGGCTCTCACTCCCGCGGCCCAGAAGACGCTGCGCGCCGCGATCCGCTCACATCCCAGCAGGACACCCTCCCCGTCGATATCGGAGACCCGCGTCCCGGTCCTCACCTCCACGCCCAGCCTGGAGAGGGCCCGCTCCGCGTTCGCCGACAGATTCCACGGATACGTGGGCAGAACGCGGTCGGCTCCCTCCAGGAGGACGACCCGCGCGGAGGCGGGATCGATCCGCCGGAACTCGCCCGGCAGAGCGTGGCGTCCCATCTCCGCGATCGCGCCTGCCAGCTCCACACCTGTGGGGCCCGCTCCCACGACGACGGTGGTGAGCCATTCCCGCCGGCGCGCAGGGTCCTCTTCTCGCTCGGCCGACTCGTAGGCGAGCAGAAGACGCCGCCTCACTTCGAGCGCGTCGCCGATGTCCGTGAGACCTGGAGCGCTCCGGGCCCACGCGGCGTGACCGAAGTAGGCGTGCCGCGCCCCGGACGCGACGATCAGGTAGTCGTAGGATACCTCCCCGCCGGCGAGGGCCACTCTGCGGCCCGCAACGTCGATCGATGAAGCATGCGCCAGCAGCACCGCCGCGTTGGCCTGACCTCTCAGCACGCGGCGGATCGGCGCGGCGAAGTCGCCGGGGTTGAGCCCCGCGGTGGCGACCTGGTACAGCAGCGGGAGGAAGAGATGATGGTTCCGGCGATCGATCACTGTCACCCTCGCCGGAGCGCGGCGCAGCGCCCGGGCGGCATACAGCCCCCCGAAGCCTCCCCCGATGATCACCACGTGAGGCCGATCATCCGTCATGATACGAGAGTAGAGACCACCTTCGGGATCTGTCAACCGCCGCGTGTCTTGACCGGGATGATGCCATCGTGTCACCTGACGGCGAGATGAGAAGCGCCGGAGAAACCGCCGCCCTGCCTGCATGGTGGAGAGCGGGGATTGCCGCCCTGTTGACGGCTTCGCTCCTGCTGTACCTGGCTGCGATCACTTGGGGACTGCCTGCGTACAGCAGTTGGTCCAACGACGACATCGCCCCGCTGGGCCCTCTGAGAGCCGTCCGCGACCTGTTCGCCACGTACACAAAGTATCCCCCCGTTCACTACGGCATGCTGGCGCTGGTCAATTCGGGTTACATCGCCTACCTGCTCATCAGCGGAGGCATGGATCACCCGCAGGCAGGCTTCCCCTACGGGTTCAAGGACCCGCTCCTGTCGCTGACCGTGTGCAGCATGCTCGACAGGCTGGTGAGCGTCTGCATGGGGGTGGGCGCCGTCTACTTCGTGGTCCGCGCGACGCGGCGCCTCACGAGAGACCGGCGAGCGGCGCTGCTGGCCGGCGCCGCAGCAGCCTTCAACGCCCACGTCGTCCTGTTCTCGCATCTCTCCAACGTGGACATCCCGGCGTTGTTCTGGCTGGCGCTGGCGTTCAACTTCTTTGCGCGCCTTCTCAGGACGTGGCGCGAGGACGACGCCGTCCGGCTCGCGCTGGCCGCGGCGCTGGCCATCGGTACGAAGGAACACATCTACTCATATCTCGCGGGCATGGCGCTCGTCCTGCTCGGGTCGTGGCGGCGGCGCGCAAGGCCGTGGCGGCCGCTGGGCGCGGGGCTGGGCGTCTTCATCGCCGCGTATGCGCTGGTCAACAACGTCTTCTTCGGCTGGAGCGGCTACTCCGCCAGGCTGGCGTTCTGGATCGGCGGCCCGGGCGTCTCGCGCTATCCGGAGGTCGAGGCCACCACCTCCGGCCAGGTGGCGCTGCTCGGCAAGTTCGTGCGGCTCCTGCTGGAAGGAGCCGGCGCGCCCATGCTTCTGGCGGCGTTGGCCGGCTTCGCCGTGGCGGCGCGATTCCACCGCCGCGCGATCGCGCCTCTTCTCGTGCCCGCCCTCCTCTACTATGCGGGCTCCGTCGCCTCGATCCGGTTCGCCTACGAGCGATTCACCCTGCCCTGGGTCCTTCTCGTCGCGCCGCTCGCGGGGATCGCCCTCGCGGGGATCGCCTCCGCGGGTTCGCCGCCGCTCGCCCCGCGGCGGCTCGTCGCCGTCGCCGCCGTCGTCGTCAGCCTTCTATGGGGAGCGAGGGTCGATCTCGACATGCTGCTCGACTCCCGCTACGACGCGGAGGAGTACCTGCGCGATCGCGTCCCCCGCTCCGCGGCGGTGGAGGTCTACTCCTTCCCGAGTTACCTGCCCCGCCTCCCCGAGATGGGGTACACCGTGCAGCGCGTCAACCCGGAGGAAGATCCTCACGACATGTTCACAGCTGGAGCCCTGGCCGATCGCGCACCCGACATCATCGTCCTGACCACGAACTACTTTCCCCGGTTCGGACCACCCTTCAGCGGGTATTTCGAGGAGCTGCTCGCCGGCCGGATGGGATACACCGCGACGGCCTTCACGGGAGGTCCCGCCTGGCTGGGGTCACGCCACCATCCACGCGAGTTTGCGCGCGTGAACCCCACCATCTGGGTCCTGGAGAGGACCCGCGTTCGGTTGTGACACGGCGGGTTGTTTGACGCCCCCGGCGCGGCTCTGGTACGGTGGGCCGGCATGCAAGAGAGGCTCGAACCTTCATTCCGCGACGTCGACCCCGACACGGCCCTCCAGCTCGTGCGGGACGGCTCCGTCCGCATCCTGGATGTCCGCAGCCCCGGCGAGTACGAGAGCCTCGGCCACATTCCGGGCGCGATGCTCCTTCCCGTGGATCTGATCCCCGTGGCACCGGCCACACTGAAGAAGGACGGCAAGCCGTTGCTGGTGTATTGCGAGCACGGCATCCGCAGCGCGCACGCCGCGAGGCTGCTCGCGCGGGCCGGCTTCAGCGACGTGCTCAACATGACGGGGGGGATGTCGTGCTGGCGCGGGC
>JAWPNA010000407.1:0-7011 GCA_045402695.1 Acidobacteriota bacterium
CCACCAGCGGATAGTCGGCCAGCGGCAGCGCGAGGCGCGTGAGGCCCGCGGCCTCGTCCTTCTGATAGGCGCCCAGCGGCGCCTCCTCACCCGCCGCGATGTCCTTCAGGACGGGGCGGTCCAGGTCCACGCTGTCGATCACCAGCACCGCCTGCTCGCCTCGCGTCGCGCCCTCGCCCGCGTCGTAGGCGATGAGCGCCTTCTTCGCGTCCACGTCGAAGAGTCTCAGAGTCTTGACGGGCACGCTCTGTCCCATCGGCGTCATGACCTGGAGTCCGCGTCCGGATTCGAGCAGCGGCGTGTAGGAAGGCTTGAACTCCGAGCGGATCCTCTCCAGCAACGGCAGCAACCGCGGCTGTCCCGTCTCGGAGAACTCGACCACGAAGAGGCACACCGCGACCTCCTCCCGCAGCCCCTCGAGGTAGGCCCGGAGCAGGCGCCCTCCCGAGACCGGTCCGCCTTGGACATCTCGGCCCACCCACCACAGCGCCGCCGTGGGATCCCGCAGCTGCAGACGCGCCTTGACGGGAGCGATGTCACCCTCCCCCGAAACCGCCACGGCGTCGACGTACGGCGCGATCTCCTCCGCATAGACCGCGTCCAGGAATTGGTCCAAGCCATCCGATCTCAGGTCCAGCGGACCCATCACGATCCGCGATCCGGGATCGGCCGACTGGATCGTGACGGAGGAGAGCTTGAGCGAGTACGCCCAGTCGCGCGGGGACAGGACAGCGTCGCCGCCACCGATCAGATAGTCGCCGGTTCTGTCCTTGTAGCGCGACGCGAGAGCCCTGAGGAACACCGTCCAGGCGTCCGCGGCCTCGGGCGAGCCCGGCTGATAGAGAGGGTTGGCTCCGTGCGGGTTCAAGACCACCGCGTGGCCGGTTTCCGCGTGCGACACCACGATCTCGTCGGCGACGGACCAGTCGTACTGGCCGCGGACCTTCTCGATCAGCGGCCAGGGGATCCTCACATTGACGTAGAGGCGCGAGGTCGGCTCCCCCGCGACAGTCGAAGGTCGGGGATGCGGCGAGGGAAGATTCTCGAGATCGATCTCGATCCCCAGCGCGTTGACCGGCCCGCGAGCAGAGGCCGGCGGCGTGTCCTCGGCGCGCGAGGGCGTGAAGGGAATCGTCGCCCCGAACACGACGATCGCGGCGAGAACGAGAAATCGGAGGATCCTTGACGGGGGTGTCGTCACGCGGCGCAACGTAACAGACCCCGTGAGAGATTGTCCAGTTGACACTGATGGGGTCGTGCGCCAAGATGACTCTGCGGCCGGCGTTTCCTACCTGATTTGTACTCCGCCCCACTTGAACGTGTCGGTGAAACCATGAACGACGTGACGCTTCTCATCCTGCCCCAGGTCCGCGACCTTCTCGAGAAGGAGGACCGCGAAGCCCTGCGCCAGGCCCTGGCCGAGGTGCACGCGGCCGACGTCGCGGATGTCATCGCGAACCTCGAGGAACCGCAGGCCGCCATCGTGTTCGAGTCGCTCACCGAGCGCCAGCGCGTGCGGACATTCGAGCACCTCGAGGAGACCGACCAGCTCCGGCTGCTGGAGGCCATCGGGCGCGGCAAGATGATCCACATCATCGAAGAGATGTCCTCGGACGATCGCGCCGACTTCATCCAGGCTCTCCCGGAGCGCACCGCCGACAGCATCCTGCCGCTGCTGGCGCAAGCCGAGCGCAATGACGTGAAGCGACTGGTCGCTTACAAGGAAGGGACGGCCGGCGCTCTGATGACGTCAGAGTATGCCTCGCTGCCCGCCGACGTCACGGTGGGCGAAGGGTTGCTGAGCCTGCGCAAGATCGCGCCGGACAAGGAGACGATCTACTACGTCTTCATCACCGACGCCGATCGCCGACTCCTGGGTTACACCACGCTGCGGGAGATGGTCCTGGCGCGCCCGGAGCAGAACATCTCGGAGGTGACGCGCCACCCGCTCATCAGCATGTCCGTGGACTCGGACCAGGAGGACGTGGCCCGCACCATCCAGAAATACGACTTTCTGGCGCTGCCCATCGTGGACGCGGAGAACCGCCTGGTAGGGATCGTGACGCACGACGATGTGATCGACGTGCTGGAGGAGGAGGCTACCGAGGACGTCCAGCGCATGGGCGCCGTCGAGCCGCTCGACATCCCGTACCTGCGCGCGGGGTTCTGGCAGCTCCTCTGGAGGCGCGGCGCCTGGCTCCTGTTCCTGTTCGTGGGGGAGCTGTTCACCGGCACGGCGCTCAGGCACTACCAGGCCACTCTCGAGATGGTTCTAAGCCTGGTCTTCTTCCTGCCGGTCATCATCTCCGCGGGTGGCAACTCCGGCTCGCAGTCCGCCACGCTCATCATCCGGAGCCTGGCGGTGGGCGAGATCCGCCTGCGCGACTGGTACCGCATCTTGGGACGGGAGATCGGCATGGGGCTGGCGCTCGGGCTCTTTCTCGGGGCGATCGGCTACTCGAGGGCTCTCATGTGGGGCAACGGCCACATGGTGGCTCTCGCGGTGTCGCTGGCGCTGGTAGCCATGGTGATCGTCGGCTCGCTCGTGGGCGCCATGATGCCGTTGCTGCTCAAACGCTGCGGGCTCGACCCCGGTGTCGCCTCGTCTCCGTTCGTCGCCTCTCTCGTGGATGTCATGGGAATCGTCGTCTACTTCAACATCGCGCGCCTGCTGGTGCTGTGATCCAGGCGACAGAGATAGGAGGAACCCTCATGCCCGAGGCCAGAATGTCCATCATCACCCTGACGACCGATTTCGGCTCGACCGATCATTACGTCGCCGCCGTCAAGGGCGCCATCTTGTCGGTGGCGCCGCAGGCGGTCATCGTGGACATCACCCACGATGTGCCCGCGCACGGCGTGAGAGAGGCGGCGTGGGTGCTGCGCAACGCCATCGCCTCTTTCCCGAAGCAGACCGTGCACGTGGCCGTGGTGGACCCCGGCGTGGGGTCGGCGCGCCGCCCCATCCTGGCGTCAACGGAGAACCACTACTTCATCGGGCCGGACAACGGCATCTTCTCCTGGGTGTTCGAGAGCGAACCGCCCCGGCGCGTGGTCCGGATCTCCGCGCCGCACTACATGCGGTCCAGCGTCAGCGCCACGTTCCACGCACGCGACATCTTCGGACCCGCTGCGGCGCACCTCGCCCGGGGAGCGGACCCGGGCAACTTCGGCGAGACAATCGAGGATTACGCGAAGCTGGATCTGTCGCGCGCCAGGGTGACGCCGGAGGGGGAGGTGAGGGCGTCCGTTGCGCACGTGGATCGGTTCGGCAACGTCGTGCTCAATCTGACGTGCACGACGATGGAGCAGTTCATGTCGCGGGCGGGGGCGACGGGGATGACGGTTTCCGCCGGCGCGGTACGGGTGGAGGCGATCTTCGCGACCTACGCGGAGGCGCCGGCCGGCGCGCCGTTTCTCCTCTACAACTCATCCGACTTCCTCGAGATCGCCGCCAACCAGGGGCGCGCGGCCGATATCCTCAAGGTGCGCCCCGGCGACGCGGTGGCCGTTTCCCTCCGGCGTCCGTGAGGCCGATCGCCGTCTGGCTGCGCGGCGCCATGGGCGGCGCCGCCGTCGCATATGCCGTCCTGTTCGCCTGGACGGGGCACATCGTGGGAACGGCCGAGGCCGAGTACCGGGCCGCCCGGTACGACACCGCTCACGCCACGCTCTCGCGGGCCGCCTTCTGGCGCGTGCGGGCCGGCCGCGTCCTTGACGCAATGGGCGTGGTGGACCTGGCGAGGGGGCGAATCGAAGAGGCTGGTCGTCATCTCGACGCTGCGCGAGGCGGGTTGTTTCACCCGAGCGCCTTCGGGGAGCAGCAGGTGCTGGTTTCTTTTCTCCGCGAGGGACTGTACGAGCCGGCGCGCCTCTACGCTTCTCACCGCCTCCGTCTCGAGTCATCGGCGGCGGCGAGCTTCTATCTCGGGGTGGCGGAACGCGGGCTGGGCCGCCTCGACGATGCCGACAAGCACCTGGCCGCGGCGCAATCCGATGGTTCCTTCGAGCGGCGCGCCGAAGCGCAGCGCCGCATGGTCCTCGAGGCCAGGCGCGCGGGCCGGACGGACCACTTCGTGGATCGAGCTGGCGCGGCGATTGACCCGGACGCGCTCGGTCTCAAGCTCCGTCTCGAGCCGCGCGACCGCAGGGGCCTCGTGCGTCTGAGCCTCGATGCAGGGATCCAGAACGCGGCGCAGGAAGCCCTCGGTGGGCAGCGCGGTGCGCTGGTGGTGCTCGACGTTCTCACGGGCGGCGTCCTGGCCGCCGCATCTCATCCCGCTCCAACCGCCTTGGGCAGCAGGTCTCCCCTCGCGCTCGCCGACATCTTCGAGCCCGGCTCCATCATCAAGATGATCACGCTGGCAGCCGCGCTGAGAAGCGGCGTGGATGTCGATCGGCTCTTCCCGTTGGAGTGCCCGGGCTCGATCTCGATTGACGGGACGGTCTTTCCGGACTGGATGCCCCACCACAGGGTGGCCACGATCGAGGACGCCGTCGCTGTCTCGTGCAACATCGCCTTCGGCAGGCTCGCGGCCCTGGTGGGACAGGACGCTCTCGATGCGGAGCTGCGCCGCTACGGCTTCGACTCCGACATCGATCCGATGGGAGTGAGCGGCGCGGACTTCAACTTCGCCATGGGACGCCTGCTCGCCCGTGACACGGCCCATCCCGCCTACGCGCTGGCGCGGCGGGGAATCGGTCTGGACTCGATCACGATCACGCCGGTGCAGGCCGCGGTCCTGGCCGCCGGGCTTGCTCGCGGCGGAGCCCCTCCTTCACTCCACGCCATCGAGGAGAAGCGCAACATCCTCGACGAGGTGAGCTACCGGGCCGCGAGGGGGCCGGCCGCCACGGACGCCCTCCCCATCGACAAGGCGGCCGTCATCTCCCGCGCGATGCGGGCGGCGGTGACCTCCTCCTCGGGAACGGCGCGCCGCGCGTCGGTGGCCGACCTCAGCAGCGCCATGAAGACCGGCACGTCGGGGAAGAACCCGCCCGGATACGACGCTTTCGTCATCGGCTTCGCGCCGGCGGAGAAACCCCGCATTGCGTGGGCGCTGGTGGCCCAGGGGGCCGGCAAGGCCGAATGGGAGGGCGCGCGAATCACACATGCCTTCCTCGAGAAGCTGAAGCCTGCAATGACCTCGCGCCCATAGTATCCTGCGCGCATCGTATGTCCCTCATCGCACCTCTTGAAGACACCGACATCATCGTGGCGGGCGCCGTGCGCACGCCGATCGGGAAGTTCGGCGGCGCCCTGGCCGGCCTCACCGCCGGACAGCTCGGGGCGGCTGCCGGCGCGGCCGCGCTCGCGCGCTCGGGTGTCGCCGCAGCCGAGCTGAGCGAGGTGATCTTCGGGTGCGCCCGGCAGGCAGGAGGAGGCCCCAACGTCGCCCGCCAGATTGCGAAGCGGGCCGGGGCGCCTCACACGGTGACTGCCTTCACCGTGAACAAGGCATGTGGCTCCGGCCTCAAGGCGATCGTGTGCGCGGCGCAGGCCATCCGCCTGGGAGACGCCGCACTCGTGCTGGCCGGCGGCGCGGAATCGATGAGTCGCGTGCCATACCTGGTGGAGGGGGCGCGATGGGGAGTCAAGATGCAAGATCTGCCCGGCATGCCTCTTGTGGACGGGATGTACAGGGATGGCTTTCTCTGCCCGTTGTGCGGAAAATTGATGGGCGAGACGGCCGAGACCCTGGCCGAAAGGTACGGCATCCCGCGCGGGGAGCAGGATCGCTACGCCGCGATGAGCCAGAACCGGGCCGAGGCGGCGCGCAGGTCGGGCCTCTTCAAGGAGGAGATCGTCCCCATCGAGGTGAAGGGGCGCGGCGGAAGGGTCACCTCCATTGAGTCCGACGAGCATCCGCGTGACGGCGTGACGGCGGAGTCACTGGCGTTGTTGCCTCCCGTGTTCAGGAAAGGCGGGTCGGTGCACGCGGGCAACTCCTCGGGCATCACGGACGGGGCCGCGGCCGCGCTTGTGACCACGGCCGGCGAGGCGAGGCGCCGCGGGATCTCACCCCTCGTCCGGCTCAGGGCCTATGCCACGGCGGGCGTGGACCCCGAGGTGATGGGGTTGGGGCCGGTCCCTGCGATGAAGGCTCTTCTGGCCAGGACCGGCCTGACCCTTGCCGACATCGATCTGATCGAGATGAACGAGGCGTTCGCGGCCCAAGTGCTGGCCTGCGCGAGGGACTTGAACCTGGACATGAAAAAAGTCAACGTCAACGGAGGCTCCATCGCGCTGGGGCACCCCATCGGCGCGAGCGGCGCCCGCGTGGTCGTGACGCTCCTGCACGAGATGGCCCGCCGCGGCGCCCGCCGCGGGATCGCCACGCTCTGTATCTCGGGCGGGATGGGGATGGCGGCGCTGTTCGAGGTGCCTTGACCTGGCCGCGTCCGTTGCTGGACGGTCCCGCATTGTGTCTGGTAGATTGACCACATTTCCCATAGATTCACTTCGATAGGGGTGCCCCCATGCCTTCCTACACCGGGCTCGATTTCTACAACGTCGATGAGCTCCTGTCCGAAGAGGAGCGGATGATCCGTGACACCGTGCGCGACTTCGTCGGGGCCGAGGTGATCCCGATCATCGAGAAGCACAACCGCGCGGCCACCTTTCCGATGGAGCTGGTGCCCAAGATGGCGGAGCTCGGGTTGCTGGGAGCAAACATCCAGGGGTACGGCTGTGCCGGGCTTTCGAGCACCTCCTACGGCCTGATCATGCAGGAGCTCGAGCGCGGCGATTCCGGCCTGCGCTCGTTCGTCTCGGTGCAGGGCGCGCTGTGCATGTACCCCATCCTCACCTTCGGATCGGAGGCGCAGCGGCAGAAGTACCTGCCTCGCATGGCCACGGGCGAGATCATCGGCTGCTTCGGTCTGACCGAGCCGGACCACGGGTCGGACCCTGGAGGCATGGAGACCCGCGCGCGGCGAGACGGAAAGGGGTACATCCTCAACGGCAGCAAGGCATGGATCACCAACGGCACCATCGCCGACGTGGCCATC
>JAWPNA010000098.1:0-5018 GCA_045402695.1 Acidobacteriota bacterium
GTAGGCGCCGACATGGCAGGAGGCGCACCCGGCCTTCTGGAACACGACCTCCCCACGGGACTCCGCCGGCCCCCTGACTCGGGGGTTGACCGGCGGCTCCAGACTCAGCAAGTACGCGACCAGCGCCTCGAGGTACCTGGAGGCGGCATAGTCGCCGCCATTGTGAGCGCCCATGGCGAACCAGATGTTGTCGAATCCTCCATTGGCGAAGATGCCGCTGCGCAGATCGCGAAGCCCCCACAGAGAGGGCACCTTCACGGGGTTCACGACGCGATCGCCATTGACATCGTGGCGGCCAGGCCCGAACTCGGGCAGATATCGCACCGGCGTTCCGCGATCCAGCGTCTCGGGCCCCGTGTTACTCGGGCGCGGGGAGTGCTCCATCACCGCTCTGTACCGCATGGCCCCGTAGTCGTAGGCGTGGTTCGGGGCGCCCGGGACGACATGGCCGTCGGGGCCGATGCCCGCATGACAGAGCGCGCACGACCGCCCGAACTCGAGTCGATTGTCCGGGGCGGGCACGCCGACGATTCCACAGAGGCGCCCCAGAGGATCGAGTTGGATCCCGTAACGGGCCCGCAGATCCTGCGCCGACGCCGCTCCGGTAGCGTAGAAGACGTAACGCTCTTCTGGCCAGCGCGTCGCTGTGCCGAAGTCGAACAAGAGGAACAGCCGCGATCCTTCCTCGATACGTAGAGAAGAGGTCCGATACTCGTATCGGCCCGCCCGCACCATCGTGTAGGGCTCGGCCAGCGCCTCGCGCAGGCGGCGATCCTCGTCGGCCGGATCGAAGATCTGCACGCTTCCCTTGAAGTAGGTGGGGACCCAGTTCTCGGCCTCGAGCCGTTGCATCAACGCCGTGAACTCCCCGCCCCCGGCCTTGGCGCGTGGCTCCGAGCTCTCCTGGGCCAGGCCGGAGTGCGGAGGAACAAACGCGATCGCAGCGAGCAACGCCAGCATGATCCGCACGTACGACCCTCCGGAACGGATCTTAGCACCTGGTGATGTGCATCCCGAGGGGATCCGAGAGGGCTCCTTACAGGGTGCGTTCGGGTGGGCCCATCGACGGCCCGCTCCGGCGACCAGCCGCCACAGGATCGGCTCCGGCATCGCTGCCGATCGGGCGTCTGAAGAGCCCGCCGCTTCGGTGCATTGGAGCACAGTACGATCGATGCGACGCGACGAATGCACGAATCCACGGGCTCTACAGGGGTAATCGCGTCACCCAGGACTCGTCGGAGATCGGAGCAAGACTTCAGCGATGCCGGCCGGCACGAGAACCGGGATCTGGGTGCGCACGCTGCTCGACGAAGACACCGACGTGAAGCCCGAGAGCGCCCTCCTCGAATCAGTGTTGCGCCTGTTCTCGTGGGACGCCGCGACGGACGCGCTGATGAAGGCGATGAGGCTTCCCTAGGATCAACCCCGAGCAGCGCCAGGCGCCGGGGTCGTCAGGATCAGGCTGCAGCAGGTCACGCCGCCCTCGGCCTTCGCCATCTCCGACATGTCCACGCTCACCACGGGTAGGCTGCGGGCCTCCAGGCGGCGCCTCGTCGCGGGGAACGCTGACGAGTAGACGACTGCCTCGCCGGCCAGCAGCGCGTTGGCCGCGAACGGCTCGGTACGATCGACCTCGATCTGATCCATCCCGTCGAAGGCACCCGGGGCCAGCCATGCCGCGTTGATCAGGACCGTCTCCGGACCCACGTGTGACACGGCCGACTTGAGGTGAAGACATCCCGTGACGGAGACCTGATGGACGGCGTATCCGAACGGCTCGATCAACCGGCGCACTTGTTCCACGCCCTGCTCTCCGGTGCGGCCCGAGAGGCCGATATAGACGCTCTTGCCGATCCGGAGCACGTCGCCTCCGTCCAGCGTGGCTGGCGGCTCTATCCGGGCCAGCGGCCGGTGAGGCGCGAGCGCGGCGCCGACCGATTGGATTTCCGCCCTGCGAGACGGCGCTCCGGGGAGCGTAAGAATCGCCATCTCGTCGAGCACCACGGCGATGTCCTCGACGAACACCGAGTCCGGCAGGTCCCGTTCGGCCGGAAGTCGGAGGATGACGTACCCCAGATTCGACAGCGACTCCTCGTAGCGATGATGCTGGTCCCTGGCGAGGCCGACGTCGATGGGGCGGCGAGCCAGGTGGGTGAGCTCGCAGCGGTCGATCGCGGGACTCACCTCTCGGGTGATGGCAAGCTTCATGGTCTGCGCAAAAGCCTCGATGCAGGGAATCTTAGCCGAACCTGTGTGGTAGATGCAGGACTCGTCCGGCCTCGATCGGGTCAGTTGGTGAGCTCTGGGTAATTCGAACACCTGACCTTCCCTGTTTGAGTTCCCGCACAGCATGTCGTACCATGACTCCATAGCCTTGAGGAGAGACCCGATGCGCATCGCTCGAAGTCGGGCCCTCGCGCTCGTGTCGCTGTTGGGTCCGATGATCCTGTCCATTCCAAGAGCTGCGCAGTCCGACGGCACCGACGGCATGGACTCGGCCGCATCGCTGCTCGAGGCGATCGGAGCTCTTGAGTCCGAGAACGATGCCAAATGTTACTCTACGGCGTGTCGGTTCGAGGATTCTGTCAGCGGAACGCCGCTCGGACATGACGGGCGCCTTGCGAAGGTCGAGCTGCAGAAGGAGCTGGTGGAGTCCATTTGGAGTGAAGCCAGCACCAGAGCCAGGAACAGCCATGAGAAGACTGTCGATGCCCAGCGGGTGAAGGACCAAATCTATCGGCTTCTCGTCCCAGAGAAGCAAGCGGATGGCCAGATTCTGGTCCGTTACCCCGGCGGTCCGCCCGTGCCCATCTCCGTGAGGCGCGTTGAACAGTACGGATCCATCGCCTCTTCACTGAGAGCCATTCTAGCGGTCCAGCAGGATTTGCTTTTCGCTTCGGGCCCTCCCCTGCTCCCTTTGACCGAGGAGGCCATCGACAGCCTGCGTCTGTCTCTCGACCTGCTGACCCTCAGCGCACTCATGCGCGCCGATCAAGCCGCACGGGAACAAAACCAGTCCGAGATCAGTTCCGCTGCCCTGCGAAGCGCCTGGCGCTCCCTGGTTCCCCAGGAGCTCATCGCACGCCGCTCGGTCCACGGCCCGGCCCCGAGTGATTCCACGGCACGTTCCGGCCGTGATCCAGAGGGTCTCGCGGTCCTCGACCAGCTGATCGAGAAGAAGGTGGCAGCATACAAGGCCTACAACAATCTCTCTGACCGAGAGATGGATGTCCTCCTTTTCGATAATACAGCCCGCTTCTACGCACGGACACCCATCGGGCGGATCTTCCCCGCCCTCATCGACAAGCTGGACCGGTTCAGCGAGGCCATCGTGACAGCGGCCGACGCGACGACGGCTACCGGCCACACGATCATTCGGGCCGACGACGCCACCCACGCCACGTTGGAGCTATTGCCTCAAGAGATCGACGAGTTTGAAGATGTACACACCTTCCCAGGCTTGGCGCCGGCAGAGCGGGTCACCCTGGATGCCGCTGACTGCGATTCATTTCGGGACTTCGGAATGCACTGGGAATCCTTGAAGCGGGCGCTGCACAACGCGCGCACTGGAACACGGCTCGTCGACCCCTTTGCAGCAGAGATTCTAGCGGAAACTATCTCCCAGTATGGAGTGCTGCTTTTACGCGTTGCTGGAGAGCATGCGAAGAAAGAGGGCAAGAACGTGCGTCTGGAGCCGCCCGATCTGGACGCGGGTGTCGCCTGGATCAAAGATCGCACAAAGAGCCATCGCGATCCTCCACTACAAAGAGCCGATCAATCCAAGATCGCATCGTCCCGGTCGCAGCACGTAGAGAAAGATCTGGCAGCGCCCACCACATTCTTTACCGACGTGACCGAACTGAGCGCTGTAGACTTCATCCACCACACCTCCAAGTGGCTCGGTGAGTTTCGTCAGAAGCAGGTCAATATCCACCCCACATTTTCAGGTGGGGGTATTGCGGCGGAGGACATCGATGGGGATTCCCACGTCGATCTCCTCCTCGTGGGCGGCAAGGGAAACGCTCTGTTCATGGGCCGGGGTGGCGGTCGGTTTGCGAACATCAGCCATGAGGTCGAGATTGATCTCCGGCGTCCCGACGGCTCGCTTGGCGAGGCACGCAATCCCATCATTGCGGACTTCGACAATGACGGCCGACAGGATATTCTCATCACCTACGTCGATGACGATCATCGTCTCTACCGTGGTATGGGGGGGCGCAACTTCAAGGACGTGTCGGCGGATGCAGGGCTCGGCGGGAGGGGATTAGTGGCGGGCCCGGCCGCAGTCTTTGATTTCGACGCCGATGGGCTACTGGACATCTACATTGGTTACTTCGGCGACTACCTGAAAGGCGCACTCCCCGACAAAGGGGACGACCACACGGCTCTTCCGAACCGGCTCTTCCGCAACAAGGGCAAGATGCGCTTCGAAGACGTGAGCGAAGCCAGCGGAACCGCCGACACCGGCTGGACACAAGCTGTAGCGGCCGTCGATTGTGACCGAGACGGGCGGCAAGACATCATTGTGGCCAACGACTTCGGTCTAAATGCCTTCTTTCGCAATCTGGGCAACGGGCGCTTCGAGAATCTCGCTCCCTCGTTCGGTATGAACAAGCCTTTTCACTCCATGAACGTCGGGGTCTCCGACCTCAATCGCGACGGCTACCCCGACATCTATATCTCGAACATTGCGACTCTGATCAAAGACAACAAGTTCTTTTTCCCCGATGTCACCACAAATCTTGACTTCGACTTGTATGCCATGGCTGGAATGCGGGTCGTTGAGTCGGATGTGCTGTACATGTCACAGCAGAAGGACGGTCAGCTCTCGGGCTACGGTAGGTTCAAGGCGATCGAGCGCGGCTCCTCATCCACGGGCTGGGCGTGGGATGCCGAATTCCTCGACTTCGATCACGATGGCGACGACGACCTCTACCTCGTGAATGGTTACACTGACTACAACCTCTTCTCGACGACCTACAACCACATGGATCATCAGGGCAAGTCCAGCCAGCACC
>JAWPNA010000478.1:0-17746 GCA_045402695.1 Acidobacteriota bacterium
GGCGGACAGCTCGGTGGTGCGCCGGTGTACCCGCTCCGCATCGGTGAGCATCGTGCGGGAGGCGTCGAGATTAGCCTTGCGGTTCACCAGCTCGGCGCGCGCGGTCGAGAGGCCCGCGCGGGCGTCCTCCAGGTCCGCCTGGCTTCGCACCAACGACGCCTCGAAGGTGGCCGGATCGATCCGTGCGATGACCTGCCTCTTCTTCACGATGGAGTTGAAGTCGGCGTGCAGAGACTGGATGCGGCCCGTGACCTGGCTGCCCACCTGCACGGTGAGGACCGCCTGCAGGGTGCCCGTTGCCGAGATCGACGTCTGGATCTTCCCGCGCTCGACGGCGGCGGTGAGGTAGGAGCTGGCGGCGCCGGCCGAAGGGCGCATCCAGATAAATCCCGCGACGGCGAGCGCGGCCGCCCCCAGGAGGTAAGGCCAGAATCGGGCCGCTGGGGACATTCTCAGGTTCATTCGCCGCTTCTCATGGTGTCATGGTCTCATGGGGAGGCGGGGCTCGCCGCGTCGCCCGGACAAGTGTTCGTCCCAGGGGACCGTCCTATTGTAGCGCGCCGCGCGGGACTTGCACCGAGATGCCATGCCGGCCGATCGGGGGGCGGCACAAAAAAAGAAAAGGAGCGGTTGCCCGCTCCTTTTCCATGATGGCTTCCTTGAACCGCGGCCGAATTGGCCGCCTACGTTTTCTCCAGCTCGCCCTTGAGCTCCTTGCCTGGAGTGAACCGCGCCACGGTGCGTGCCGGAATGTTGATCGGCTCGCCGGTCTGCGGGTTCCTTCCGACGCGGGCTTTTCGCTTGCTGGCGGAGAATGTGCCGAAGCCCGAGATGGTCACCCTTTCTCCCTTCTTCAGGGCCGCGGTGATTCCGCTGATGACGGATTCGAGTGCCCGCGCAGCCTGCGCCTTGGAGACCTTCGGACCCTGTTCCGCAAAGATCCTCTCGATCAGGTCCGCCTTGTTCATCCACTCACCTCCCTGGCTGGAAACTGGCCGTGTGATAACGGGTTGTATGGGGGCAACGCCTCATACGGCGCATCGAGCGGGGCTCCCTGCTTCGCTCGTAACTGGCGGCCAAAATATGCGATTGTTGCTTGTGTGTCAAGACTCTTCGGGCCATGGCCTCAAACGGCGCATGAAGTCAGGCGATCCGGCTCTACGCGATTCTGCGGCCGGCCACGGCAGACCGCGACCTAAATAAAGTAAAGAAAGCGTTTACAGTTGTTGCAGCAACGCAGCTTGTTGTCGGACACGCTGTACTTGGTCGGCTGCTTCAGGAAACAGGCCAGGCAGACATTGCCCTTGACTGGAACGACAGCCCTCTGATACCTCTCCATCAGCCTGCTGTAGGCGGCCAGGTGGTCGGGCTCGATCTTGCGCGCCAAGTCCTCGCGCGCCTCGCGCAAGCTTTCCACCGGATTCAACTCGAAGCCGATCCCCTTCATCTGATTCGCGGTTTTCTGATCGCCCATCTCCTTGATCATCAGATCGAGGTCCTGGAGCATGATGAGCGACTCGAGCTGTGGATTCACTTAGACTTGGCCTTGTCGGTGATCACCTCGGCGATCGCGTCGATGTCCTTGGCCTTGAAGAGCTTCTTCCTGATCCCGGCGTCGCGCGTCAGCTCGACGATCTTGCCGAGCAGGGGAAGATACTCGTTGGATCTTTCCTGGTGCGGCGCCAGGATCATGAAAATCAGATGGACCGGTTTGTCGTCGATGGCGTCGTAGTTGATGCCATTCACCGATCGGGCGAAGAGCAGCGTGAGGGATCTCGTGACGGTGGAACGGCTGTGGGGAATGGCCACCCCCTTGCCGATCCCCGTGCTTCCGAGCTTCTCACGCGTCTTGAGAGACTCAAAGATGATTGAGCCGTCCTTGAGCCGCTTCGTCTCGACGAGGTGACCCACCATTTTCTGGATCGCCTCGTCCTTGTTCTTTGCGCTCAGGTCGGGGATGAACAGGTCGCCATGAAGGTAGGAGATCAGGTCCTTGTTCGTCATGTAAGAGGACGATGCTCCCGCCGCACTGCGCATGATGAGGATTGCGTAGCTACCATGGCCGTGGCCCGCCTGTCCGCAGAGAACCGGGGCCGACTCAGCCATTCTAGCACATCAACTCCGCCGCCTGCTTCCCGACATGTGATATAAGCGGTGGTCTCACACGAAGCCCGAGAGGAAAGAGGATGAATCTGGTCCAGGATTCTCGCCTCCGCCGACACGTGATGCTGGCCCCGGCCGCCGCGCTCCTAGCGGTCTCTTTGGCCTCGGCGGCCGGAGAACCTCCCGCCGTGGCGTCCGGTGTCGATGCCGGTCGACCGCTGAGCGACCGGGCCGCCTCCTACACGATACAGGTGACGCTTCGGCCGGAGGAGCACACGCTGCGGGGCCGGGAGATCCTCACCTGGCGCAACGCGACCCAGACGCCTGCGTCCGAGCTCCGGTTCCATCTCTACCTCAACGCGTTCAAGAACAACCGCACCACCTTCATGAAGGAGTCGGGGGGCGTGAGCCGGGGAAACCGGTTCCGCGACGGGGAGTGGGGATACATCGACGTGCTGGAGCTGCGGCTGGGAAACGGAGAGGACCTTCTCGCTCAAGCCACGTTCATCCAGCCCGATGACGGCAATCCGGAGGATGAGACGGCCCTGCGCGTCCCGCTGCCGCGCCCCGTCGCCCCGGGAGAATCGCTCGTGGTCGAGATTGAGTTCGCGGCCCGGCTCCCGCGCGTCTTTGCGCGCACGGGATACAAGAACGACTTCTACCTCGTGGCGCAATGGTTCCCGAAGGTCGGAGTGCTCCAGGAGTCGGGATGGAGCTGCCACCAGTTCCACGAGCACAGCGAGTTCTTCTCCGACTTCGGCGCGTATGATGTGACGATCATCGTCCCGTCGGAATACGTTGTCGGGGCCACCGGCGCGCTCGCTTCCGACCCATCCACCGATGGGGACGGGACCACGACATACCGTTACGTGCAGGACGACGTGCACGATTTTGCCTGGACGGCCGATCCCGACTTCATCAAGGTGGCACGGCGCTTCCAGTATGACCAGCAACGAGACCCGGTCGAGGAGGAAAGGATGGCGAGGGCGTTGGGGATCCCGCCGGATTCCGAGCGGCTGAAGCTTCGAGACGTGGATGTAACGCTCCTCATCCACCCAGAGCACGCCTCGCAGATCGAGAGACATGTTACGGCGGTCTTCACCGCGCTGCGGTGCTTCGGCTACTGGTACGGGTCGTATCCCTACCGGACACTCACGGTGGTGGATCCGCCTTACCTCGGCCGTGGCGCGGGCGGCATGGAATACCCGACCTTCATCACGGCCGGCACCGGCTACTTCGCCCCCTCCTCGAGGCTCTCGCCGGAAGGGGTCACCGTCCACGAGTTCGGTCATCAGTACTGGTACGGCATGGTGGCCAGCAACGAGGCCGAGGAGGCGTTTCTGGACGAGGGATTCACGTCGTACTCCACGGGCCAGGTGCTCGAGCGGGCCTACGGGCCCAACCGAGACGCGATCGATATCGCGCCGGGCCTTCCGTACCTGGCCGTGCCATTGATCGAGATCCCTCGAGGGCCCGACCCTCTCTCCGATTCACCCAGACCCTCGGGCATCTCCGACAGGCTTGCGGACCTGTTCCTGCTGCGGCCGTTCGGGCCGTCGGACGATATCACGCTGAATACGCTGAGGGATCTGCCGTTTCTCAACGCGGTGGCCGGAGCGCCGATCGATCAGACGACCGCCAACCGGAGGCGGTACCTGCGGGCGCCGAAGGCCGATGAGCTGGCGCGCCGCTCCTGGGAGTACCTCGACGGAGAATCGTACGGACTCAACAGCTACGCGCGCACGGCGCTCATGCTCAAGACGCTGGAGGGGATTCTCGGGCAGGACCTGATGCTGAAGGTCATGCGCACCTACTTCGAGCGGTACCGATTCGGGCACCCCACCGTGAACGATTTCGTCGCTACGGTGAACGAGGTGGCCGGGAGATCCCTCGATGACTTCTTCCGGCAGGCGATCTCCGGCAGCGACCTGATGGACTACGCGGTGACGGGGCTCTCCAGCGACGAGCCCGATCTGGCGCACGGTGTCTTCGGGCCCGTGAGCAATCGCCGGCACGTCACCAAGGAGGAAGCGCGAGCGCGGGGCAGGAGCGAGGCGGAGGCCGACCATCCCGGTGGCGACCGTGAGAACGAGGTGATCGTCAGGAGGCTGGGGGAGTTTGTCTGGCCCCAGGAAATCGAGCTACGCCATGGAGAGGCCGCGGCCTCGCGCAGCATCTGGGATGGCCGGTACCGGTGGACCCGGATCAGGGAGGTGGGCGCGAAGCTGGATTCGGCGCGCGTGGACCCGGAGGGGACGATGGCCCTCGACGTCAACCGTGGCAACAACAGCCGCACGCGTGAAGGCCATTGGCTGCCGGGCGTGAAATGGTGGAGCCGCGTCCTGCAGTGGATGCAGCACGTGGCCTACTTCTACTCGGGGGTTTCTTGAGGCCGGGCGCAGTAGGGGCGATGCGGGCGGGCCTGTCGGCTGCGGCGCGCAATGCGTGGCTGCTGTGGTGGCTGCTGGGGGCGAACCTGGCCGTGTCGCTCTGCGCGGTGGCTCCGCTCCTTTCGCCTCTGGAAAAGTCGCTGTCCCACCACGAGGCGTCCGGCGAGATGACGGCCAGGTTCGACATGTCGTGGTGGGTTGATGTGACGACCGAGCATGCCGAAGCCTTCGCCAGAGCGCTGGATGGGGTCGCCGCGGCGGCGTTTGTCTCGGCGATCCTCGGGTGCTTCTTCGCGGGAGGGCTGCTGCAGGCGTATCACGACACGCTGGGATTGCAGCCGCTCGACCGGTTCATGACCTCCTGCCGCCGCTGGTTCCTGCGCTTCGTGTGGCTCTTCGTCCTGTCGTTGCCTCTTTACTGGCTGGTGCACCGACTCATCAATACGCACATGGCGATCGCCCTCGACTCAGTGCTCGAGCGCGTCGAGGACGAGCGGGTCGGACTGCTGATCAACTGGGGGCGCGCCGCGATCTTCCTCCTGCTGTTCGACCTGATCACGCTGTTCGCGGACTACGCGCGGGTGCACGCGGTGGTGAGCGGGCAGGTCTCGATGCCGGCCTGCCTGTCGGCGGGGGTCCGGTTCGTGCTGTCGCATCCGCGGCGGATCTGGACCGTGGAAGGATGCGCGGTCGGGACGCAGGCGCTCGCCCTTGCGCTCTACGTCCCGCTCGACGCGGCGCTGGCGCGCAGCTCGGCCGCGAGCCTCATCGCCGGCTTCCTCTGCGGCCAGTCATTCCTGTTGATGAGGCTGTTCCTGCGCGAGACGGCACGCGCGGGTCAGGTGGCCATCTACCGTGATCACCTCGTCAGGGCTTCGTTGCTTCCCTGAGCGATTCGAGATAGGAGGCGATGTCGCCCACCTGGCCGCCCGTGAGGCGGTCAACCTGGAAGAAGGGCATCCTCCCGGTTCCTTTCCTGACGATCTCGGCCACCTGCAGGGGGGACAGCTTCCCGATCAGCGCTGCGGCGACCGCGCCGTCACCCGGATGGCAGGACACGCAGGCGCGCCGGTAGAGGTCCCCGCCGCGGGACGGTTCGGCCCCCCTGAGATCCACGTCGCCGGCATCGCGCCGCAGCAGCAGCAACGGCCCGACGCCGCGCTCGGACCCGAGGCTCTGCATGAACAGCACGAGCGCCTTGCGCTCGGGCGCCGTGAACCCTTCGGTGTTGGGATCGAGGAAGGTGCGCAGGCAGTAGTCGGACGCGTCGCCGGCGTCCGTCGTGATCCGGCCGTTCCACCAGGTGCCTCGGTATGCGGCCCCCTCCAGAGGGTGCGCGGCGCGGAGGGGATCGCCGCCGTCTTCAGCGACCGTCGCCGCATGGCAACTGGCGCATCCGGCGGCCCTGTAGATCCTCAGCCCGTGCGCGGCGGTGCCTTCGACAAGCGGCGTTTCCTGCCGGGGCGGCCGCTCCTCGCCGGCCGCAACACCGTTCGCGGGGCCGAGAGCAAGGCCGAGCGCGAGCAGGCATGCGGCGTCAAAGATGAGATTCGTCGCGATCCTCATGGCACCCAACATAGCTGATCCAGGGACGCTTCACCCATCTCGTGATCGCTGGATGGCTTGACAGAGTGGTGACAAACTACCGCAGGTCGCGTTGCGAGCGCCGCGGTGCCGGATGCGAGGCGCAGCGACGACAGCGATGCGGGGCATCGGTCCCCTGTGATAGATGCCACCGCGACGAAGCGCGAGGCACCGCGCCGCCGCAACCCTAAGGGAAGGAGGTTGCGGCCGGATACTTCGTCGCTCGTCGTCTGCGATTACAGGAATCGCCCTCCTCCTCGCTCCCTATCAACGATGTCCTGCGGCTCGCAAGCCCCGGCACGCGCGGCCTAGGGTAGTTTGTCACCACTCCGTCAACGCCTGGGGTCTGTCAATAGCAAGGTGGACCTGCTCGGAAGTCCACGCCGGATCACCGGTCGCGGCCGGCTCGCCGCCGCATCTCCTGGATGGCGCCCACGCTCGAGAAGGTGGAGACGAGATAGGGCACCATCACGGTCACGCCCATTTTCAGAAGGCGGCTGGCCGACACGTCGCCGGCAAGCATCGCGTCGCCGTGATTGACCATGATCAGGGCCGCTCCGACGACCGCCGCGTACTTCAACGCCCTTAGCACGATGGGTCTCGATCTCGCGAGCTGCGCCCATCCCGTCATCACCGGCACCTCTCCATCATTGAGATTGAGACACGACCCACCCGAGGCGATGCGGCAGACCTAGAATCCTCCGGCGTACAGCAGCCGGAGCACGAACCCGAACACCGGATCGAAGATATAGCCAAACACCTGCCAGGCCAGCAGAAGCCCCAGCATCCCCATCATCGGGCTGGCCCTGAGCGCATCGATCAGGCGGCCGGCGCTGTCGGGAAACAGTCCATGCAGCACGCCGCTGCCGTCCAGCGGCGGCAGGGGCAGCAGGTTGAAGAGGAACAGCAGCACGTTCAGGCTCAGCGCTACCGACAGACCCATCGCGAGGGGGTGCATCAGCGAGCCGGGGCCGTAGCTTGCGTTCGGCTCGACAAGGTGGCTAATGCTCAAGCCATCCACGTGCGGCACGACGAACGTCCCCGCGCCCAGAAGGAGGCTCAACGCGGTGAAGCCGGCCGCGGCGATGAGCAGGTTGCCGGCCGGCCCGGCCGCCGACATGGCGGCCTGCCGGCGGGGGTGGCGCCGGGCCCAGTGCGGGTCGTACGGCGTGCTGGCCCATCCCATCATCCACCCCGCGAAGAAGAAGCTTGCGATTGGCACCAGCACCGTGCCCAGCGGCTCGCGCTGGATATGTGGCAGAGGATTGAGCGTCACCTGACCGCCGAGGTACGCGGTGTCATCTCCACCGAGGCGCGCCGCGAGCGCATGGGCCCCTTCGTGCAGTGTGAGAGAGAACAGGAAGACGAGGTACCAGATGGCGAACTCGTACAGCATCGAGGGAGCGAGCATCTCCTCCATGGGAACGGCCTCCCTCAAGGTCTCTGCGTCACCGGCCGGCAGCGGATGGCATTCTGCACCGCCGGCTCAATTGAAGTCCAGGGGGACGGCCGCTATAATCGCCCACCATCCTCAGGAGCAAGCGTGCGCAAACCCTTCCTCGAATACCTCGTCGGCAACATCGTGGTCTTTGACGGCGCGATGGGCACCGAGCTGTACAACAAGGGTGTGTTCATCAACCGGTGCTTCGACGAGATGAACCTGTCGAACCCCGATCTCGTGCGGGAAGTCCATCGCGGCTACCGGAAGGCGGGGGTGGACGTGCTGGAGACCAACACGTTCGGCGCCAACCGGTTCAAACTCCGCGCGCATGGCTTCGAGGGCAAGGTGGCGGCCATCAACGAGGCGGGTGCCCGGCTCGCCCGCGAGATCGCCGGCGAGGAAGGATACGTGGCCGGCTCGATCGGCCCGCTTGGCGTGAAGATCGAGCCTTGGGGGCCCACCGCCGAAGGAGAGGCGCGCGAGGTCTTCCGTGAGCAGGCCCGGGCGCTCCTTGAAGGCGGAGTGGATCTCATCTGCCTCGAGACCTTCACCGACCTGAACGAGATTCATCAGGCCATCCTCGCGGCGCGAGATGTCTGCGGTCTGCCCATCGTCGCGCAGATGACGCTCGAGGAAGACGGCAGCAGCCTGTACGGCACCGCCCCTGAGGTCTTCACGACGAAGCTGGAAGAATGGGGCGCCGAAGTCATCGGGGTTAACTGCAGCGTGGGGCCGCACGTGATGCTCTCATCGCTGGAGCGGATGGCCAAGGTCACCGAGAAGCCGCTCATCGCGCAGCCCAACGCCGGTGTGCCGCGCAATGTCGAGGGGCGCAACATCTATCTCTGCTCGCCCGAGTACATGGGCACCTACGCCAAGCGGTTCATCCAGACGGGCGCCAAGCTGGTGGGAGGGTGCTGCGGCACCACGCCCGAGCACCTCAAGGCGATCATCAAGTCGGTGCGGATGCTGAGACCGGCGCAGCGCCGGGCCGAGATCTTCATCCCCTCCGAGCGCAAGATCGAGGTCGTGCCGGTGCCTCGCGCCCAGAAGTCGCGCCTCGCCACGAAGATTGTCGCGGGGGAGTTCGTGACCTCCGTCGAGCTGAATCCGCCGCGCGGCATCGACACCGGAAAGGTGATGGGTGGTGCCAGGTTCCTCAAGGAGCATGGGGTGGACGCCATCAACATCCCCGATGGAGCGCGGGCCTCTGCGCGTATGGGACCGATGTTTCTCGCCCTGATGATGGAGCGTGAGATCGGCATCGAGACGATCCTGCATTACTGTTGCCGGGACCGGAACCTGCTGGGGATGCAGGCCGATCTGCTGGGCGCCTACGCGGCGGGGCTGCACAACATCTTGATCATCACGGGCGACCCGCCCAAGCTTGGCGATTACCCGGACGCCACCGCGGTGTTCGACGTGGACGCCATAGGTCTGACCAACATGGTGACGCGCCTCAACCATGGCTTCGACCTGGGCGGAAATCCCATCGGGCAACCCACCGGCTACCACGTCGGCGTCGGCGCGAATCCGGGCGCGGTGGACCTCGAGTTCGAGCTGAGGCGGTTCCAGTACAAGGTCGAGGCGGGGGCGGAATTCGCCATCACGCAGCCCGTGTTCGACGTAGTGCAGCTCGAGTCGTTCCTGAAGCGGATCGAGCCGTTCCGCATCCCCGTCATCGCGGGGATCTGGCCGCTGGCATCTCTCCGCAACGCCGAGTTCATGAACAACGAGGTTCCTGGCGTGCACGTTCCCGACGAGATCATGGACCGGATGCGCCGGGCGGAGGAGAGGGCGGAGGGCGCGTCCAAGGAGGAAGGGATCCTGATCGCGCGGGAGACCCTCGCGCGGGTGAAGGGTCTCGTCCAGGGAGTGCAGGTGTCGGCGCCCTTCGGCAAGGTGGAAAGGGCCCTCGACGTGCTCTCTGCTCTCAACGACTGACAGCCCCGCGCTCCCGGCCGCCCCTCGCGCGAGATAACATCCAGCGAATGCACAGCCTCGATTTCCTCCGAGACCTCATCGTCATCTTCGGCGTCTCGGTGCTGGTCGTGCTGGTCCTGCACCGCCTGCGCCTGCCCTCCATCACGGGGTTCCTGATCACGGGCATCCTGCTCGGTCCCCACGGACTAAGCCTGGTGTCGGACGTTTCACGAATCGAGGTGCTGGCCGATGCCGGCGTCATCATGCTCCTGTTCACGGTCGGGATCGAGTTCTCCCTCGTCACGCTGCGGCGCCTGTGGGGCACCGCGCTCACCGGAGCCGTGCTTCCCGTGCTGGTGAGCGCCGCGCTCGCCTGCGCCGTGGCCCCTGCGCTGGGGCTGGCTCGCGGGCAGGGGATTTTCCTGGGGTTCCTGGTCGTGCTGAGCAGCACGGTCATCCCCATGAAGGCGCTGGCGGATCGAGGGCAGCTCGATTCGCCGCACGGCCGCACGGTGATCGGCGTCGCCGTCCTGCAGGACCTTCTCGTCGTGCCGATGATGCTGATGACCCCGTATCTGACGCCGGGGCGCGCGCCCGGTGCCGGCGGCTCGTGGGCCGCTCTACTGGTCGATCCCGCGCTGGCCCTGCTGCAGGCGGCGGCCGTGCTGGGCGGTTTCCTGCTGGTGGCGCTGTGGGGAGTGCCACGCGCGCTCGCCCGCCTCGCGGCGTTGAAGAGTCGTGAGGTGTTCATCATCAGCATTTTTTTGATCTGCCTGGGCACCGCCTGGATCACCTCTCTGGCCGGACTGTCGCTGGCGCTGGGAGCCTTCCTGGCGGGGCTCGTGATCTCCGAATCGGAGTTCGGCCATCAGGCATTGGCCGACGTCGTGCCGTTCCGCGACAGCCTCAGCAGCCTTTTCTTCGTGTCCGTCGGAATGCTGATGGATCCGCGGCTGCTGTTGGAGAAGCCGTTCGTAGTGCTCGCCTCGGTGATGGGGATCATCATCTTTAAGCCGATTCTGATCGGCGGCCTGCTGCTACTGGCGGGTCAGCGACCCACGGTCGCCGTGCAGGTGGGCCTCGCTCTGGCGCAGGTGGGTGAGTTCGCCTTCGTGTTGATGCGCTTCGGCTCGGGCTTTCATCTGATTCCGGAGGCCGCGGGCCAGATCTTCCTGTCCGCCTCCGTCATCACCATGATCGTGACACCGCTGCTGCTGGCCGCCTCGCCGCCGCTCCTGGGCATGGTGCGCCGGTGGGAGGAGAACGGCTGGTGGCGCCCCGCGAAGGATCTGAGATTGCCCGTCCAGCCCGCCGCGCCGCTTCAGGATCACGTTGTGATCGTCGGCTACGGATTCAACGGCCGAAACCTGGCCCGGGTCCTGAAGGAGATCGAGATCCCGTACGTGGTGCTGGACATGAACCCACTGACCGTGCGGCAGGCGCGCGCGGAGGGAGAGAACATCGTGTACGGCGACGCGTCCTCTCACGGCATCCTCGAGCGACTCGGGGCCGCCGAGGCGCGCGTGCTCGTGCTGGCCATCTCCGACCCGGTCTTGACCCGCCGGGCGGCGGCCGTGGCGAGCAGGAGCTTCCCGGGTCTTCACGTCCTCGTGCGCACGCGGTACCTCTCCGAGGTGGACGAGTTGTACGCGCTGGGCGCCGATGGGGTCATTCCGGAGGAGGTGGAGACCTCCGTGGAGGTTTTCTCGCGCGTGCTGGAGCAGTACGGCGTGCCGAGAGAGACGCTTGTGAAGCACGCGCGGAGGATTCGGGCGGAACGCTACGGACTCTTTCGCGGGGGCCGGCCGGCCTCCGTTCCCGTGGGTCCGGCGGCGGAGGTGGGGCTCTCGGACCTCAGGAAACACTTTCCGTCATCTCAGGTCATGCTATGCACGATCCCGGCGGAGTGCCCCGCGGTGGGTCGGTCGCTTCTCGAACTGGATCTGCTCAGGTCCACGGGCGCCGCGGTGCTCGCGGTGCTACGGAACACGGAGGTCCTGTCCGCTCCGTCCTTCGACGCGAGGCTTCACGCCGGAGACTCGGTGGTGCTCCTGGGGAGTCCGGAACAGGTCGGGGCGGCCTTCGAGGCGCTCATCGGACCGGCCGGCTGAAACGTCACGGCGGCGGGGTGTCTCCCGTCCGCTTGAGTTCCTCTTCAGTGGCCACCTTGAAGAAGCGGTACTCCTCGTAGCGGAAGACCGTTTTGCTGTCGAGGTTCATCTTTCCCCCAGAGGACAGCGAGGTCATGCTGAGCGACTGCTCGGTCGGGTACGACAGCCCGTTGAGATCCATCCCGAAGGTCACCGAGAGCTTCCATCCGTGAGGGCGCGAGGCGAGCGGCACGCCGGCAATGGCGAATGCCTTCTGGTACCTCCGGATCTCTGCCTGAAGCCTCTGCTCCTGACCGCTGGGCTGTGCTTCCACCGACCAGAGGTTCAGCGAGCGCGAGTCGAGCGCCACCTGCCCGCTCCACCCGGCGATGTCGCCGCCACCTGGATTGGGCGAGATCCCGACGAAGTCGACGAGCACAAGGAGCCGGTACGCTTTCACGATCTGCCCGGCGGGGCGGAAGTGGAACTTGCCTCGATTCTCCGGACCGAACAGAGTGGCCCAGGAGTAGGCCGGCGGCACCGGCGCCTCGAAGTCGGTGCTCTTGTGCTTGACGCCGGCCTTCGTCTCGATCACTTCCTCGCGCACTTCGCGAAGGCCCCCGCCCTGCTTTTCCTCGAACAGGTAGTCGTACACCGTCCTCTGGTTCTTCTTGTAGCTCTCCGCGTTGACGTCGTAACGGCTGGCTCGCACGGTCTCGCGGCATGTGAAGCCCAGAGCGTACTTGCGGTAAAGACCCGCGCGCTCTTCGACCCTTTCCATCACGGAGATGAAACCAGGGTCGTCCTCGGGAAGCTGGGAGGGCGGGCGCCGCGCGGGCTCGTCGCCGGCCGCGGATCCAATGACGCCGCCGGCGGGATCCTGCGGGAAGGCGCCTCCCGGGGCGGGGAACAGACCCAAGAGCGACGCGATGGAGAGGACCGCTAGCGCGGGGACGCGCCGGATCGTTTCTCGGTGCACGTGAATCTCCCGTCTGAGAAGGAGCAAGAGCGTAGCATACTTGGCGCGCGGCGAGCGGGTCCGCCGACTTGCTTGACGGCCGGAAACGGCGCGTCCTATGATCCGCGAGCGACGTTCCTCACAGCAAACGGGTCCCACCACCTCGCCATGAAAAAAGACTACTTCGCCATCCTCGGCGTGAAGCCGTCCGCCTCGCAGAAGGAAATCAAATCAGCCTACAAGAAGCTCGCGAAGAAGTACCATCCCGACCTCAATCCAGACAACAAGCGTGCGGAGGAGAGGTTCAAGGAGATCAGCGAAGCTCACGATGTCCTCACGGATCCAGAGAAGCGCCGCAGGTGGGAGGCGGGCGACGTCGATTTCGAATCAGTCTTCAGGGCCGGGGGGCCCAGGGGGCACGGCGAGGGCGCTCGCGGAGCGACCGGCGCGGGCGATCCTTTCAGCGTCTTCGAGTTCTCCAGCACGGGCGACCTGGGCGGGATCTTCGGTGATCTGTTCGGCGCGATGGGAGGCGCGCGCACGGCGGATGGCGCGCGGGGGGCGGGCGCGAGGGCACGATCGCGATCCCGGGGCGCCGGCGCCGATCTCCAGTATGAAGCGACGCTGACCTTCGAGGAGGCCGTGAGGGGCACGACGGTCGGAATCGCGCTGGCGCGCACCGTCACGTGCGAGGTGTGCGGCGGGGCAGGATTGATCAGAAAAGGAGGGAGCCGCTCCCGAGGCGAGGCGTGCGGCAACTGCTCGGGCGCCGGCGCCATCATGCGCGAAGACAAGCTCCAGGTCAGGATCCCTCCCGGCGCCGAGGATGGCTCGCGGATGCGCGTCACCGGCAAGGGAGAGGTGGGAGCTCGAGGCGGCCCGCCCGGCGACCTGTACGTGATCCTGAGGGTCGCGCCTCACCGCTACTTCAGGCGCGAAGGGAGAGACATCCTCCTCGATCTTCCGCTCAACATCGCGGAGGCGGCCCTGGGCACGCAGATCACCGTGCCCACGATAGATGGTCCCGTCAAGCTGACGGTGCCCGCTTCGAGCAGCAGCGGCCAAAGGCTGCGATTGAAGGAACGAGGGGTCCACGCGCCTCCGGGTGGAAAAAGGGGAGATCAGATCGTCGTCCTGCAGATCGTGACGCCCCGCAGCATCGACGCCGCGTCGCGCGGGATGCTGGAGGAGTTCGACCGCCTCAATCCGACCGATCCCCGGGCGGGCATAGGGTGGTGACGCGGTCGGGCCCACGTCGGAAGAAGGGACGGCCACAACCAAGCGAACAAGCGCAACGCGGGCGACAGAACCGCCACTTCCATCACTCCCGATGACCGCGCGCCATGCCGCCGGTAGCCCTTGACTGGAGGGAGGCCCCACCGTACCTTTCCCCCGGCTGCAAACCCCTCGCTGCACCCCCGATACCGGCCCGGCACGGCCGACTTGCGATGCCTGACGCGCGGTCTACCTTGCAGGCCAGAGTCAATCCCAGACTTGGCGTTTTCCCCAGCGCGGCCATCCTCTGCCTGGCTCTCCTGTCACCCATGCCCTCCGGGATCTGCCTGGCCGCCGACGCGGAACTGGCATCAAGGGCCTCCGCGGGGATCGAGGCTGGCGGCGCCCGGGTGTTTGCCTCTTTCTCCTCGTCCCCGATCTTCTTCCGTCACGACATCTCGGGCGGGGCGCAGGCGGAGAAGGGCCTTGCGGATGGCTCGCTTCGTCTGCACGGGACCACGGCCGGCCTGATCACGCCAGTGCCCGATCCGCGGCTTTCCGGCCTGCCGTTGCTGGACAGGTACCGCCAGGCGCTCGAGCGCGAGACACGGAGGCTGCTTGACAGGGATCCTTCGATTCTGTGGAACGATGCCGTGGACGACGAGGGATGTCCCGCGCGACGGGTCCAGCGGAAGGCGGAGAAGATCTTCGAAGGGGCCAACGGCCGCCTCGTCTCGCGCATCGCGGAGGATCTGATCGAGGACGCCGGGAGTCTGCGCACCGCGCGCGACTACGTTGACGGGATCCGTCTCGACGTCCGGACCGGCGGTGGAGTGGGCCTGCACTCCGGCAGGAGCGATCACGAGGTTCCAGGTGTGGCCGCCAGCTTCGGCCTGGTCGCCCTCGGCAATCCACGCATAGAGGCGCGCGCAACGTTGCCCGGTGGCATCCGGACTCGCGTCGAGCTGCCGCTGCGCGATCCCGGCGTGAGAGCCACGCTGAGCCGCGCCCTGGGGGCACGCATGCGCGGCACGCTCGGCCTGGGGGTGGAAGACTCCGGACAGAATCGGTGGGTTTCCGCCGGCGTCGAAATCAGGTTCTGATCGGATCGCGCCTTCCGCTCACTCAAGCATCGTGGAGAGTTCCGCCAGATCCGCTATTGCGCGGCAGTCGGGCGCCCCGGCCGGCCGCACCGCGGGTCCCCACTGCCCATACGGATCGAACAGCGCCGCGTGCATGCCGGCACTGGCGGCTCCCAGGACATCGATGGTGTAGACATCGCCGACGTAGAGCGCGCGACCAGGGTCCACGCCTCCAGCCTTCTGCAGCGCGAGGTTGAAGATCTCGGGATGGGGCTTCTCAACACCGGCATGGGCCGAATCGATGATGACGTCGAACCTGCCCGCCAGGCCGAGCTGCTCCAGTTGATGCAGGAGCGTCCCGTTGGAGTTGGAGATGATGCCGAGCCGGTATCCGCGCTGTGTGAGATCCTCGAGCAGCGGCACGGTGGAGGAAGCGACCCGGTCCCATGAGGAGGCGGGCCGGGTCACAGTGAGGACCACCTCCACGAGTGTCTCGCTGTCGACCGGGCTTGCCCCGCAGAGCTCCAGCACCTGCCGCCAGAAGTTGCGCCAGACCCTCGCCTCCACCCATCCCGTCCGGGGCAGCAGCCCTTGCTTCCATCTCTCGAGGATGGCGCGGTCGAGATCCCTGCGCGCCGTCAGCTCGGCGCGGCGCAGATGGATCTCGTCCACGCCGAAGCCATGGGCAGAGAGCGCCCGGACGACCAGCGAGTAGTTCAACCCGATGAGCGTGTTGCCGGCGTCGAAGAAGATCCAGTCGATGGTCAACTACCGGGTGAACCTCTGGATCATCGCACCGCCGGAGGCGGGATCCGTGCCGGTGCGCTGGGTGTCTGGGGCGTGGGGGTCGGCGGCGCCGGCGGGGGGGTCGGGGCCCAGGAAGGCAGGAGGCCGAATCCCCTTCTCGACGCTTCTCATGTTGAGGCGGCCCTGAAAGCAGTCCACGCATCCCGGGAAGGTCTTGTGCGTGCCGCGGAAGACGCAGTCGTCCACACGGTACCAGACCTCGAACTTGTGGCAATAGAAATCGTCGTGCGGACCCCGCGTGCCCATCGTGATCTTCATCGTGTTCCGCTTCACCTGATGACTCGGTTACCTTGAACCGAGCCCGTACAAATGTCAAGGGCGCGTGCGACTCCGCCATCTCCTCATGTCGCGAGAAGACCTCCGTAGGCGAACAATGCCGGGGTCCCGCCGGTGTGAAAGAAGACGACCGTCTCGTCCGGGAGGATCTCCTTCCGGCGGCACATGCCGAGCAGCCCGGCCATCGCCTTTCCTGTGTAGACCGGGTCGAGGAAGATCCCCTCGGAGCGCGCCAGCGCCCTGATCGCCTCCATCCCCTCCGCCGTCGGCGCCCCGTACGCGCGGCCCGCATCGGAGTACCGGACGCGCACGTCGCCGTCGCGCAGAACGATTTCGCGCCCCAGGAGGAAGGCGGCCCCCGTCACGAGATGATCGATCGGAGGCACGCCCAGGCCTTCGGGCATCCCGGGCGGCGCCGCCGAGATCCCCGTCACGGACACCGGCCGACCGGCCAGGAGGTTGCCCAGGAGCAGGCCCGCAAGCGTCCCGCCGGTGCCGAAGGAGACGACCACGTGCGCAACCGTCAGTCCGGCCGCATCCGCCTGCTCCATCATCTCATCGAAGGCGTCGCGGTACCCCAGAGCGCCGAGCGGGGTGCTGCCGCCCGGGCCGATCAGGTAGGGACGCCGTCCATCCGACATGAGCTGTTCCTCGGCGGCGGCGAACGCCTCCTGTACCCGCCGGGCGGTCAACTCCTGCGGGGTGAGCGAGAGGAACGTAATCGTGGCGCCCAGCACGCGGCTCAGCAGGAGGTTGCCCCTGGCCTCCGCGGGAGGGGACCCGGCGATGATCAGGTGGCACTCCATCCCGAGCCGCCGCGCGGCCGCCGCGCTCATGCGCGTGTGGTTGGACTGCACGCCCCCGAAGGTGACGATGGTGTCGGCCCCCTCCTGTCGCGCCGCCGCCATCAAGTACTCCAGCTTGCGCGCCTTGCTGCCCCCGAAGCCGAGGCCGGTGCAGTCGTCTCGCTTGATCCAGATGTCAGCGGCCCCCATCTCGGCCGAGAACCGGCGCGCGCGCTCGAGAGGCGTGGGGAGATGGGCGAGTGACAGCCGGGCGGGGACGGTGCCTGCATTCATGACGAGACCTCACGAGGCGGCGAATGCCGCGTCAATCTTGGCGAAAGCCGGAGGTCATGCTACCCTGAATCCCCATCCCACACCGGCACGTATAAGGATATCAGCACGTCCATCGGGAGGGGAGGACTCTGAGGAGCGGGACCATCATGTCGAGAACCTCGAAGCGGCGCTGGGTGATTGGAGTCGTCTCGGTGCTGGTGCTCGTCGCCGTTGTTCTGGCCGTCTCGTACAGGCAATCGCTGTTCGCGCGCGATCGCAAGGGCCTCGGTGCTGACGATCTCGATCTGAGGATCGGCAAAGCGGATATCGCCGATGTGCAGATCGCGGTGAGCGAGGTGGGCACCATCGAGCCGGTGGTGAAGGTTGACGTCAAGTCCACATTGTCGGGCACCGTCAGGGAGATCCTAGTGCGCGAGGGCGACCGGGTGCGCGCGGGCCAGACCTTGGCGCGGGTGGAGCCGGACGTCAATCAGGCCAAGACGCTCTCCGCCGTGAAGTCGGAGGTGACCGTCACCGAGATCGATCTGGAGAAGGCGAGGAAGGACATCGAAACCAACCAATCGCTCATGGACGAGGGTTACCTCTCCGAGCAGGACTTCCGCGAGATCAAGAAGCGCTTCGACACGGCGCTGGAGCGCTACAACCAGGCACAACGGGAATTCAGGATCGTCGTGGACAGCGGCATCCCGCTGGACAAGCCGATCTCCACCGGCCGGTCGGTGAACGTGGACTCGCCCATGGACGGTTACGTCATCAAGAAGAACGTGGAGATCGGGCAGACGGTCATGAGCGGGGTCT
>JAWPNA010000453.1:0-3039 GCA_045402695.1 Acidobacteriota bacterium
GCGTACCCGATCCAGATCCTCATTTGGCACGAGATCGTGAACGATGTCGTCGGCGGCGCGCCGGTCGTCGTGACCTTTTGCCCTTTGTGCAACACCGCCATCGCCTTCGACCGCCGCCTCGATGGGCGCGTGCTCGACTTCGGCACGACCGGCAACCTCCGACACTCGGACCTCGTGATGTACGACCGGGAAACGGAATCGTGGTGGCAACAGGTCACGGGCGAGGCGATCGTGGGGGAGCTGACGGGCAAGCGCCTCACCTTCCTGCCCGCCGCGATCGTGTCGTGGGACGAGTTCAAGGCGACCTATCCGGCCGGCCGCGTCCTGTCGCGCGAGACGGGTTTCGCCCGTGACTACGGGAATAACCCCTACGCGGGGTACGACGACGTCGACTCGACGCCCTTCCTCTTCAAGGACAAGCCGGACGGCCGTCTCCCGCCGAAGGAGCGGGTCGTCACGGTCTCCCTGGGCGCCGAGGACGCGGCCTACCCATTCTCCGCGCTGGTGAAGCTCCGCGTGGTCAACGACAGTGTGGGCGGCACGCCGATCGTCGTGTTCTGGCAGAAGGGCACAGTCTCGGCGCTGGACGACCGGCAGATCGCCGACGGGCGCGACATCGGCTCGGCGACGGTCTTCGACCCGGTCGTGAACGGTCGCCGCCTGACCTTCCGCGCCGAACGGGACAGCTTCGTGGATGGCGAAACGGGGAGCCGTTGGTCATTGCTCGGACGGGCCGTGAGCGGCCCGCTCACGGGGGTGCGGTTGGAGCCGCGCGTGGCCGGCAATCACTTCTGGTTCGCGTGGGCGGTGTTCAAGCCCGAGACCCGCATCTATCGGGGGCCGTAACCCTGGCTCGATGGGCGCCGGGCTGTCGAGCCCGGCGCGTGCGTGACGCGGGTCTCCCTCGCGCCGGGCCAGGCTGGTGCGCCCGCGTCCTCTCAACCCAGCCAGGGTTCTCGGCTATCTGGTATAATAGTTACAGATAAGAGCTATTATCATTTGTTCAGACTGCGCCGCGGTGTCACTCAGTCCCGCGGCGTTTGTGCGTGGAGCGCGATCGCCCGGTTCCACGTCCGTCGCGTGGCCGCCGCGTCGGCGCGGCGTGATTGGGTTGGTCCCGACCTTGACAACCTGCGAGCGGCGGTCTATCGTCCAGCGGTCGAGCGGCCAGCCGGGACGCGCGCCCGGAGGCGCCGGCGACGGGAGGAGCACCATGACCAGCCCCACGACCGAGCCGAGCACGACGGCGACCGACGACAGCCTCTACGCCCGCCTGGGCGGGTATGATGCCGTGTGCGCCGCCAGCGACGACCTGCTCGCGCGGTTGCAGGCCGACCCACAACTGGGCGGCTACTGGAAGGGGGCGAGCCATGATAACCGCCGCCGCGCCCGCCAGCTGATCGTCGACTTCCTCACCGAAGCCGCCGGCGGCCCCGCCGACTACACCGGGCGGGACATGAAGACCTCGCACGCCGGCATGGGCATCTCCCGGAGCGACTGGGAGGTGTTCCTCAGCCATACCCGCGCGATGCTGAACCAGTTCGGCGTGGGCGAGCGGGAGCGGGACGAGGTGCTCGGCTTCCTCGACACTCTCGAGGCCGACATCATCGAGGCCTAGCTCGGTCCCGCCGCCGCGATCGCACTGTTTCGATAGTGTCGACCGGGGGTTATGCGGCGCTCCGTCGCCACTGACGGGCCTCTCGGAGCGTGTGGAGTCGCCGGCGCTCTTCGTCGCTGAACGGCGCGCCCGTGTCCGTGTCCGTGTCCTGCTCGTGGCCGCTGGTGCTGTCGGCAGACCGGTATGCGACCACCGCGAGGAGGACGCCGGCGCAGAGCACGAGCGTCAGCGTCAGCGCGATCTGGAGAGTCCGGGGCGGCTCGATGGGTGGTCGGCGGATGACGATGATCAGTTCGCGCACGTCGAGGTGACCGTGCAGCGTACGCCTGGCTGCCCAGGCGAGGGGCGGTCGCCTCACGCGGCGAGTCGTCCAGCGGGGGCGTCGACAATCTCGGTCCGCAGCGGGGCGACACCGCCGAGGATCTGCTCGATCAGGTCGGCGGGGACACGCAGCGCGGCCAGCGTCTCGGCGAGGTGGGTGGCGACCCGGTCAAAGTGGGCATCGGTGATCCCGCGCCCGGCGTGGGCGGCGCGCATCGTGCGGCCGTTGTAGGTGCCGGAGCCGCGCAGCACGAGGGTGAGAAACGCGCGCTGGTGCGCCTTGAGGCGCGGCACGTCCGTGTCCGCGAACAAGGGGACGAGCGACGCATCGGCCAAGACGCGGCCGTAGAACTCCTCGACGGCGGCGGCGATGGCGGCGTCGCCGCCGATGGCGTCAAAGAGGGTGGGCTGGGGCATGGCGGGAACCTCCCGGACTGGCCTCGTGGTGAGCGAGGCGTCTCTGACCAGTCTCGGGCTCTGGCCGCGTGGTGCCAGCGGACGCAGGGCCGGACCGTTCCAGTCCACTCGACCGTCATGTCGGTACCAAAGGACTGGCAGCACCGTGACGCAAGCAGATCAGACGCTGGGGGCGGGACGTTCCAGCGCGCCGACGCGCGCATCCGCGCGCCGACCGAGCGATAACGATCGCCCTCTTCCACTTAGGTCAACTCGTCTAACTGCAGCCGACCAGGTGCGCCGGCAACGCGCCGAGCGCAGCCAGGTAGTAGGTGGGCGTGTAGGTCCGCGGCTGCGGGCCGGACGTGCCTGACCCGGGCACGTCGGCGGCGATTACCCGGAACCTCGGCGCCAGCGCCGCCCGCACCGGCGCCAATTCATCGATCGTGCCGCCCCAGCCCGGCAGGAGCAGCAGGGGATCACCCGCGCCTGCTTCCTCGTAGTAGACACGCGTTGCACCGTCGTCGAACCATGCCACAAAACGCCTCCGTCCCGGCTCTCATCACGCTGCCCCGACAGAGCGGCGCGGCGCGGCGCGGCGCGATCGGGCGCCATCATACGCCACGTCGGCAGAGCGGGGGAGAGCCCGACGTGCCGCAGAGCACTGGTTCCGAGGCGCGGGCCGCTGCCCCAGAAAGGTGGTG
>JAWPNA010000084.1:0-4018 GCA_045402695.1 Acidobacteriota bacterium
GCCGTGTCCTTCGGGAAGCACGAACCCCCGTAGCCGGGTCCCGGGTGCAGAAACTTCCGGCCGATCCGGTTATCGAGCCCCATCCCCTTGGCCACGTCGTGCACGTCGGCCCCCAACAGATCGCACAGACGCGCCATCTCGTTGATGAAGGAGATTTTCGTCGCGAGGAAGGCGTTGCTCGCGTACTTGATCATCTCCGCCGTCACGACGTCGGTGATCAGGAACGGGGCCTCGATGAGGTACAGGGGCCGGTAGAGATCCCGCAGGATCGCTGCCGCCTGCGAGTCCTCGGTGCCGATCACCACACGGTTCGGCCGCATGAAGTCCTCCACGGCCGATCCCTCGCGCAGGAACTCCGGGTTGGAGGCCACCGAGAACGGCACGGGCGACGGTCTGTTCTCCTCGATGATCTTCCGCAGCAGGGCGCCCGTTCCCATCGGCACCGTGCTCTTGGTCACGATGACCTTGTACTCGCGCAGCGTCCTCGCGATGGCCGACGCCACCTCCTTGACGAAGGTGAGATCCGCGCTGCCGTCGGCGTCCTGCGGCGTGCCCACGGCGATGAAGACGACCAGCGATCTCTCAACCGCCTCGCCGAGATCGGTGGTGAAGACGAGCCGCTTCTGCTTGACGTTCTTCTCGACGAGCTCCTCAAAGCCGGGCTCGTAGATCGGCATGGCCCCCTTGAGGAGGCCGCTGATCTTGGCCTTGTCCTTGTCGATGCAGGTCACGTGCACGCCCAGCTCGGAGAAGCAGGCCCCGGTGACCAGCCCGACGTATCCCGTTCCGATGACCGCAATGTTCATTGGGCCTCAATCCATGAATCGGTACTTGATGATGGTGCAGATGGCGCTCACGCCGTCCTTCCAGCCGATCTTCTTCCCCTCCCTGTAGTCCCGCCCATGATACGAGATCGGGACTTCGTACACGCGCCATCCTCCCCTGGCCACCTTCAGCGTGAACTCCGGCTCGAAGCCAAACCGGTCCGACCGCAACGTCATCCCCTTCAGCACCTCGCGCTTGAAGACCTTGTAGCAGGTCTCCATGTCGGTGAGGTTCAGGTTCGACATCATGTTGGACAGCAGCGTCAGGAAGCGGTTGCCCACCATGTGCCAGAAGAGGTGGGCCCGGTGGGTCCCCCCCAGAAAGCGCGACCCGAAGACGACGTCCGCGTGCCCGTCCAGGATCGGTTTGATGAGGTGCGGATATTCCGCGGGATTGTATTCCAGGTCGGCGTCCTGGATCAGGATGAGATCGCCGGATGCCTGCTCGAACCCCGTACGAAGGGCCGCCCCCTTGCCGCGGTTCTGCTCGTGAAAAAAGATTCTCACGTCCGGCAGGGAGAGTCCCTTCAGGACGTCCCGCGTGCCGTCCTTGGAGCAGTCGTCCACCACGATCAGCTCGCGATCCAGGTTTTCGAGCTTCACCGCCAGCACACGCTCGATGATGGGTGCGATGAACCGGCGCTCGTTGTAGACGGGCATCACCACGGACAGCTTCACGCGGCCGTCCCCCCGGCCTTGAGCCAGGCCACGAAGCGGCGGATCCCTTCCTCGATCGGCACGCGAGGGTCGTAGCCCAGGTCCCGGCGGGCGCGCGTGATGTCGGCGCAGGTCAACTTCACGTCACCCGGCTGCTCCGGCAGCGTCTCCACCACGGCGCGCTTGCCGATCTCCTTCTCCAGCAGCTCGATGAGATGGGCGAGGCTCACTCGGCGCGATTCGCCGAGGTTGTAGATGGCGTACCCCTTGACCCGATCGAGGGCCTTGATGACGCCGTCCATGATGTCGTCAATGTAGGTGTAGTCCCGCTCCGTGCGACCGTCACCGAATCGGGGCAGCGGCCGGCCCTCCATGATGTGGCGCGCGAACTTGTGGATCGCCATCTCCGGCCGCTGGCGCGGGCCGTACACGGTGAAGAACCTCAGGCAGGAGATCTCCATCCTGAACAGATGGTGGTAGGTGAACGCCTGCAGCTCGCCCGCCACCTTGGTCGCGGCGTACGGGGACACCGGCCGATCCACGCGGGCCTCCTCGGAGAAGGGTACCGCCGTGGAGTCGCCGTACACCGACGAGGACGAGCCAAACAGGAACCGCCCGACGCCGTGCCGGCGGCACGCCTCGAGGAGCTGCGTGGTGCCGCTCACGTTGACGTCAGCGTACAGCAGCGGGTCCGCTATCGAGGGCCTCACCCCGGCGCGCGCCGCGAGGTGCACCACCGCATCGAAACGGTGGCCGGCGAACAACGCGTCGAGCCCCGCCGCATCGCGGATGTCGCCTTCCACCAGGGTGAAGCGGCCCGGCCCATGCTCCCGCGCCACCGCGCGCAGGTTGTGCCTCTTGACCGCCGGATCGTAGTACGGATCGAAATTGTCGAGCGCCACCACGGTGTCACCCCGTGCCGCCAGCCGCTCCACGAGGTGCGAGCCGATGAACCCGGCCCCGCCCGTCACCAGGAACGCGCCCATCAGAGTTTGGTCACCCTTCCGTTCCCGCGGCGCACTTGGCGCGTGGCGTTGCGCGTATCCACCACGCTGCGGCTGTGGTCCACCAGCTTCTGGTAGTCGATGCAGGCATGATCGGTCACGATGACGGCGCAGTCGTAGCGCGAGATCCTCGCGGAGGTCATCGGCACCGACCTGCGGGCCGGGCCCGCCACCCCCGCGGGCAGGGCCGGCACGTACGGGTCATGGTAGTCCACCTTCGCGCCGCGCTCATTGAGCAGCCTCATGATGTCCAGAGACGGCGACTCGCGGGTGTCGGACGTGTCGCGCTTGTAGGCCACGCCCATCACCAGCACGCGGGAGGCCGACACCGCTTTCTTCTGGGCGTTGAGCGCATCCACGATCTTGGAGAGCACATGGTGCGGCATCGAGCCATTGACCTCGGCGGCCAGCTCGATGAAGCGCGCCTGGTAGTCCAGGGTGCGCAGCTTCCACGACAAGTAGTGCGGGTCGATCGGGATGCAGTGCCCGCCCAGTCCCGGCCCGGGGTAGAAGGGCATGAAGCCAAACGGCTTGGTCGCGGCCCCGTCGATCACCTCCCACACCTCCAGCCCCAGCCGATCGCAGATCAGGGCGATCTCGTTCACCAGCCCGATGTTGACGCTCCGGAACGTGTTCTCCAGCAGCTTGATCATCTCCGCGGCCTTCGCCGAGGAGACCGGCACCACCGTCTCCACGACCTGCCCATACAGCAGCGTCGCCATCTTCCCGCAGGCGGGCGTGATGCCGCCCACAACCTTCGGCGTGTTGCGCGTGCGCCACACCTGGTTTCCGGGGTCCACTCGCTCGGGCGAGAATGCCAGAAAGAAGTCCGCGCCCGCCTTCAGGCCGGTTTCCACCAGCCGCGGCAGCAGGATCTCCTCGGTGGTTCCCGGGTAGGTCGTGCTTTCGAGGACCACCAGCATTCCCCGGTGCAGACGCTTCGCCACCTCCTCCAGCGCAGAGAGGACATAGGAGATGTCCGGATCACGGGTCTTGCGCAGAGGGGTGGGCACGCAGATGATGACGCAGTCGATCTTCTTGAGGACCTTGAAGTCGCACGTGCCCGCCAGCGCTCCGGATGAGACCAGCGCGGCCACCTCGCCGTCGGAGACATCGGCGATGTAGGAGCGTCCCGCGTTGATCGAGCGCATCTTGCCCGCGTCCGGATCGATGCCGTCCACCTTGAACCCCGCGCGGGCGAACTCCACCGCGAGCGGCAGCCCCACGTATCCCATGCCGATGATCCCGACGCGCGCCTTGCGCCCGCGGATCCTGGAGCGCAGATCCTCGCCCGCCATTCACATCCCTCCCTTGGGGGCCGGGACCTCCGTCGCCTTCTTGCCGCCCTCCTCCTTGACCTTCTCCTTCTCACCCTTCTCCCTGTAGTGCCGGATGAGCCACGACAGGAACTTGCTGTCCTTGACGCCGCGCACGACGTCCTTGATGTCCTCGTACAGCTCGGGGTCGTTGATCATTCCCCCGAGGGTCCCCTCCCCCTCGTTCAGCTTGGTGGTGATGGCCGCCAGGTTCTCG
>JAWPNA010000001.1:0-32870 GCA_045402695.1 Acidobacteriota bacterium
GCGTCGGACTCGCGGCGCGTGACCGGCCGGGCCAGTCTGCGCGCCGCTTCGGCGCGGAAGTCCTCGTGCTCGAAGAATGGATCGGGACGCACGAAGGGGGGAGGACGGTAGTGCCCCGAGGCGTACTCGTTGTTGCCCGTGTAGAAGACCTCCCCGCCGCCGGACGTGATCAGGACGAATTCGCCCGAGACAATCCGGTTCCTGATCGTGACGGGAGCCACCACGCACGCGAACCCCGCGAGGAGCGCGCAGACGCAGGAGAGCCTCCGGTCGCGCGGCGCCCTCCAGGCGATCCATGCGGCCAGCAACGGAAGCGACACCGTGATGTTCTCCTGCGCCAGGGCGGCGGCGCCCAGCAGCGCCCCTCCCAGCGCCAGCGCCCTCGCCCGCGCTCCACAGGAGACGTAGAGCACGGCGGCCGTGGCGGTGGACAGCGCCATCGTGAGCACCGTCTTCATGATCTGCGACTCGTGAAAGAGGGACGGAGCGTACGTCAGCGCGATCATCCCGGCGATGATTCCCTCGGCCCGGCCGAAGGTCCGGCATCCGAGCCAGGCCACGATCGCACAGGTGCCGGCGCCCGCCAGCGCCTGCAGGAGCCTGGGGACGAGCAGTCCGTAGCCGAACAGCTTGAAGACCAGGGCCAGGAGGTAGGCGTACAGCGGCGTCATCTCGAACGTGGAGGTGCCGAGGACATCGCCGCGAGCGATGCGGACTGCCCAGTCGTGATAATAGAGTGGATCGAGGCGCAGGTAGTTCCACAGCCCGGATCGATGCAGCTCCCACAGGCAGAGCAGCCGGAGCGCGAGGGCGGCCGCGAAGGCGACGCCCACGATCCTGACGGTGCCTCGATCGCCGCGGGCGGCGCTCAGCAAGTCCATACAGCCGCGATGCTATCCCCAGATTAAGCGAAGTGCGAGACGATCTTGTTTCACGATCCTGACGGAAAACGCCTCCGGCCTGTGTTACGTTGCGGATGTCAGGTCACGCGACGTTACTCAGGAAGGAGGCGTTCAAGTGCAAGCTCACGGTACTCCTCACCGCCGCCGTCGTCAAGTTGTTCGTCCGCGCCGGAGCCAACCGCAATCGGCTTCACTTCCTTTCCCGGCAGGCGGCCGTGCTGTCTTTCGCACCCGCCGGGTTCGGCTCGAGGTCGAGAAGCGTGGCCGGGTCATCCCTTATGGGGGTCTCGCGCTGGCTCACAAACTCGTCCACGGTCTGGGCCTGCCCGACGCCATCGACCGCAAGCTCACGCTGCTCAACCTGCACCTGCCGTACTTCGAGTCGGATCATCTGCTGACGCACGCATACAACATCTTCGCCGGCGGCACGTGCATCGAGGATATCGCCTCGCTGCAAAATTCCGAAGCCTTCAGGAACCTGGTGGGAGCCTGACGGGTTCCGGACCCTACCACGGCGCGAGACTTCCAGCGTCGATTCGACGCTCACAGTCTCGGTGTGATGGACGGTGTGCTCGACGATCAGCGAGCCCGTGTGTGGAAGATGCTCTTAATCTGGGGTCAGCTTCCCGCGATGATGCTGGCGCCCGGCACCACGATCGGTCTCTACTTCATCGAGCGGGAGTCCGGCCGCAGTGAGATGGAAATTGTGTACTGCATCTCCGCATTCGTCTCGCCGCAGCCGCGTCGCCCTCGCGAAGGTGAGGATCTCATCTATCATTCCCCGTGAAGGTGGCCGCACGCCGCCGCGCGGGAGCGGGCACGAGATCATGTAAATCAGTACTACACCGGACGAAAGGGCTGCATCCCATGCGACTCTCATTGGACGTCCTTACAATCCTGTCGGTGGCGACGCTTGCGGAGTCTGCTTGTTCCACTCAACAGCGCGTCCAGGCCGAGACGACCCTGGCACAGGCGATCGTGTCCGACGAACAGAGCCGTCAGATCGGCGAGCAGGTTCATGCGGAGCTAGACGCCAAAGGTGTCCGCTACGCAACTGATGGCACGATCAACGGCTACGTCAGCAACATCTCGGGCGGGATCTTCTCTATCGCGAAAAGTGACCGTCCCGGAATGGACTATCACGTCCACGTGATCGAGGACCCGAAGACCGTCAACGCGTTCGCCACGCCCGGGGGCCACATTTACGTCTACACCGGCTTGCTGGTCGCGGCGGAGAACGAAGCCGAGGTGGCCGGCGTGCTTGCGCACGAGACCGGCCACATCGTTGGCCGTCACATCGAGCGGGCCATGGTGAACGCCTACGGACTTCAGGCGCTTGCGTCCATGGCCCTGGGGAAGAACCCATCCCTCACTCAGGAGCTCGCGACGTCGATCGCAGCCACGGGCTTCCTGCGGGCCCACGGTCGCAGCGAGGAGATCGAGGCCGACGAGTACGGAGCGCGGTATGCCAGCCGCACACGCTATGACCCGCGCGCGATGATCACCTTCTTCGAGAAGCTGGGAGCCGGCGAAGCCCGCGCTCCGGCCGGTCTCGCCTGGCTCCGCACCCACCCGATGGCGCAGGATCGTATCGACATCCTCAGACGGTATATCCGGGAGAACGGCCTGACAGGCACGGTCCTCAACGAGGCCAGACATCAGCAGATCAGGCGACGGCTGGTGTCGCCTCGCCCCGGCGCCTGAGAAGCGCGAGAAACGATCGGATGCTTGATGCCCAGGCATTGAAGTGGACCAATCCGGGGACTAGGCTCGGAGTGCCAACGCTCTTTCCCCCGCAGAAATGGAGAACCGTCATGCCACACTACGTCCTTCCCGATCTCCCGTATGACTATGGTGATCTCGAGCCGCACATCTCGGCCAGGATCATGGAGCTTCACCATGGGCAGCACCACGCCGCCTATGTGAAGAACGCCAACAGCGTGCTTGAGCGCTTGGACGAGGCCCGTGCGAAGGAGGACTTCACGCGGCTGGTAGCTTTGGAGAAGGCGCTCGCCTTCAACCTCTCGGGCCACATCCTCCACTCGATCTTCTGGCAGAACATGGTCGAGAAGGGTGGGGGAGAACCCGACGGATTGCTGGCGGACGCGATCGAGCACGATCTGGGCTCCTTCAAGGTGTTCAGGAAACAGATGAACGAGGTCGCCGCGACGATCATGGGCTCGGGCTGGGCGGCGCTCGTATGGGAGCCGATCGGCCAGCGCCTTCTGATCACGCAGATCTACGATCACCAATCCAACCTCGCTCAGGCCGGCGTACCCCTGATGGTGATCGACGCCTGGGAACATGCCTACTATCTCCAGTACCAGAACCGCAAGACAGAGTTCTTCGAGGCGGTTTGGAACGTGTGGAACTGGCGGGACATCGCGCGGAGATTCGCGGCGGCGAGAATGCTGAAGCTATCCCTGTCGGGCGCTTCACGCTAAACCCAGGCGCTCCGAGTCGAGTCACTGGGTCGAGGTCCAGGTGCAGCGCACGAACGCGGTGCCCGCGTAAGCGCGCTGCGCGAACCGGCGTGCGCGTTCGGTGCGCGCAGTCGAGTAGCGTATCCGCCGCGAGGTGTCTTGGTTTCCGGACAGTAACCTCTCGGATGCCCGACACTCAGTACGCGCGCGCCCCGCCACGCAGATGCCTTTCCCTGTTCATTCGTTGGCTCTCCTCGACTCTCGCGCCCGCTGTGATATCACCGAGCCGCTCGCGGCTCATTTTGCCTCGACGCGGTGAACGGATGGGATCTGCGGCACAGTTCTTGCTTGGATATCCGAGTGAAAGAGTTGATTCACCGATGCTCGCTGGGTTGATCGGCGGATGGAGGAACTATGCGAATGCAGATCTCAGTTGCGCTGGTAGCTCTCGTCGTGGCGCTATCACTCCTCGCGTGCGCGACACCCGACCTCGTGATCACGGCCAAGATCAAAGCCAAGCTGACAGCGGATGAAGCCGTTCGGCCATACCAGATCGAGGTGGAAACGAAGAACGGCGAAGTAACCGTCACCGGGAACGTCGACAGCCAGCAGGCCAGGGATCGGACCATGGAGCTGGCGAAGAACACCCAGGGCGTGACGAACGTGGTCGACATGATCGCGGTGAGAACCGCCGCAGCCCATGGCGACGCCCCGGAGCCCGGCCGCACTCTGGGCGAACACATCGATGATGCCACGATCACGGCGCGCGTGAAGACTCGGCTGCTTGAGGATCCTCTGGTGAAAGGCCTGAACATCGATGTCGACACTCGTGCCGGGGTCGTCTTCCTGACGGGGTCGGCACGAAACGAGACCGAGAAGGAGGCGGCCATCCAGCTTGCGAAGACCACGCAGGGCGTGAAGGATGTTCAGGCAAACATCACTGTCAGCACCATCTGATCGTCGGAAGTCGGATCTACACCCTCAGGCATGAAGGAATGCTCTGATACCGCTTCGTCCTTCGGATATCGTGGGGCAACGATGTCGCAGCAGGGAGAGACAATCGAGCAGACGGTCGATCGCCCAGCAAGGCCGAAGGGACCGGAGGCTCTGGAGCAAGTCCTCAGAGGTACCTTCCGGATCCGATCCGTTACGCTGACGCTCCTCCTCGGCGTCGTCATCGTGGGCATGCTCCGCTTCACTCGTGGTCTCTTCCTTCCGATTACCCTGGCCGTGCTCGTGCAATTCGTGCTCGAGCCTCTTGTCAGGCTGCTGCGCGCCGTGAGGATCCCCGCCGCGGCTGGCGCCGCGATTGTGCTTCTGACGCTGCTCGGTGTCTCCGGTTACGGTGTGTACCGTGTCTATGCGCCGGCGCTCGAGTGGGCCAAAGAAATGCCAAGAACGCTCCGGCAAGTCGAGGACAAGCTGGTTTCCTTGAAGGGACCAGTCGAGCAGGTCAGGAGAGCAACCGAGCAGGTCGAGGATATTGCGACCTTTCCCGGCTCCAACGACGATCCCGTCGTGAGACTGCAGCGGCCGGGACTTGCCGAGACCTTCTTCTCCAACCTCAGCGAGTTGGCCGCCGCCTCGATACTCGGACTCATTCTCGCCTACTTCCTGCTCGCCAACGAAGGAGTCTTCCTTCACAGGGTCGCGGCCCTGCTAACGGGCGTGACCGAGGAAGCCGTAGCGGCGGATGGCATGCGGAGGATCCAGAATCAGATCTCCAACTATCTCCTGACCATCACCACCATCAACGCGGGGCTAGGCCTCACAGTGGGACTCATCATGTATGCGACCGGTATGCCCAATCCCGTGTTGTGGGGCGTCATGGCCGGAGTCCTGACCTTCGTGCCCTATCTCGGTGCGACGGTGGGCTTGGGAGTAGTCTCAGTCGTGGCTCTCGCCAGTTTCGACAATCTCAGTCACGCGATCCTTCCACCTCTGCTGTACGCCATCGCCGCTGTTCTGGAGGGGATGATCATCACTCCGATGGTGCTCGGGTACCGACTCACTCTCAGCCCAGTCGCCGTTTTTGTTTGGCTCGTACTCATGAACTGGCTCTGGGGCATCCCGGGCGCCGTGATCGCCGTTCCCGTATTGGTCATCATCAAGATTCTCTGCGACAACCTGCGCTCGCTCCAGGCGTTCGGGAAACTGCTGGAGCGCTGATACAGTGGCGGCAAATCATCCATACCATTTGACAGCGGCACGAATGTTGCGAGGTCTGGAATGCTGAATGAGTGCTCGGGCGCTGTCCGGTACACTCGGATCCATGGCGCCACGCGGAGGGCTATATCGTGACGTTGATCGATTTCCTTATTCTCCTGCTGATCGCGGGCGTGTGCGGCAGTCTCGGCCAAGCATTGACTGGTTATTCGCACAGCGGCTGTCTCGTGTCGGTCGCGCTCGGCTTCATCGGCGCGCTGCTGGGGACGTGGCTGGCCGGCTTGCTCGGCATGGGAGAGATTCTTGCCTTGCGGATCGGGGACCATTCGTTTCCGGTCGTGTGGTCGATCATTGGCGCGGCCCTATTCGTTACGTTGCTGAGGTTGCTCCGGAGACGTGCGCCGCAGTGAGGCATTGGAACGTCGCTCGCGCAGCAGGCCACTGATTCGGTACCCGGCCTCGTCATTGGTCACGCCGGTCGCCGCCAATCCTTCGCGGTCGGCGCCGGGAGGACTCACCCACAGAGGAGTATGCCTGACCACAACGAGGCGGCCGACGCCGATGCGGCGGGCAAGGGTGTAGGACGCAGGCGGCATACGTGTCCAGCCCGAGTGGACGAGTTGCCAGCGGCGACCACGCGACCTCCAACCAGCGAAAAGCCCATCGCCAGATGAAGTTGGGAGGAGATCTCGTTCATGCGCCCTAGCTGGCACGCGCCTTGCCTTTCGGCTGAATCGTGGATTGCACAATCACCACGCCGGATCGACGGCTGGTGAATCGACGACACCATTAAACGGAGGACACGACGCCATGAGATGGATGAAGCGCATACTGGTCACTTGTTCCATGTTGATCGTGATGGTCGGCGCACTCCATGCGCAAGGCGGACCGTCAAGTGCATCAGGTCGGCGCGTCACTCCGCCGGCCGGGACGTGGGCCGGCGGGTTCGACGTCGGCTTCGCCAATCCGCTAGGGGATAACGACTTCGACGCGGAGCCGGCCTTCGACGCTTACCTGGAGTACTTCTCCACGCCGCACGTTTCCTGGCGGGGAATGGTCGCTCTCGTAGCGTTTGACGGGCCGGACGTGCCAGGGCTGGGAGCGGACGACCTGGACATCGCCTCGCTGAACGCGAACGTGCTCTACCAGTGGGAGGGAAACACCGTGCACCCGTTCGTCACGGGCGGGATAGGCATGTACAACTATGACCCGGATCTTGGCGACAGCGATCTGGATCTTGGCCTGAACGCGGGCGGCGGGATGAACCTCTATACGGCCAACAGGTTCGCGATCAAACTGGAGGCCCTCTTCCACGCTACTGACGGCCGCGAGCCGGACTCGTACCTGACCGGCACGGTCGGCGCCCGGTGGCTCTGGGGAGGCCGCTAGATCACGCAAACGTCCAAGTATCATGGCAGCAGGTGGCGGGGGTGAGCCCACCGCCTGCTGCTTTCTGTGGCGCGAGCGCCGGATTAACACACCCGGATCTCATGGTAGGATCGCCGCCACATGGCATGCCTTGTCTACTCGGACAACTCGGGCCGGCAGCTCGTCTACACGCTTGACGGTGAGCGGGTGTCGATCGGCCGAAGCCCCGCCAATGACGTCGTCTTACCCGACCTTCGCATCTCCAGGCACCATGCCAGCATCATGCGCGCCGCCGACGGGGCCTCCTTCGTCATCCGCGACGAGGGAAGCAGCATGGGAGTCTTCGTCAACCAGCAGCGCGTGACGGAGACGAAGCTGTGCGACGGAGATGTCATCAGGCCGGGCGCCGACGACCGGGAGTTCCTGCAGGCGTTCGTCAACTACGCCGCCATATAGACGCTGGAGCCCGCGCGCCAGCGGCTCTTTCTGGACATCATCAACCGCGAGGCCGATCGCCTCTCGCGCCTGGTGACCAACTACCTGGACCTGCAGAAGATCGAAGCCGGGATGATGCGCCTCAGCACGGTGTCTCTGGCGGTGGCCGATCTCGTGACGGAGTCGATCGAATCGTTCGATGGTGCGGCGCGCGAGAAAGCGATCTCGCTGGCGCGGGAGATGGAGCCTTCGCTTCCCGCGGTACGCGGAGATCGAGACCGTTTGCTTCAGGTGCTGGCCAACCTCCTGTCAAACGCCTTAAAGTTCACCCCGCCGGGAGGCGCCGTGACGGTCCGCTCCCGCGCCACGGTGCTGGCCGGCCGCGGGCCGGCCGTGGAGATCACCGTGCGCGACACGGGAGAGGGGATTCCCCCCGGCAACATCGATCAGCTCTTCCGCCGGTTCTCGCAGGTGGGCGAGGGGCGCTCGGAGCAGAAAAGGGGCACGGGCCTCGGGCTCGTCTTCTCGCGAGAGATCGTCGAGCTGCACGGCGGCCGGATCGGCGTGGACAGCGCGCCGGGCGAGGGCACCACCTTCACGGTGGTGCTCCCGGTGGACGGTTCCTGACATTGGATCGGCCATGCGGTATCATCGGTATCCAACAGCGGGAGGTCGGATGTGAAGACGGTCGAGCAGGTCATGACGCGGAACGTCGAGACGCTGCGAGCGGAGCAATCGTTGCGCGAGGCCATCGCGCTTCTTCAGAGGCACCACATCCGCCATGCCCCCGTCGTCACGGGAGATGCCGTGGTCGGCATCCTGACCGACCGCGACATCAAGCGCGCCACGCCCTCGCTTCTGACGGGTATCGACCAGGCGGAGTACGACAAGTTGCTCAGTGGGACCCAGGTGGCGCAGGTGATGACCCGGAACCCCTTCACCGTGACTCCGTCCATGCCGTTGAAGGACGCGCTGAAAATCCTCATCGACAGGAAGTTCGGCGCCATGCCCGTCGTCGAGTCCAACCGTCTCGTGGGCATCATCACCGACATCGACATGTTGCGCGCCTTCCACGAGATGCTCGACGAGTAATCCCCATCCACGGGAGCCCTCCATGGCCGTACCCCTCAAGAGGGGCAAGATCGGACAGGTACGCATCGACGACCTTGCATTCGGGGGCAAGGGAGTCGGCCGCGTGGAGGGGTTCGTCGTCCTTGTGGATGGCGGGGTGCCCGGCGACCTCGTGAACGTGCGCCTCGACAAGGTGCGCGGCAACTACGCCGAGGGGCGCGCCGTCGAGCTGCTGGACCCGTCGCCGATCCGGATCCAGGCCCGATGCGAGCATTTCGGGACCTGCGGCGGGTGCCGTTGGCAGAGCCTGCCGTACGAGACGCAGCTCGACTACAAGCGCCGCCAGGTGGTGGAGGCGTTGAAGCGGATCGGCGGCATCGCGGAGCCTCCCGTCGAGGAGGCGCTCGCATCGCCCGACGAGTACTTCTACCGCAACAAGATGGAGTTCTCCTTCGGCCGAGACTCATCCGGCGGCCTCACGCTGGGACTGCACCCGGCCGCCAGCTACATGGAGGTATTCGATCTGAAGCGGTGCCACCTGCAGTCCGATCAGTCCAACGCGATCGTCGCCGCGGTGCGCGAGGGGTGCCGGGCCGTGGACCTGCCCGCGTACGACGTGAAGGCGCACACGGGGTTCCTGCGCTACCTCACCATCCGCGAGGGGAAGTTCAGCGGCGAGGTGATGGTGAACATCGTGACCGGGCAGGGGGGAGCGGACGAGGCCGCCTGGTCGCGCGCGCTGAAGTCGCTGGCTCAGCGAGTCTGCCGGGAGCACCCGCGGATCAAGTCGTTTCTCAGATCGATCAACGTGACGCGGGCCACAGTCGCGTTCGGGCAGAGCGAGGAGGTGCTGTGCGGGCAGACTTCGATCCGCGAGACGCTGATGGAGCGCACGTTCGAGATCACCGCCAACTCGTTCTTCCAGACCAACTCGCGGCAGGCCGTGCGGCTCTACGGGTCGGTGATGGAGATGGCGGCCCTGACCCGTGAGGACCGCGTGCTGGATCTCTACTCCGGCACCGGCGCGATCTCGATACTGGCGGCCGCGCATGCCGCGGAAGTGCGCGGGATCGAGTCGCTGGCCGAGTCGGTGCGCAACGCCGAGCGGAACGCTTCGCTCAACGGCGTGCGCAACGTCTTCTTCATCTGCGCGGAAGCGAGGAAGGCGCTGGCCGCGCTGGCGGGCGACCGCCGCCCTCCCACGGTGATCATCGTCAACCCTCCACGGGCGGGCCTCAACTCCGCCGTCATCAGGAGCATGGTCCGGCTGAGGCCCCGGCGGATGGTCTATGTCTCCTGCAACCCCACCACGCTGGCGCGCGACCTCAAGGAGATCTGCGAGCGGGACTACCGCCTGATCCAGGCGCGGCCCGTGGACATGTTCCCGCACACGTACCACATCGAGTGCGTGGCGAGGATCGACAGAGTCGTGGCCCCGGCGGCCGCTCCATAGGGCCTTTCCGGCGATTCTCCGCAGAACACCAGGTACAATCCATCCACCCTTCGAGACGGAGGCGTCGGGATAGTCTGGGTTGTCCGCGGTGCACACGTTTGCACCCTCATGCAGTCGTCCTCGGGATCAGGCTCGGGCGAAGCCACGGTCACCACCGCGGTGGTCGTCCTCACCCGCTTTGACTGGGTTGCCTGCCTGTGGTTAGATCCCTGTCTCTTCGAGACGGGAGATCGCGCGGACAGCCGGCCCTCATGCCCAACAGCAGCAGCACATTCAAGACGGGTGAGCGAATCCTCCAGTCGGGGCAGTACGAGTGCCTCAACTGCAGGCTGCAGAACACCTCCACCATCCTGACAATGGTGGAGGGCAAGCTGTTCCCATACTGCACCGTCTGCAACGTGAAGGACAACACCTACAAGCTCCTTCCCAAGAAGAGGTGAGAGGCGGCCGGCATGACGAGACGCCGCCTCCTGACCGCATCCGCCGCGCTGGTCCTCCTCGCAATCCCCCTGTACTTGTTGTTCGGACGAGGGCCGGGACGCTTCCGGGGCGCCACGGGGGACGCGAATGTCCTGCTCATCACCATTGACACGCTGAGGGCGGACCACCTCGGTGCCTACGGCTACCGTCCCATCAAGACACCCACCATCGATGCGCTGGCCGGCGAGGGAGTGCTCTTCGAGAACGCCATTACGCCGGCCGTCATGACCCTGCCCTCGCACGCGACGATCCTGACGGGTCTCTACCCGCCGACGCACGGCATCCGCGACAACGGCGACTACCGCCTCAACTCCGAGGTCCTGACCCTTGCCGAAGTACTCAGGTCCCGCGGGCTGCTCACCGGCGCCGTGGTGGGCTCCTTCGTGCTCGACTCGATGTTCAATCTGGGCCAGGGGTTCGAGACGTACGACGACGCGCTCCCCGGAAGCCAGCTCAACGAGGCGTTCTTCGCGGAGAGGCCCGCCCGTGCCGTCACCGACGCGGCGCTGCGGTTCCTGGACGGCGCCCAAGACGCGCGCTTCTTCCTGTGGGTGCACTACTACGACCCGCACCATCCCTACACGGCGCCGTCGCCGTTTAAAGAGCAGTACCCGCGCCGCGGCTACGACGCGGAAATCGCGTACGTGGATGCCGAGATCGGCCGGCTTCTGGCGGCGCTCACGGACCGCGGGCTGAAGTCCAAGACGTTGATCGTACTGACGGCCGATCATGGCGAAGGGCTCAACGACCACGGGGAGCAGTCGCATGGAATCTTCCTCTACGAGGAAGAGATCCGCGTGCCCCTCGTTATCTCGCTGCCGCCGCACCTCCCGGCAGGGCTGCGCGTGAGGCAGACGGTCCGGACCGTGGACATCATGCCGACGATCCTGGATCTGATCCGCATCGATCCTCTGGGAGCGGCCCACGCGGTGCAGGGCAGGTCGCTCTGGCCCCTGGTGGCCGACCCGGATCCGGAGCAGCCGGGCGAGCCGGCCTACTCCGAGGCGATGGCGCCTCTGCTCCAGTATGGCTGGAGCCCGACCTTCTCCATCCGCGACGAACGGTGGAAGTACGTTGAGGCGCCGAGGCCCGAGTTGTACGACCTGGCCGCCGACGCCAAGGAGAAGAACAACCTGGCCCTGCTGCGCCCCGAGCTGGCGGCGCAGTACAAGCAGCGGCTCGAGAAGCTGAGGCAGGAGGTGACGCGCCCCGGGACCGAGGCCGAGGCCACCACGCTCGATCCGGCGGCGCAGGCGCGTCTGAGGTCTCTGGGCTACACCGCGGGGGGCGGCGCGAAGGGGAGCGCCGGCCCGGGGGGGCAGCCAGACCCGAAGGACATGGTGCCGATGCTGGCCCGGATCAACAGCGTCTACATTTCGTTCGGGTCGGGCCAGCACGAGGAGGCGGTGCGCGAGGCCCGGGGGATCCTCGCGGAGGATCCGAGCAACTCATCCGTGAGGTACTACCTGGCCGGAGCGCTGACCAAGCTCGCGCGCTACCCGGAGGCCCTCGATGAGTACCGCAAGCTGCTGGATCGCTCGCCCAGCGACACAGCGGTGATGTCCAACATGGGCTGGTGCCTCCTCAACATGGAGCGCTTCGATGAGGCGGCGTCGCAGTTCAGGCGCGTGCTCGAGATCTACCCCGAGCACATCCACGCGCTGGCGAGCCTGGGCAACATCGCGTTCATCAAAGGACAGTTTGGAGAGGCCACGAGCCTCTACAAGCACGTCCTGAGACTGGAGCCCAACTACATGCTCGCCATCAAGGCACTGGCGGGCATCGCCGAGGGGGCCGGCAATCTCGATGAGGCGGTGGTCCTGTACGCTCACGGGACCGAGGTGGACCCGGGCAACGCCGATCTCTGGATGGATCTGGGCTGGGTCAGGTTCGGGCAAGGCAAGCACGAAGAGGCGCTTTCTGCGCTGGAGCACGCGCGTCGCATCGCGCCGCAGGCCGCGCAGATCTCTCTCGCGCTCGGCGACGTCCAGACGGCCGCGGGGCGGTTTGACGAGGCCCAGGCATCCTACATGCGGGGGCTTCAAGCCGATCCGCGCGCGGCGCCGGGGTATTACGGGCTGGGCCTCATCGAGCTGAACCGCGGCGATCCGGTGAAGGCCATCGAATTGTTGAAGAGGGCGCTGACGCTCGCCCCCGACAAGCTCGCATGGCACGAGGACCTCGCCCACGCTCTGGCGCGCTCCGGGCAGTACGTCGCCGCTGCTGCGGAGCTGCGGCAGTACCTGGCCTCCGGCCAGGTTCCCGCCGAGAAGCGCGACGTCCTCCAGCAGCAGATCGAGGAGTACCGCAAGAAAGGCGAGTGAGAGAACGTCATGTCCCCTTAGTGATCAAGCATGTACAGGAAGTTGAAGTCCTGATGGAACATGGACCTGGGGCTGTGTCCACATTCAACGCGACGTGGGTCATGCGGGGCGTTGGCCGGAACTAACGTGTCTGATCAGCAATGACGCGGGCAAGTTCTTTCTGAGTCGCTCCCATCGCGAGGAAGGAGCGGACGAGGAGATCGATGGAAACCGTGGGATCCCCGGCTTCCATCTTCGCCACACGTGATTGGCTCGATTTGACGAGCCGAGCAAGCTGGCCTTGGGTCAGCTTCCGGCGCGTTCGCCGCTGTCGAAGCGCTCGGCTCAGTGAAAGCTCGCATGGACGGGCGCGGTCTCACCTCCTCGGGAACAGCCCCACGGCAGCGGGCAGCTTGGCGCGCACGCCCTCGAGGGAGCGATCCCCCCGGTTGTCCACGCTCCACCGGCCGAAGGAGAGGTAGTCCACCCGTCCCGCGCGCACGCACATCTGGGACTCGAAGCCGCCGTCCAGCGACATCGCCTGCGTCACTCCGAGTGGCGAGTTGGCGAGCCACTCGGCCAGCTCCCAGAGCGTGTAGGCTCCCTCCGTGCGGACGATCAGCAGACGTCCCGAGCGGTCGGTGGCCACCACGGTGCGGTTCGCGTGCCACTCGCTGCGGCGCACGCGCTTCTTCCCCTCGCGATCGAGCAGCATGAACGACTGGAGCGCGACGCGGTAAGGGGTGGTGGCGGCATTGAAAGGATCGTGCTCGAGATCCAGGATGACGGCGCGCGGCGCGCGGACTCCTGAAGGCTCGGCCGCCAGGATCCCCTTCCAGGACTTCACCATCCTCGTCCCCAGGTTGTGCCCCTGTTTGATGAACAGGCCCATCGGGGAGCGGTCGGGGTAGAACTGCCCGGCGTTGATGATCACCGATGCGCCAGTGTTCTTCTGCCACTCGTCGATGTCTTTGGGCTCCCTCTCGCCTTCGCCCTCGGACTCGAGGAACAGGTCGAGCCGCCATGACCTGGGTCTGGCGCGCAGCACGACGATGTCTCTGGATCCCTTGCGGCACAGCGTCCCGCCATCCATCACGCGCATCTCGAGTCCGCGCGCGAGAGTCTTCCATGAGGAACCGGCGGGTGCCGCCGTCGTGGGGGCTGCGAGGGTCACGGCCAGGAGGAATGTGATCATGATGGGTCGCCGGCTACCGGCTCGGCTGCCCTCTCAGCTTGTGTCAGCGCCTCATTCGTGTCAACCGGGGCCCGGGCGAACGGATCTTTGTCCTTGCGGCTCCGCAACTTACGGGCGTAGAATCGCAGGACATGTCGCCGATGGGAGGACAAGCTGCAAGCGCGGCGGCGGCCATGCTCCTCCTGGGGGTTCCGGCCGGCGGAAGTGTGGCGGCAACGGCCGCCTGGGTGATCTTCCGGCGCGCGAGGAGCCGGCTCGCCGCCAGGCTTTCATCGCTCTCTCACGACCTTCGCACGCCTCTGGCTTCCTTCACCGCCTACAGCGAGATCCTGCAGGACGACGATGGCCCCGGCGCCCGCGCCCGGTTTGCCGGCATCATCCATCAGGAGGCGGAGCGGATGCTCCGCATGATCCAGGAGCGTCTCGCCGGCCATCACCCGGAGCGGGGGGGAAAACCAGGAGCGCGGCCCCCAGGCGGGTGGCGCCCCGGCCCTCACGGTTCTGGTGGTGGATGACGATCGGTTCATCAGGGAGGCCACCCGCGCGATGCTGGCCCGCGAGGGATACGAGGCTCTCGGGGCCGAAGGAGGCGAAGAGGCGTTGCTGCGAGCCCGCCGCCACCGCCGTCGCTCGTGGTCGGCGATTAGTGGAATCGACCTCTTCCTCGCTGGGTTATCATCAATGCCGTGCCGTCGCAGAGCCCGGCTCCGCGGCCTAATGTCGTTCGACACCTTCCCGGTAGGCGTCTAACCCGTCTCCTCGCCGGTGGAACCAGACGTAGATACTCGGCAAGACGAGCAATGTCAGCAGTGTCGAGGTGACGAGACCTCCGATGACCACCGTGGCAAGAGGCTTCTGCACCTCCGCCCCCGCTCCGGCAGCCACGGCCATCGGGACGAAGCCGAGGCTGGCCACCAGAGCCGTCATCAAGACGGGGCGCAGCCGTACGAGCGCGGCCTCCCTGGCGGCCTCCCGGGGCGCCAGTCCTCGTTCCTCCCGGAGTTTCTTGATGAAGGAGACGAGAACCACGCCGTTGAGGACCGCCACACCGAACAGCGCGATGAAGCCGACTCCGGCCGAAATGCTGAATGGCATCCCTCTGAGGAGCAGCGCGAGGATGCCCCCCGTGGCCGCCATGGGAACGTTGAGGAAGATCAGAAGCGCCGGGCGGTGCGACGCAAAGGCTCCGTACAGCAGGCCGAAGATCAGGAACAGAGCCAGCGGAACCGCCACGATGAGCCTGCGCCCGGCGGCTTCCAGGTGCTCAAACTGGCCTCCCCAGGTCACGTAATACCCGGGGGGAAGTTGAAGCCGAGTGCCCACGGTACTTCGGGCTTCTGCAACGAAACTCGCCAGGTCCCGGCCGCGCACGTTGGCCTCCACGACGATTCTCCGTTCGATCTGCTCGCGGCTGATCTGCGCTGGTCCCTCCTCTATCGTGATGTCGGCGAGCTGCGCGAGCGGGACGAGCTGTCCAGTCGGCGTCCCCACCGGCACGGCGCCCATGGCCTGAGGGTTCGCGGCGACGCCTTCGGCGAGGCGGACGGCGATGTCGAAGCGCCGCCGGCCCTCGAGGACACTTCCCACCACCCTGCCGCTGCGCGCGGCTTCGACGGCCGCCAAGACGTCCTCGACGCTGACGCCGAAGCGCGCAATCCGATCCCGATCCACCCGGACGCGCACCATCGGAAGCCCGGCTGTCTGCTCGAGCTTCACGTCGGCCGCGCCGGAAACTCTGGAGAGAATCGCCGCCAACTCCTGCCCCTTTCTCGAAAGCGTGTCCAGATCATCTCCGAACAGCTTTACCGCCAAGTCGCTTTTCGTCCCGGCGACCAGCTCGTTGAAGCGCATCTCAATGGGCTGAGTGAAGCTGAAGACGTTGCCGGGAACCCCGCGTTCCAGGGCCTCGTGCATCTCCGCGATGAGCCGCTCGCGTACCATGCCGGGCCGCCACTGATTCCGCGGCTTCAGCATCACGAAGACATCCGATAGATCCATCCCCATGACGTCAGTGGCCACTTCCGGGCTCCCAGTGCGGGACACGACTGTCCAGACCTCCGGGAATCGCAGCAGGACCTTCTCGATCTCCGTGGTCGAGGCGAGGGACTGTTCCAGCGCCACGCTTGGCAGCCGCGAGGCCTGGACCACGATGTCGCCTTCGTCCAGGCGAGGCACGAACTCCGCCCCGAGCAACGCTGCCGCTCCCAGCGAGAGCGCGAAGAAAGACCCTGCGACGGCGGCCGTTGCCCGGGGATGGGCCATGGTCCGATCCAGCAGCGGCCTGTAGACGCGATGCGCCTGGCGCAGCAACCAAGTGTCCTTCTCCCGGGTCTCGCCGCGGAAGGCGAAGGAACAGAGCACGGGGACCAGGGTCAGGGACAGCAGCAGGGAGCCTGCCACAGCGAACACGACGGTCCATGCCATCGGGCGGAACATCTTCCCCTCGATGCCCGTGAGAGTGAGGATGGGCAGATAGACGATCAGGATGATCCCCACGGCGAAGACGATAGGCCGCCCCACCTCCTTCGCCGCCGCCGCGATGACCAGGCGCCGCTCTGCGGGAGACTGGTTCTTCCCCGCGAGGGTCCGGAGGATGTTCTCGACCATCACGACCGAGCCGTCCACGATCAACCCGAAGTCGATCGCTCCGAGGCTCATCAGGTTGCCGGAGATCCCGGCCCTCACCATGCCGAGGAAAGCGAAGAGCATCGAGAGAGGGATCGCCGAGGCCACGATCAGGCCGCCGCGAAGATTGCCCAGCAGGAGGAACAGAACCGCGACGACGAGGAGACCTCCTTCCACAAGGTTCGTCGAGACCGTGGCGATGACGCGGGCGACGAGGCTCTCGCGGTCGTAAAAAGGCACGATTTGGACCCCCGGTGGAAGCGACGGTTCGATCTCGGAGAGGGTCTGCTTGACGCGGCTCACCACGTCGCGCGCGTTTTCCCCCTGCAACATCAGAACCATGGCCACCACGGTCTCGCCCTTGCCGTCGCGGGTGGCTCCCCCGATGCGGAGCATGGGGCCTTCCCTGACCTGGGCGATGTGGCGGAGGAGGATGGGCGTGCCTTCCCTCGTGACACCGACGACGACTCTCTCGAGATCGGGGATGCCGGAAACCATGCCCTCGCCGCGGATGACGTACCCCTCGCCACCCTTCTCGATGATCCCGCCGCCCCGGTTGAGGTTGTTCCTTTCCACGGACTCGAACACCTGAGGAAGTGAAAGCCGGTAGGCAAAAAGACGCGTGGGGTCCACCAGCACGTGGTACTGCTTGGTTTGCCCGCCCCACGTATTGACCTCCACCACGCCTGGGACGCTGCGGAGCCGGTAGGCGATGTCCCAGTCCAGGATCGTCCGCAGCTCCATGGGTGAATACCCATCTCCTTCCAGGACGAAGTGAAACACCTCTCCAAGGCCCGTCGTGATAGGTCCCATCTCGGGGCGCTCGACCCCTTCCGGGATCGCCTCCTGCGCAGCCGAGAGCCGCTCCTGCACCAGAGTCCGAGCGAAATAGATGTCGGTTCCTTCCTCGAACACCACCGTGACAGCGGACAGGCCATAGCGGGAAATGGATCGGATTTGCTCGAGCCTCGGCAGTCCGCTCATCGCGTTTTCCACGGGGCGCGTGATAAACTGTTCCACCTCGGTGGGGCCAAGCGCGGGCGCTTTCGTCAGGATCTGCACCTGCACCGTCGTGACGTCGGGCATGGCGTCGATCGGCAGGCGCGTGAGCGCGGCCGATCCCGCCGCAACCAGGACCACCGCGGCCATCATCACTCCGAAGCGGTTCCGCAGCGAGTAGTCGATGATCCGCTCGATCATCACTCTTCCTCCCCCTCGATGGACCCCTTCAGCAGCTCGGACTTCAGGACGAAGGCGCCCTTGGCCACGACCTTCTCGCCTTCCTGAAGGCCGTTTCGGATCTCCACCAGTCCGTGCGCTTCGCGGCCGAGCTCGACCGGCCGCAGTTCGAAGCGGCCCGGGGCCGTCTGCACAAAGACCGCCGGGAGACCCGAGATCTTCTGGACAGCCTCGGCGGGGACGGCGGCCGCCTTGAGGTCCGACGCGCCCTGCAGCGGCACCGAGACGGTGACGAACATTCCCGGTCGCAGCTTGCCGGAACGGTTGTCCAGTAGGACGCGCACATGAGCCGTACGGGAGGCCTCATCCAGCACGGGCTCCACGAGCGCGATGGTGCCCGTGAAGACAACGCCGGGGTAGGCGTCGGTCCGGACCTCGACCTCTCCGTTCTCCCGGATCTCGCCCAGATCTTTTTCATATACATCGGTGATGGCCCACACCCGGGACAGATCGGCGATCTCGAAAACCGAAGCATCCCTTTCCAATAGGAGCCCTGGCGAGACGGCGCTGCTCAGTACGACGCCGGCCATCGGAGCGCGCACCGGGATCTCGGCGGGGCCGTGTGTGGTCGACGCGGAGACATCGGTGTCGAGGCCTAACCGAATCAGATCCTGTCGGGCCGCTTCCGCCTCCGCGGCCGCGGCCTCGGCGTCGGCGCCGCGCACCTCGGTCTCGGCGAGGCTGATGGCCCTCAGCTCCAGCAATCTCAACGCCCGGTCGGCGGCCTTGCGGGCCGCGGCCTCCCTCGCGGACGCGGTCCGGTACCGAGCCATGGCCGCCGTGACCTCTGAACTCTCGATGAAGGCCAGGGGCTGACCCGCCGTGACCCTGTCACCAACGTCCACGAGGACTCGTACGATCCGGCCCGCGACACGGGCCCTGACGGCCACGCTTTTCTGCGAGTCGGGGCGGATTGCACCGCTGGCCACCACGTGGGGATGAAACGCCTCCCACGAAACCTGCACGACCTTGATTCCGGCGGCGACCACGGCATCTTCCGCCAGGATCACTTCCTGACGCCCTTGCCCGGCCGGTTCCATCTCCGGCGACGGCACCTGGTCGTGTCCGCAGGAGGCGGTCAGCGCGGCCGCAGCCAGCAGCAGCGTGCGGATCTTCAAAGGCTTCATCGCACCACCTCCGTTCCCAACGCACGGTTCAGCGCCAGTTCGGCCCGGCGGGCTTCCGCCCGCAGATCGATCATCCTGAGTCGGACCCCGAGAGCCGTTCGATAGGCGTCCAGCAGCTCCAGGATCCCCATTTCGCCTCCTTCGTATGCCGCTCTTGCGATCCGGATCAGCTCTTCACCGGTTCCGGCGGCGGCGTAGGTATCCTCCGCCGCCCGGCGGGCGCCGGCTTCCTCGAGAGCCGCATACACGTCGGCCTGAGCCTCGCGCAGGAGCGCCTCTCTGCGGCCTCTCATCAGCGCCCCCTGCGCCTCCGCCACGAGCCGGTTGCCCTGTCCGCGATCGAAGAGAGGTACCGTGAAGGCGATGGCGGCCACCACGCCCGTCCCTGAATCTCCGTCCATCTCCGTCCTCTTTGCTCCCACGGTCACTGTTGGCTCGGGAACTGCCCTACGACGAGCGGCTCGCGCAAGCTGGTCGTTTCTTTCAGCTTCGGCCGCGAGCTCGACGATGTCCCCCCGGGACGCCACGAGGGCCCCCACCTCGCTCCGGCCGGGGAGTGGTCCCGAAGGATCGAGGATGCCCCTGGCCACGAGCTCTTCCGGGGGGATGGCGAGGAGCGCCGCCAAGGTTTCCCGGGCGCGGGCCAGACTTGCGCGTTCGGAGAATCCCGCCGCCTCCACCTCGGCCTTCTCCCGCTCCGCTCGCATGCGATCGAAGCCGGAAGACTCACCCTCCGCCTCCCGGGCCCGGAGGATCTCGACGAGCGCCGTCAGATCCGAAAGTCCCACCGAAAGGGCCTCGCGACGTTCTTGCGCCGCCAGCAGGCCCACGAACAGCTCACGGACGCGGAGGCGAAGCCACGCACGCGCCAGTCCGGTTTTGGCCTCGGCCGCCGCCAGCCCGCTGCGAGCCGCTGCTCTCTCGATGGACAGGCGGTGGGTCAGGGGGAGTGGCAGGGACACATTGGCGAAGGTATCCACGGTCCCGGCAGCCTCCTCGCGTGAAACGAAAACCTCCGGGTTCGGCCTGAGGCCGCTGGCGCGCATCTCGGCTCTGGCCCGGTCGATCTCCAGGGTCAGCGCTGGAAGTGAAGGAGAGACTTCCGCTAGCTGGAGCGCCTCTTCGAGTGTGATCGTTCGTGGCGCGGCCGCCGGCGTCGTGAGGGCCACCCCAATGAGAAGGCAGAGAAAGAAGGATCCTTTGATAAGCGATGTCGCCTCGTTCTGGCCGGCGATCTCCATCGAGCCTCCGAGAATACGCAGGATCTGTGAGTGGTACATGCGAGTGCCGGTTTCCCCCGAGTTCGGAAACGGAGAGTTCTTGACTCAGGGATCGGCGTGGACGAACGGACTGTGGGCTAGGAGAGGAGCCTGGGCGGGTGGTCGGGTATCGGCGAGGCGCCGATCGATACGCTGTCAGGCGGTGCAGGCGGCGTGTTTTCCGACGGACCGCTTTCGGCGGTCAGCACCAGCTCGCGCGCCACGAGCAAGGAAGAGCAGCAGAAGCAGTCGGGCACGCAGAATCCTGCGCAGGGGTCGTCGTTCGCGCGTACTGGTGAGAACAGTGCCGGGTCATCACCAGGCGTGGGAAGTGGATCGCACGAAGCGTCCCCGAGATCGGCCACCACCGTAGCCAGCACGGCCAGAGCGAGTATCCGGGCCAAAATCCCGAAGCGCCTCGGGCGAAACCGGAACCAACCGGAGTCCATGACGAGCAGGAGGCTAGCACAGACAGTCCACCGCAACAAACTGATTGCGCAACAGCGCGGGCCGGCAACCGACACCCGAACGAGCCTGTCAGCCACCGCGAATGTGTTAGCTTTCGGTCTGATGTACCGATCCACGACACCCTTTCTCTGGTGCCTCGCGGCGGCTCTGCTGTTCGGTGCTTCGACGCCGGCCTCCAAGCTGCTCCTGGGCGATCTCGGTCCGTTCACGCTTGCGGGGATGCTCTACTGCGGTGCCGGGATCGCTGTTCTGCCATTCGCCTTCCGGCGCAGGTCAGCGACGTTGCCTGCGGATCTGCGAAACCTTCTTCGGCTGGCGGGCGCGGTGGTGTGCGGCGGCGTTCTTGCCCCTGTGCTGCTTCTCGGCGGGCTTTCGGCGGCGCCCGCCGCCTCCGTGGCCCTCTGGTTGAACCTGGAGCCCGCCGCGACCGCCATCCTGGCGTGGGCATTCTTCAGGGAACATCTGACCCAGCGTGTCTGGCTCGCCGTCATGCTCATGCTGGCAGCAGGCACGTCCCTCGCAGCGCCCTTCGATCCCGGCACCATGACCGCCGCGGCTCTCGTGGCGTTCGCCTGCGCCTGCTGGGGCCTTGACAACAACTTCACGGCCCTGATCGACACATTCACCCCGGCGCAGACCACGGCGATCAAGGGTCTTGTGGCTGGAGGCATCAATTGTGGAATCGGCTTGTGGCTCGAAGCAGGCCCCGTTACTCTCAACGTCGCTGCATGGGCCCTGTCGATCGGCGCCCTATGCTATGGCCTTTCCCTCGTTCTCTACATTACGTCCGCCCAGTATCTCGGCGCAGCTCGCTCGCAGTTGATCTTCGCCACGGCACCCTTCTGCGGCGTACTGATCGCCTGGACCGCGTTTTCTGAGCCGGTCCTCTGGATGCAGGCAACTGCCGCGGGCCTGATGCTCGCGGCCATGTGGCTGCTTCGATCCGAGCGCCACGGGCACGAGCACACCCACACGGCCGTCATGCACGTTCACTCACATCGACACGACGATGCCCATCATGATCACTCCCACCCGGGAGGCACGCCGTCGGTCCGGCACACCCACGAGCATGCGCACGAGTCGGTGACGCACGGACATCCGCATCGGCCGGACCTCCACCATCGTCACGAACACTGACTCCATGCGCCGATGGGGTGCCGACTGAGCCACGCCGGCCGGCGCGGCTTCCTCGCGTTGACCATCGCGGGAGCCCTCCCTATAATGGCGCCTCCCACAACAGGAGTCGCTTCCCGATGAAAATCCACGAGTACCAGGCCAAGGGGATCCTGCGGCAGCAAGGCGTGGCCGTGCCGCGCGGTGACGTCGCCTTTTCTGCGGCTGAGGCGCGAGATATCGCCGTTCGACTCACGGGGCGGGTGGTCCTCAAGGCGCAGATTCACGCGGGAGGGCGGGGCAAAGGTGGCGGAGTGAAGCTGGCCGACACGCCTGACCAGGCGGAGTCGCTCGCCAAGGCGATGCTGGGCATGAAGCTGGTGACCCCGCAGACCGGGCCCGAGGGGAAAATCGTCCGGCGCCTGCTGGTGGAAGAGGCGCTGGAGCGGGAGCGCGAGATGTATCTGGGGCTCGTCATCGACCGCGCTTCCGAGCGGGCGGTGATGATCGCCTCCAAGGCGGGCGGCATGGAAATCGAGGAGGTGGCGGCGGCCACGCCGCACCTGATCCTGAAAGAGACGGTGGACCCCGCGCTTGGATTGCATCAGTACCAGGCGCGCAAGCTGGCATTCGGTCTGGGCCTCGACGGTGTCCTGGTGGGCCAGGCGGTCAAGATCATGACGGGGCTGCACAGAGTCTTCGAGTCCACCGACGCGTCTCTGCTCGAGATCAACCCCCTGGTCACGACCAGCTCCGGCACGGTCCTGGCGCTGGACGCGAAGATCAACTTCGACGACAACGCCCTTTACCGGCACCCGGAGCTCAAGGAGCTGCGGGATCTCAACGAGGAAGAGCCGCTCGAGATCGAGGCATCCATGTTCTCGATCAATTACATCAAGCTCAACGGCAACGTCGGATGCATGGTGAACGGCGCCGGGCTGGCCATGGCCACGATGGACATCATCAAGCTGGCGGGAGGTGAGCCGGCGAACTTCCTGGACGTGGGCGGAGGGGCCACGGCCGACCAGGTCACCAACGCCTTCCGGATCATCCTGTCCGACCCGAACGTCAAGGCCGTGCTCATCAACATCTTCGGCGGGATCATGCGCTGCGACATCGTGGCGCAGGGAGTGGTACAGGCCGCCGCGCAGGTGGGAGTGAAGGCTCCGGTGGTGGTGCGCCTGGAGGGCACCAACAGGGAGGCTGGGCAGAAGATTCTCAAGGAGTCGGGTCTCAACTTCACCGTGGCCGAGGGGATGAAGGACGCGGCAGAGAAGGTCGTGAGCCTGGCGGGAGGCCGCCGGTGAGGCGGGCGGACTCATGAGCATCCTGGTGAACGAGAACAGCCGTGTCGTCGTGCAGGGGCTCACCGGCAAGGAAGGGACCTTCCACGCGCGGGCATGCAAGGCATATCACAACACCCGCGTCGTCGCGGGCGTGACGCCGGGCAAGGCAGGCCAACTGGTGGACGACATTCCCGTCTACAACACGGTGGCCGAGGCGGTGGCCGAGCAGCAGGTGAATGTCTCGCTCATCTTCGTGCCGCCGGCCTTCGCCGCCGACGCGATCCTCGAGGCGGCGGGCGCCGGCGTCATTCTGGTCGTGTGCATCACCGAGGGGATCCCAACGCTCGACATGATCCGCGTCAAGACAAGCCTGTCGCGGGGGCGCACGCGCCTCATCGGCCCCAACTGCCCCGGCATCATCTCGCCCGAGCGGGCGAAGATAGGGATCATGCCCGGCGCCATCCACAGGCGAGGGCCCGTGGGCGTGGTCTCACGCAGCGGAACGCTCACCTACGAGGGGGTCGATCAGCTCACGCGGCGAGGCATCGGGCAGACCACCTGCATCGGCATCGGCGGCGATCCGATCCCGGGAACCACCTTCATAGACACGCTGGCGCTCTTCCAGAAAGACCCCGAGACGCGGGCCATCCTGATGATCGGCGAGATCGGCGGCACGGCCGAGGAGGAGGCCGCCGCGTTCATCAAACGTGAGGTCACCAAGCCGGTGGTGGCGTTCGTGGCGGGGCGCACGGCTCCACCCGGCAAGCGGATGGGCCACGCGGGAGCGATCATCGCGGGAGGGCACGGCACGGCGGGCGAGAAGGTCCACGCGCTTCTCGCGGCCGGCATCACGGTGGTCAACAGCCCGGCTGCCCTGGGCGAGACGGTCGAGCAGGTACTCAAGGAAAGGAGCTGAGAAACACATGCCCCAGCGCACGCTGACCATCATCAAGCCCGACGCCGTGCAGCAGCGCGTCGTGGGTGACGTCATCAGACAGTTCGAGCAGGGCGGCTTCAGGATCGTCGCGGCCAAGATGCTGCATCTGACCAGAGCGGAGGCCGAAGGGTTCTACGCGGTGCACCGCGGCAAGCCGTTCTTCGACAGCCTGACGGGGTTCATGTCCTCGGGGCCCTGCATCCCGATGGTGCTGGAAGCCGAAGAGGCCATCGGGCGGCTGCGAAAGCTGATGGGAGCCACCGACCCGGCCAAGGCCGAGCCGGGCACGATTCGCCGGACGCTGGCCTCGTCGGTGGAGCGCAACATCGTCCACGGATCCGACTCGCCCGAGTCGGCGGCCTACGAGATCGGCTACTTCTTCAACGCGCTCGAGCTGGCCTGAGAAGGACGACCCGAAGAAGCCCGAAAGCCCGAAGATCGATCGGGATACGCGATCTTCCTCAACGAGTGGTTCGTACAGCCCGGCAGCATGACGCCCAACGTCAACATCATGACGGACTTCAACATCTTCACCTTCAGCAGTCGGAGCTTCCCCGGGACGGAACCCCTCGTGGCCCGCACTGGCGAGCGCGTCCGGATCCGCTTCGGGAACGTCGGACAGGAGTCCCACCCCATTCACCTGCACGGCCACACGTTCAAGGTGACTGCCACCGACGGTGGGACGATTCCTCCCTCCGGGCGCTGGCCGGAAACCACGGTCGTCGTCTTTCCGGGTCAGACACGCGATATCGAGTTCGTTGCCACGGCGGGAGACTGGGCCCTGCACTGTCACCGGCGGCACCACCCGATGAACGCAATGAGTCACGACATCCCGAACCTGCTGGGTGTCAAACAACAGGACCTCGAGAGCGGCATCCGTCCCTTGCTGCCGGACTACATGGCCATGGGAGAAAAGGGGATGGACGAGATGACGGAGATGGGCATGGTGGGACCGCCCAACACTCTCCCCATGATGGCTGGTGACGGGCCGTTCGGTTCGGTTGGGATGGGCGGAATGTTCACGGTCCTCAAAGTCAGGGACGATCTCGAAGAGGGCGAGGACCCGGGCTGGTACGACAACCCCCCCGGCACAGTCGCCAGTCCCGCGCCTCCGGCGGAGGTGGTGACATCACCGGAATCCCCGCCTTTCGGCGCCCCCCTCATCTACACGTGCCCCATGCATCCGGAGGTCGCTCAGGACAAGCCCGGCACGTGTCCAAAGTGCGGCATGAAGCTGGAACCGAGGAGGCAATGAGCGGAACGCTGGTGGGAGCATCGGCGCGGGGGGGGCCCGGATGGGCGCACGGGCGAAGATAGCATGGATTGTCCTGGGGCTCGCCCTCGCAACCGGCATCGTGGCCATCGAGCTCATGTTGAGGCGTGGCTTGAGCGCGCGGGAGGCACCGAGCTCCGCCGAGGCGTTCATCGCTCGTCGGATGCGTCATCATGCGGTGCCGCGCGGGGGACGCGAGAAGGCGAACCCCGTCCCCCTGACGCCGGAAGCCATTTCGGAGGTGAGAGAGCATTTCGCCGACCACTGCGCGATCTGTCATGGGAACGACGGCCGCGGCCGCACCCAGATCGGGCAGAACCTCTATCCGAAAGCGCCCGACATGCAGCTCGAGGCCACGCAGTCGCTGTCCGACGGCGAGATCTTCTACATCATCAAGAACGGCGTCCGTCTGACGGGGATGCCCGCGTGGGGAGCGGACACGGAGGAAGACGACAGGGAGTCGTGGGCTCTGGTGCACTTCATCCGCCATTTGCCGAGGATCACACCGGAAGAGATCGCCGAAATGGAGGAGCTCAATCCGAGGAGCCCGAGGGAGAGCGAAGAGGAACAGCGGATTCGAAGATTCCTGGAGGGCGACGAGGAGGGTCGGGAACGCCCTCCGCCGCACGAAACGCAACATCACTGATGGGAGGAAGAAAAGATGCGGAATCCAGCAGGTATGGTCCTTCTCCTTGTTGGCCTGGCGGTGCCGGTATGGCTCCCCGCACATGAGGGCCATGCCCACAAGCTCATGGGGACGATCACAGCCGTTCACGCTGAAGCGAATCATCTGGAGATCAAGACCACCGACGGCGACGCTGCGGACTTCGTGGTTGACGACAAGACCAAGTACCTGAAAGGAAAGAAGCCCTCTTCGCTGCAGGATATCAAGCCGGGTCTGCGCGTTGTCGTCACATTCCACGAGGAGGGCCAGAAGAAGATCGCCACCGAGGTCCGCTTGTCAGACGGACCGGAACAGGACCCGGAAGGCCACCCACATTCGCATCCCTGAGAATCCGAACTCAACCAACCTCGATCCCTGCCAAAGGTAAAGAGGATCTCCATGACGAAGAGATCCAATGAAGTGTTCGTAGCCGGCTGCCCTTGCTGCGAGGAGGCCGCGCAGACCGTGCGCGACCTCGCCTGCCAGAACTGTGACGTGGAGGTCCTCGACATGCGCGTCAATGCAAGCGCTCAGGCAAAGGCTCGTCAGTTCGGCATCAAGCGCGTGCCTGCCGTTGTCGTGGACGGCTCGCCAACCGAGCGCCGCCCGGGTGGCGTGAACGCGGAGGCTTTGCGCCGCCTCGGTGTGGGGAAGGCGGCGTGACGGCGAGCGGCACCTCGCTTCGCGCGACGGTTCTCCTCTCGCTGTTGGTGGCGCAGATCCTTGCCGGTCCGCCCGCTCGCGCCGCCGGGTGAGCCTGAGGGACTCAACAGCTCCCGGTCGGGAGCTTCGGATTCCACGCGACGCGGCTGAAGGGCGAGTACTCCTTCGGCGTCACGTATCTGAACCAGCGGCTCAACACGCCGTTTCTAGGGACCGAGGAGGTCGGCAACCCCGACGACCGCCTCAACCGGCAGCAGACGCTCGTGCTGACGGGGGAGGTCGGCCTGTCGGAACGCCTGTCGATCCAGGGCCTCATCCCCGTCCGCACAGTGGACCTTTCGGGGCGAGCAGACATCTCCGCGGAAGGGGCCGGGGATCTCGAGGTGACGCTTCGCACGTCGCTGACCCACCCGGAGCGGTCCGGCCGCTTCGCTGCGCTGGCCTACTACGGCGCCGCGCTGCCGACGGGAAAGGATTCAGACCCCGCGCTTCTCGCGGTGAACGCCCAGTTCTCACGCGGCGTGGCGAGCGGCATCCTTGGAGGCGAGCTCTCGCTCAAGGTGGCGCGCGACTCCCAGATCTACGGACGAGCCGAGACGCAGATCCCCGTGGGTGAGGACGAGGGGTATCGCTTCGCGGCCACCCGCACGGCCGCTGCGCTGTTCACCTCTCCCTTCGGGGCCTCGAATGTGAGATGGCTCACCGGCATGGAGTTCCGGTACTCCGGGCGCGACCGGCTGAACGTCGAGGATGACGGCCGCGGTGCGCTCGCGGCGCCGAACCGCGGCGGCCACCAGACGCGTCTGCTCGGGGGGTTCCTCTTCGGGCTGACACGGCGGAACAACCTCGGCGTGCTTGCGAGCTACCTTCTCGACGCCGATCTTGCAGGCGACCAGCTCGTGGCGAGAACGGAGTATGTCGTAGGTTGGCAGGGCACCTTCGGCACGTATCGCCATCCCGTAGACTGAGGCCCGGCTCGGAGGCGAGCACTCGATTGCGTTTGGCCAGGTCGCTGGACAGGCCTGGCCCATGGTGCTATCTTCTCGCATCTGAGAATGATTCCTGAATAGGAGCCAGAATCACGATGGCGCGCCAGGGGGCCCTACATATTGATGTGCGGCAGGCGCTGGATTCCTTCCCGGGGGCCTGCCGTGAGAAGGGGCTCAGCGTGACCCACCAGCGATTCGCCGTGTACGAGGCCCTGGTGTCCAGCAGGTCCCATCCTGCTGCTGAGGAGATCTACCAGGCGGTCAAGGCCAAGTACCCCACCATCTCGCGCGGAACGGTCTACCGCACTCTGGAAACGCTGTGCGACATCGGACTGGTGGCGGACGTCAACCGCGTCCGAGGAACGGCGCGCTTCGAGGCGGCGCTCCAGCCGCACCATCACCTGATCTGCCTCGGGTGCCGGAAGATCATGGACGTGCACGACACATCGCTGGACCGTCTGGGGGAGGGGGCGGCGCGCCGGGCCGTGACGGCCCCCCCTGCTGAGGAATTCTCCGGCTTCACGGTGACGGGATATCAGGTGCAACTGGTCGGCTACTGCCGGCTATGCCGGTCCGCTGGCGGCCGGCCGCAACGCGTCGGAACGGGACGCAAATCCAAGGAGGAGAAGAATGGCCAAGGAACTCAAGGGCACGAAGACACACGCAAACCTGAAGGAAGCTTTCGCAGGTGAGTCGCAGGCCAACCGCAGGTACCTCTACTTCGCGAAGCAGGCGGACATCGAAGGGTACCCCGATGTCGCGGGACTGTTCCGCGACACGGCCGACGGCGAGACCGGGCACGCCCACGGCCACATGGACTTTCTCAAGCAGGTGGGCGACCCGGCCACCGGCGAGCCGTTCGGCGCCACCGACAAGAACCTGAAGTCGGCCATCGCCGGAGAGACCTACGAGTACACTCAGATGTACCCGGGCATGGCCAAGACCGCCCGCGAGGAAGGGTTCCCGGAGGTCGCCGACTGGTTCGAGACTCTCGCGCGTGCCGAGAAGTCCCACGCCGGCCGATTTGGCAAGGGCCTCGAGACGCTGGGCAGGTAGCCGCGCGGAGAGCAGGCGGTGGCGGACCCGATCGTCTACGACATCCTTGGCGCAGGCTATCTCGACGAAGCGTCGGTCGAGACGGAGATGCGCCGTGTCTTCGACATCTGCCATGGATGCCGCCGCTGCCTGCCCCTGTGCCCCGCCTTTCCCGATCTGTTCCAGCGAATCGACACCAACCCCACGCAGGAGGTGGAGGGTCTGACGTCGAAGGACCTGCGTGTGGTGGTGGACCTCTGCTATCAGTGCAAGCTCTGCTACAACCACTGCCCCTACCACCCGCCGCACCGGTGGAACGTGGACTTCCCGAGGCTGATGCTGCGCGCGCGGGCGGCGCGGGCGCGCAAGGAAGGAGTGTCGCTTCAGGATCGCATCCTGGGGATGGCGGATGGGATGGGGCGCCTGGGCTCATTGCTCGCCCCTCTGTCGAACTGGGGCAATCGTTGGAAGCTCAACCGGGTCCTGATGGAATCGGCACTGGGGATTCACCGCGACAGGAACCTCCCTCTCTACCATCGACGGACCTTCTCCCGCTGGTTCAGAAAGCGCGCGAAGGGACGGCCCGCCGCCGCGGACGTGAGCGGCAAGGTGGCGCTGTTTGCAACCTGCTCGGTGGAGTACAACGAGCCCGGCATCGGTCGCGCGGTCGTGGAGGTGCTGGAGCGAAACGGGATCGATGTGTCGCTGCCGGGCCAGCGCTGCTGCGGGATGCCGTCTCTGGATGGCGGCGATCTCGACGGCGCGCTGAAGGCGGCGCGCGACAACGTGGCCTCTTTGTTGCCGGCGGTGCAAGAAGGGCGCGACATCGTGGTGCCTGGGCCGACCTGCTCGTTCACGATCAAGAACGAGTATCCGCACATGCTGGGCACGCCCCAGGCGGAGCAGGTGGCGGCACACACCTTCGACGTCAGCGAGTACCTGATGCGGCTGCACAAGCAGGGGAGGCTCGACACGGGCTTCACGCGGCCGGCGGGAAGGGTCGCGTACCATCTGCCGTGTCACCTGAAGGCGCAGAACATCGGGTACAAGTCGCGGGACTTGATGGCGTTGATCCCGGCCACGCAGGTGGTGATGGCCGACCATTGCTCGGGGGTGGATGGGACGTGGGGCTTCAAGAAGCAATACTTCGATCTGTCGCTGAAGGTGGCCGCCCCTCTGGTGGCGGCGATCGAGGAGGCGCGGCCCGATGTGACGGCGTCCGATTGCCCGCTGGCGTGCATGCAGATCGCCAAGTGCCGTGGAGGCGACAAGCCGCTGCACCCGATCCAGGTCATCAGGAGGGCGTATGGTGATTGAGCGCCATGCGTAAGCTCGGCCTCGATGACATCAAGGATCTTGTCGCCTACGAGAGAGGCAGGGAGGCGTTCCGGCGGCGGATCATCGAGCTGAAGGATCGGCGGCGGGTGGCTCTGGGGGATCGGATCAGCCTGGTGTTCGAGAACCGCGAGACCGTGCTGTCGCAGATCCAGGAGATGACACGCGCCGAGCGACTGGTGGATCCGGACAAGGTCCAGTTCGAGATTGACACGTACAACAACCTCATCCCCGACGAAGGAGATCTATCGGCCACACTGTTCATCGAGATCACCGATGAGGCCGACATCCGCGGGGAGCTGGACCGCCTCCTCGGCCTGGACCGGGACGACGTGGTCTCCTTCGAGATCGAGGGGCACGGGCGCGCCGGGGGCCGGTTCGAGCAGGGGCACAGCAACGAGTCGCGCATCAGCGCGGTGCACTACGTGAGGTTTCCGTTCACGCGGGAGCAGCGCGAGGCGTTCGTCGAGGGCAGGGCCTCGGTGGCTCTCGTCGTTAATCATCCGAGCTACCGCGCCTCGACCGTCCTGAGCGCGGAGGTCAGGCGGGCTTTGGCGGAGGATTTCGCGTAAGGGCTGGCGGGATCGCTTCAGACACCCGCAGCGCCAGCTCATCCAGCTTACCCACAAAGCCATGCGTGGCGTCCTTCACCACCAGCAGACTGGCTCCTCCCGGCACCCTTGCGGATAGAGCGATCAGCAACGGCAGCGGGCCGAACTGGTCCTCGTCACCCTGGATCAGGCTCAGCGGCGCCGAACACCCAAGCAGGAAGCTGAAGTCGTACAACGCCACCGGCAGTCCGATGCCGATCAGCCCGGCAACCCTGCCATCGGCGCGACAGGCGCTCAGTCCCACGTAAGCTCCGAAGGAATAGCCCGCGACAAGCAGGGGGACTCCCGGGTAACGCCCGCCGAGGTGATCGAGCGCGACCTTCACGTCCTCCTGTTCTCCCTTCCCCCCGCTGTGCGCCCCCTCGCTGAGGCCCGCCCCCCTGAAGTTGAACCTCATCGCCGGCAAGCCGGCTCCCGTCAGAGCGCCGGCGGCCGCGTGCACCACCTTGTTGTGCAGCGTGCCCCCGAACAGCGGATGGGGGTGGCAGACGAGGGCGGCGCCCGCGAAGGGTCCGGAGGACGACGGCTCCTTGATCAAACACTCGATCCGGCCTGCCGGGCCCGGCAGGAAGAAGCTCTCGATAGCGTGACCTCCTCGGGAAACAGTGCAGAGTAGCACAGGGCCTGATCCGGGCCGGCCGTTCCAGCAACCTGGACGGGGGACTTGACGTATGATACCAAAGTGATATCATTACGACATCACTCAAGGAGGGCTTCGATGATCAGGGAACGTGAACGATCGGGCGTCTCGGGATGGGTGGCGTTGGCAATCCTGGTTCCTCTTCTGGGGTTGTGCGTCTGGGGTTTCGTCTCCGCGGCGATGGCCAAGCACGCTTGGCTGATGGTTGGCACGGGACTGGCGGGGCTCGCCGTCATCGTCTGCCTGTGCGGGCTGTTCGTGGTCAATCCCAACGAAGGCCGGGTGCTGCAGCTTTTCGGAGCCTACCTCGGCACCATCAAGCTGCCGGGGCTGCGGTGGGCCAACCCGTTGTACACCAAGAGGCGCCTGTCGCTGCGCGTGCGAAACTTCGAGAGCGCGCGCCTCAAGGTGAACGATACCGAAGGCAACCCGATCGAGATCGCAGCTGTCGTGGTCTGGAGGGTTGTGGACACCGCCGAGGCTTCCTTCGAAGTGGACAACTACGACAACTACGTGCACGTGCAGAGCGAGGCGGCGCTCAGGAACCTCGCGACCAGGTACCCCTATGACACGCATGAGGATGGGGAGATGTCTCTGCGCGGCCACACAGTGGAGATCGCCGCGCACCTGAAGACCGAGATCCAGGAAAGGCTGACCAAGGCCGGCGTGGAGGTGGTCGAGGCCCGGATCAGCCACCTGGCCTACGCTCCGGAGATCGCCTCGGCGATGCTGCAGCGCCAGCAGGCCGGCGCCATCATCGCCGCGCGCACCCGCATCGTGGAGGGCGCCGTCACCATGGTGCAGATGGCCCTCGAGCGGCTCGCGCGCGACAAGATCGTCGATCTGGACGAGGAGCGCAAGGCCGCGATGGTGAGCAACCTGCTGGTGGTGCTCTGCGGCCACGTGGCGCCACAGCCCGTCGTCAACACCGGCACGATCTACCACTAGTCGTCGGGACCATGGGAGAGCGGAAGGGATTCCTGCTGCGGATCGACCCGGAGGTGCTGGAGGCGCTCCAGCGCTGGGCCGCGGACGAGCTGCGAAGTCTGAACGGGCAGATCGAATACGTACTGCGCCGCGGGCTTCAGGAGGCGGGGCGGCTGAAGTCCAGGCCCCCGCCGGGGGATCGCACGGTCAGGCGTCAATAGATGGACGCGCCGGCTCCGCCTCACGGGACTCATCCGAGGCCCCGGTGCATGATGGCGGCGGAGGCACAGCAGTCGAGCGAGAACTCCGCGCTCTTGCGCGCCTCCTCGGGCACCTCGGAGCGCGTGATGCGCGTGAAGCCGTGCCGTGCGGCCATCGTCTCGATGGTGAGCGTCAGCAGGTAGGCGTCGCGGCAGCCCGCGCGGCGGGCTCGTGCGAGGACCTCATCGATGAGCGCGGCGCCCAGGCCGAGGCCGCGCGCCTCGGGCAGGACGGCGAGGCTCCGCAGCACGCACGCGGAGCCGTACTGCTCCAATCCCGCGCACCCAGCCACGCGACCGTGGCGGCGCGCGACGAGAAAACCGTCGAGCTGCTCGGCGGCGCCATCGAGGGGCAGGCCGCAGGCCGAGAGCACCTGCTCGATCTCGGGCAGGTCCGCGGGAAGCGCCGGCTCGATGGTCGCGCCGTGGGCGGGCCGCCTCCCCGTCACCTTCATCGACCAGACCTTTCCGCCGCCGGCCTCCACCTCCTTCGCCTCCCACCGGAACCTGTCTGACACCTCGATCTGTTCGAGGCCGGCATCGCGCGCCGCCTGAAGATACGCCTCTTCGGAGGGGGCGCCCCCGATGCACGCGCAGTACTTGGCCGGGTCTGCGAGAATCTC
>JAWPNA010000008.1:0-14335 GCA_045402695.1 Acidobacteriota bacterium
TGCAGCCGGAGTTCAACGACAAGGCGGTGGACGAAGACCCGTGGGCCGTCTTGATCCAGGCAGTGTAGACTCAACCCATGCAGCTCTACGAGATCTTCTGGTCCCACTTCTGCGAGAAGGCGCGCTGGTGCCTCGCGCACAAGGGAGTGGCTTTCACGCGCGTGCCGGTCAATCCGATCACGCGGCGCGAGGTGAAGGCTCTGGGGGCTCGCGGCCGCGTGCCCGTTCTCACGGGCGCCGGGCGGGTGATCGAAGGGTCGGACGCCATCGCCCCATCGAGAAGTGGTGAGGCGAGGACCTGGGTCCCGACGCGCGCCGATGCGATGGGGCAACCGGTGGCTCCTGAGAGTGATGGAGCCACGGCTGCGGAAGGTCTTCACCGTCACGGACGACGAGGTGGCCCTCAGCAGCCAGCGGCTGCGATCACTGATCGAGGAGCTTCAGGCCCGACTCCACGGCAGGGATTTTCTCGCCGGCGACGAGCTGACGCTGGCCGACATCACCGGTTGTGCACTGCTTGACCCGCTCGAGCATGTGCCTGCGTTCGTGCGCGACCGGGAGTTCTCTCATTTCTTCGCATGGAAGCGCGCCCTGGCGAGACGGCACCATCGCCCGCAGCGGATCCCCTGGATGGAAGGCCCTCCTCCATCGGGCCTCCCCTTCCTCGACGGCTCGCCGCTTCCACGGTTGAAATGAAACGCTGCGGCCCGGCGCGCCTGTGATATGGTGAGCGTCATGCCACCAAGCGACAGCACACCCAGTGGACCGGAGCCTCTCCGCCGTGCCCGCGGAAAGCGCAAACCCAAGGATGAGATGCGGGGCCGCCTCAAACCCCACGATCCGTTCGAGCTGATCCGATGGCTCGCACTGAGCCAACCCGACCCCAGAAAGGCGCTCTCCGAGCTGGTGCAGAACAGCCTCGACGCCGGGTCGCGGCGGATCCGCGTCACGCGCGTGCGCGAGAAGGGTGCGCCGTGCCTCAGCATCTTCGACGACGGCGAGGGAGTCATCCCGGAGCTGTCGCGTACCGAGGCCCTGCGCTACATCGCCACGCACATCGGCCACAGCCGCAAGAAGGCTCTTTCCCCGCAGGAGCGACTCACGCTCATGACGCAGGGCCAGTACGGCATTGGCCTGCTCGGCTTCTGGAGCCTCGGCGAGAGACTGGAAATGCGCACCGTCCTGCCGGGCCAGGCCCCCTATCGCCTGATTCTGCACCGTGACAGCTCGAAATTCCTCATCGAGCCACTCCGGGGGCGCCTGCCCCTCGAGGAGCGATGGACCGAGGTGGTCGTCATCGGCCTGCATCCGGAGGCAATGGGCGTGCTGGTGGGACGGCGCGCTGCGGACTACCTCGCCCTCGAGCTGCGCGGCCAGCTCCTGGCACGCGAGGTGGACCTGGTGGTGGAGGACCGGATGAGCCGAGGCCGATCGCAGAAGATCCTCCCGGTGCGTCCGCCGCGATTCCTCGGCGAGCGGCTCGAGGGATTCGGCCCTCTCGATGTGCACGGCTACCCGCCGATCCGGATGGAGATCTACCTGTCGGGCGAGCCGGATGATGACGACGCACCGCGCGGTCTCGCGGTCTACTGCTCGGGCACGCTGGTCGCGGAGGGGTTCCACGAGCTCGCGGCCCTGGAGATGGATCACGCCCCGTGGACCGACCCCCGACTGACGGGACTCGTGGATTTCCCCGGCTTCCAGGTGGCGCCCGGCAGCCGCAGAGGGCTCGTGCCCGACGACGCCGCGGGCGCCTTCGCGCGCGCCCTATTGGGCGTGGAGCCGGTCCTCTCCGGCGTCCTGGAGAGCCTCGATCGCCGCCGCGCCGAGGAGCTGGATCGAACATTGATCCGCGATCTGCAGCGCGCCTTCCGGGACTTCTACAGGCAGAGGCCCCGTTACCAGATGCTGCCGGTCCAGAGCAAGAAAGATGAAGGGGCGGGACCGGGCACGTCGGCGGCCCCCGGCGGTGAGGCGGACGGCACGGCGCCGGCCCAAGCGCCTCCCGGCAGGGCTGCCGATCTCGAGGGGCCCGATGCCGGCGCCCCGCGCACGCCGCCTCTGGACCTGCTGCCGCCCGGGCCTCTGGCGAGCGTGGGCGTGACCCCATCCTCGCTGCGTGTCGAGTGCCTCGCGTCGCGCGGCGTCCTGGCCACGGGCCTGGATGCCGTGGGGCGCCCCGTGGAAGGAGAGGTCTCCTACTCCTGGCGCGTCATCGGATCCGTGGGATCGATCGCCGAGATCCCCGAGGGGCAGGGCCGCGCCCTCTTCACTGCCACCGCCCAACCCTCGGAAGGCTCTCTCGCCGTCACCGCGCGCCAAGGGCAGCGCGAGGCCCACACCGAGATCCCCGTCGAAGTCCTGGAGGAGATCCCCTCCCGCAGACCTGATGAAGGGATCCCGGAGCCGGAGCTGGTGGATGGGCCATCCGCCGGGTGGCGATCGCGCATGATGGATGGCCGATGGCAGGTCAACATCGGCCACCGCGAGTACCGATCCATCGCCGAGCGTCCGGCTGTCAAGCTTCGCTATCTCGCGATCCTGTTCGCCAAGGAAATCGTGCTTCGCAGCAGCCAGGACCCGCGCCTCGAGAAGCCTCTCGAGCAGCTCGTCGAGGTGGCGGCCTACGCCGACCGGAATCTCTCGGGCCGGCGAGGGCGCAAGGGCGGCACCGGGAGCGCCTGAACGCCCCCGGCCGCATGTCCGTCCGGTCCGCCCGCATCCGCACGCGCGAAGCGCGGCGTCCTTTCCCAATGCGCCGCCATCAGAGATTCCAATCGTCACGCATGTCGTTCAGGTAGGGACCTTCCTGCTCTTCGCCCCTCCACGCCCCGTCACGCCACGGGCCTGGCACCCGCCTTGCTCTGCACGATGGCGCAGCCGCGCAACGCACCAGTGGAGACGATCCGGTGATTGCAGGAGAAGGACATGTGGACCCCGCCTCGCTTCTGATTTTGAGGGCTCTGGCAGGGGAGACCGGGAAGGTCGAGATCGGAGGGAGGCGCTACACCTTCTCCTGCATACCCTCCTTCAGGCTGAAGGACGACGAGACGGGCGTCGCGCACGACTGCCGCGACAGCGCAAGCCTCTTGAAGATAATCCTCTCCTTGCTGCGGGAGGCGCGCGGTGTCGGGATGTCTTGATCCGGGAAGAGAATCTTGATGTCGGGGTGCGTCGGAGGAAGCCCTCCTCAATAAACCAGCTCTCCTCATGGTCCTCCCCCGAAGCACCCCCCCTGGGGGGCCGCAAGGCCCCCCACCACCTCTCCCCGCCGGGCCTCTTGATTGGGGTACCCGGCGGATTCGATGGAGGAGTCTATGCACCACACGCGACGCATTCACACCGCAGGGGCCGTCCTCGTGGCACTGGTGTTGGCCGCGATGGCCATACCCGGATCGGCCATGGCCCCGTCCTCGCTGCTGGCCGCCTCGCCCGCGAACGCGGCCTCCGAGGCGAGGCCCGAGGCCGCAGGCGCGCTGGACATCAACAGCGCCTCGGTCGAGGACCTGATGACGGTGCAGGGGATCGGCCAGGTGATCGCGCAGAGAATCGTGGAGTTCCGCGAGAAGAACGGGCCGTACAAGAGCGTGGACGATCTTCTGAAGGTCCAAGGGATCGGCGAGAAATCGCTTGCGAAGATCCGCGACCGGCTGTCGGCCGGAAGGTCAAGGAAGTAAGCGGTGGCGGGGCGCGGTGACAACCGAGCGACCGTCGCGCCCCGCCATTGCCGCGCCTCGCGCGTCATTGAGCCGCACGATCCGGCGGTCGTGGGGAGGATCCGATGACGCTGCCCGAGCTGACCGCCGCGATCACGATCGCGGCGCTGGGCCTGGGGGTGAGCGTCCCGGCCCTCGGCACGGCGCTCAGATCCTGGAAGCTCGACGGGGCCGCGCGCAGCCTGGCGCTGGAGATGCAGCGAACGCGGATGGAGGCGGTGGCCCGTGGCGTCTATGCCGGCATCTTGTTCCAGCGCGATGCTTCGGGCGGTCGGTGGCGCCTGTATCAGGACGGCGGCGGACGCGGCATCCGCTCCGCCGAGATCGCGTCGGGGACCGACTCTCCGCTGAGCCCGACGGCCGAGCTGGCCGCGAGCTATCCAGGAATTCGGCTCGGGATCGACGCGCCGCCGCCCATACCCAGGATCCCTCCCTCCACGGGGACGCTCATGCCGGGCGACGATCCGATCGCCTTCTCGGGATCCGACATCTTCTCCGCTTCTCCGACCGGAGAGACCAGCGGAGGAACGCTCTACCTGACGGACGGACGGGACATGCGCGCCGTGGTCGCGTTCGGTCCCACGGGCCGCATCCGCATCTGGAGGTACGACGGCGAGGCGAGGCGATGGGCGCAGTGAAGGCCCGGCGCGGCGCGCGGATCATCCGCCACCGAGGCCGGCCGAAATCCACGCAGGAGTCCAGAGCATGCCGGAACAAGGCGCGCCCGAACAAGCGCGGGCGCCGCAGCCACCCTACCGGAACCTGAGGGTCTGGGCGGAGAGCTTCGATCTCGCGCTCGACATCTTCCAGGTGACCCGCACGCTCACCGGCCTGGAGGCGCGCACGATGACGAAGCGCCTCATCGACTCATCGTCGCGCATGCCGGTGGCGGTGGCGCGCGGGCAGGCCTCCGGATCGGCCACTGAGTTCATTCGCTGTCTGCACGAGGGCCTGTCGGAGATGTCGGAGCTGGAGACGCACCTGCTCATGTGCGGACAGCTCGGTTACCTCAGCGTTGATCAGGTCAGGTCGTTCGAAACCCGTCTCATGGAGATCCGACGGATGACCCGCGGGCTGATCCGGAGATTGAGGCTCCCGGGACAGGGCGCCCGGCCGCCGGCTAAGCAGGTAGCCGAGACCGGTTCGGCGCTCCTGCTCGCGATCCTCGTGTCGGCGATCTTAGGAACGATCGGCGTGATCTATCTCCAGATCGCGACCACCGAGATGCGGATCGCGGGCCGCGCGCGGGACCGAGACCAGCTTCTGGCTGTCGCCGAGTCGGGCACGCTCGCCGTCAAGGCATGGTTCGACACGCCCGTCTCTGGCGATCCTTCGGACCCAGCCGCGGTGAGACACCTGTTTCTCGGCCGGTTCGACTTGAGGGATCCTGCCGCGTTCGATCGCACGAGGCGGCTGCTCGACACGGACGGCGATCCTTCGACGAGCCCCGTGGCCGCCGACGGCTCCCCCGGGCGGGAATTCTACCGCCAAGGCCGCGAAATACTGGCAGGCTTCCCTCATCTTGATCTGTTCGGCAAGCCGTACCGAGGCTCCGTGGCCACCGCGCTGATGGGGCCGCCCGAAGGCCCCGACATCGTACTCCAGGATCGGGCCGGTGTTATCGATCTTCTCGACGAGATCAACGCGGTCCTCTTCCCGAGACAGGAGGAGACCGGGAGGATCGAGCGGATCGAGATCTCCGGTCCCCAGATGGAGATCGCCGGCCCGCCGGCGGCGCGGCTCGGCGTGGCGACCGTGCAGGTGACCGCCGCGAAGTGTCGCCCCATGACGATCGAGGCGGGCGTGCCGGTCTTGGCCCCTTCAGCGCGGTGCGAGGGACGCGCGATCGTGCGCATGGGCCTGGCCGAAATCCCCGCGGGCGCTCCTGAGGGTCCACTCGAATCGTGCGGAGACATCACGGCGACGGGAAGCCTGCGCGCCCGGTGGGGACGCGTGACCGCGGAGGGTGACCTGAGGCTCTCCGCGCCGGCGGACGAGCTGGACTCATCCGTGGCGAGCGGCTTTCCGTACGCATCGCTGTCGAGACACATCCAGGGAATGACGTCGGGCGACGCCCTGGCCGACTGGCTGGGAGACGCCGACCCCTCTGTTGAGGATCCTTGGCTGAATGTGGTCGCGGGCGGCCGACTGATCGGATACGAGGGGCTGCCGGACCAGCCGTTCCCTTACGATCTGTCTCGCGCCATCGATCGCGATCACAGCAACCTGTTTCAGCGCGTCGCTGGTGTGACGTGCGCGGCCTTCGATTACGACGTCTGGAAGCGAATCGCGCTGTCGGGCGGGCCCGGGGGGCGCGGCGCGCATTACCTCTCGTTCGACTCGGCCACGGGCCTGTTCCGCGAGAATGGATCCGGGCCGGCACGCTCGGTGCGCGACTGGACCGACCGGCAGATGGGAATTTTCTTCTTCGACACCACCGACGGGGAGCGACCGAATCCAGGCAATCTCACGCCGCCCATCGTGATCTCGGGAGGCACCTGGGGCACGGCTGGGGTGATCTATCTCAACGCGGCATCTTTCCGGGCGGACGGTGCGGCGGGATCCCCCCGCGTGGTCCTCCCGCCGGGAGAGCCCTTCGACGACGGCAACCACGATGGCCTTCGAGATTCGGCGGAGCCCTTCGTGAACCTGAGGTACGCCACGGAGATCGGTTCGGGCACGTCCGCCGGCGAGTTTTTCAAGGAGATCGCCGCGGGATCTTCGGTCGTGGCGGCCTCACCCGATGGAGAATCGTATGCCGTGACCACCACCCTGGATCGCGACGGACGTGGCTTGCCGATCCTGGCGCCCGTCAATCTCATGGGGGTCCTGTACACGTCGGGGGCGTTCATCGCCGAGGGGGACGCCGTTTACTACGGAAGCGTGTTAGCGGGAGGAAATGTGACGCAGCCATCGGCTCCGTCCGACACGCCGATCATCCTCTTCGACGAGAGACTGAACACCGGCCTCTGGCCTCCCCCCGAAATCGCCGTGCCGCGGACCTTCCTCACCTTCTGGCAGACTTCGAGGCCCTGACCTGCGCGCCCTACTTCGCTACTTGATGAAGAAATTCTTGTAGACGTCGAGGTAGAGCACGCCGCCCATGATCAGGAGCAGCAGCACGAAGCCGAACTGCATCACGCGCTCCTTGATCTGCATGGACAGGTCCCGTCTGATGAGCCCTTCGACGAACAGGATGAAGATGTGGCCGCCGTCCAGGATGGGGATCGGAAGGAGATTGATGATTCCGAGCTGCAGGCTCACCAGCGACATGAACGCGAGGAACGAAACCCAGCCGCTTCGCAGCGACTCGCCGGTCAGGCGGTAGATGTCAATCGGACCGGAGAGGGTCCTCGGCGAGAGCTGGCCTGACACGAGCTTTTTCAACGTCAGAAACAGCACACCGGCCTGTTCCCAGTTCACCTTCGCACTTTGAACGAAGGCATCGACGGGGCCGTATTCCCGCAGCGTGAAGGGCAGCGACGCACTCACGCCGATGTCGCCCTTGCCGTCCTTCTCGACGGGTATCACTTCCAGATCCATGGGCCGGCCGTCCCTCCGGACGGTCAGTTTGACCGGCTTGCCCGGGCTCGCCGAGACGATGTCGGCGTAGGCCTGCCAGCCCTCGGACCCGAACATCTCTTTGTCGTTCACGGCCTCGAGAAGGTCTCCCTCCCTCAAGCCGGCCCCTTCGGCGGGCCCGCCAGCTTCCACTTCCGCGGCCATGAGCGGAGTGTAGGGCCCGATCCCAATGATTCCGATCTTCTCCTTCTTCGTGGCACCCACCGTCACCGGGACTTCGATCGTCCGGCCGTCCCGGCGGATCGAGAACGAAACTGTCTGGTAGGGGATCAACGCCACATTGAGCTGGAGATCGCGCCACGTGCTCAGCTCCTGGCCATTCACGGCGAGCAGCTCGTCCTTCACCTGCAGGCCCGCCTCCGCGGCCGCGGCATTGGGGTCCACCCAGCCCACCACGGGAGGCTCGGTCATGTACCTCGCCTCGGCTACGCCGTGCATGAGGATCCCGGCGGTCAGGACGACGGCGAGGACGATGTTGAGCGAGGCCCCCATCACCAGCACGAGAAAGCGTTCGGACTTGCGGCGCGACAGAAACTCCTCGCGGGTTCCGCGCAGGGCTTCGTCGGGGTTCTCCCCCAGCATCTTGACGTATCCGCCCAGGGGCACCGCAGAGACGCGGTACTCCGTGCCTCCCCTGACGAAGCCGAAGAGCCTCGGCCCGAAGCCTAGGGAAAACACTTCCACGCGGATGCCGAGCGCCTTGGCCACCATGTAGTGGCCGGACTCGTGTATGAAGATGAGGGCACCCAGAATGAAGATGAACCCAAGAAGTGTGAACGGATCGGGCATTATCAGGCTCCTCCGGAGCGGTTCAGCGCGCCGGCGACAGTGAGTGGCGCGGCCGCCTCGGCGGCCGCCTCGCGCGCCCAGGCATCCGCCTGGAGAATGAAGTCAAGGGAGGTCGCCGCCGCCGGCCGGTGCGCCCCCATCACTGCATTGATGATGAGTGCAATGTCGGTGAATCTGGTCTTTCCGTCAAGGAAGCTCTGCACCGCGACCTCGTTGGCCGCGTTCAGCACCGCGGGCATGGTACCTCCCGCCTCGAGGGCGCGCCAGCCAAACCCGAGGCACGGGAACCGCGCCATGTCGGGCTCCAAGAAGTTCATCTCTTTCAGCGCGGCCAGATCAAGCGGCGGCAACGGAGTCTTGCATCGATCCGGGTAGGTCAGCGCATACTGGATCGGGTGCCGCATGTCGGTGGCGCCGAGCTGGCAGACGAACGACCCGTCCACAAACTCCACCAGGGAATGGATGGTGGATTGCGGGTGCACGATCACCGAGATCCTGCCTCCGGGAAGATCGAAAAGCCACCGCGCCTCGATCACTTCGAGCCCTTTGTTCATCAGCGTGGCCGAGTCGATCGAGATCTTCCGGCCCATCTCCCAGGTCGGGTGCGCCAGCGCCTGGGCCGGTGTCACGGACGACAGGTCGATGGCCGGGCCGGAGAAAAACGGTCCGCCGGATGCCGTGAGCACCAGCCGGCGCACCTCCTCGGTCTTTTCGCCTCGCAGACACTGGTGCACGGCGTTGTGCTCGCTGTCGACGGGCAGCAGCAGCGCCCCGCTTCGCCGCGCGGCCGCAATCATCTGATCGCCGGCCATCACCAGAGCCTCCTTGTTGGCGAGCGCGACCGTCTTGCCCGCCTCCACGGCCGCGTAGGTCGGTTCCAGTCCCGCCGCCCCCACGATCCCAGCCAGCACGAGGTCTGCCTCCGGCATGACGGCGACCTGTTTGACCCCCTCGGGCCCGAAGACCACTTTGGTCGGCAGGCCGCCAATCTCCCGCCTGACCTGCACCGCGAGCTCCTCGGTTCCGATGCAGGCGATCTCCGGCCTGAAAGCGCGGATCTGCTCGACCAGACGGCCCGCGCCAAGGCCGGCCGCCAGCCCGACAACGCGGAACCGCGTCTCGCCGTCGGAAGGTCGGTTCCCCGGATGTTCCCGGCCCGGCTCCATCCGGTTGAGCCGCCCGATCAGGTCGAGCGCACTGGTTCCGATGGAGCCGGTCGAGCCCAAAATCGCGATCCGCTTTTGCATCAATGGCATCCTCGCGTCATTCCATGAAGTACTTGTGGTAGTAAAACAGGACGGGGGCGGCAAAAAGCAGGCTGTCGGCGCGATCGAGCATCCCCCCATGGCCTGGGAAGAGCGATCCGCTGTCCTTGATCGACGCTGTCCTCTTGACGAGCGACTCGACCAGATCCCCCAGCATCCCCGCCGATCCCAACAGGAAACCAAGGGCCACCGCATCGGTAAGGCCGAGCCTCCGAAAGAACCACGCCTTCGCCACCAGCGCCGCGGCCACCGCCGCCACTAGAGCTCCCGCGGCTCCTTCGACGGTCTTGGCGGGGCTAATGGAGGGGATCAACTTGGACCGTCCCCAGAGAGTTCCCACCGTGTAAGCCGCGGCGTCCGAGAGCCACACGACCCAGAACAGAAGGACGGTCAGATCGCGCCCCATCTCCTCGCCGTCGCTCATCAGTCCTAATGAATAGCCCATCAGGAATCCGACGAACAGGACGGTGAAGAACGTGACGGCCATCCCTGCCAGCTCGGCATCCAACTCGCCGGGATTCCTGTGCGCCCGGATGAGCGAGGCTGTGGGCACCAGGATCGCGGTCGCGCAGAGGATGTCGAGAGCGCCGACCCTCGGATCAAGGAAAGTATAGGCTGCGGCCACTCCCAGCGCCGCGCCCAGGAGCTTGTGCGGTTTCAAGCCGCGCCGCTCGGCGATCGCGTACAGCTCGTAGGAGCCGACCACAACCGCCGCCGATACAAGCACCAGGAAGGCGGCGGGGGGCAAACGCTTGATGACGACGAAGAGGATGGGCAGCCCGATGAGAGAGGTCAGAATCCTCTTCACACGACGCGCCTCTTGCCCGAGGAGCCCACTGTGGTGCCGGGCGGCACGGCCACGTCCTGGGCATCCTCCCCCACGCCTCCGTAGCGTCGATCCCTTTTCTGGTAGTCCCGGATCGCTCGCAGAAGCTCCCGTTTGCGGAAATCCGGCCAAAGCGTGTCAGTCACCCAGATCTCGGCGTAGGCGATCTGCCACAGAAGGAAGTTGCTGATCCGCAGCTCGCCACTCGTGCGGATGAGAAGGTCGGGGTCCGGCTGGCCGGCGGTGTAGAGGTGTCGGGCGAACGCGGCCTCGTCCAGGCCCGCCGCGGCGTTTTCCTGCGACGCTCCGGACGCGGCCTGATCCTTCAGCAGATCGCCCAGCAGGTTGCGGCAGGCGTCCACGATTTCCGCGCGCCCACCGTACGACAGGGCGATGTTGAAGATGAGTCCCTGCATGTGTCGGGTGGCCTCCATGCCCTTGCGCAGTTCGCGCTGCACCGAAGGGTCCATGTCCTCCATGCGGCCGATGACGTTGAACCTGATGTCGTTGCGGAGCAGAGTCTGGAGCTCCCGACGAAGATACTCCTTGAGCAGCGCCATAAGGGTGTTGATTTCGGAGCGCGGTCTCTTCCAGTTCTCCTTGGAGAACGCGTACAGCGTGAGGACGTGGAGCCCCAGCCTCGCCGAGGCCTCCACGACGTCACGCACCGCGTCGATTCCCGCTCGGTGCCCCGCGACGCGCGGGAGGCGGCGGCACCGGGCCCAGCGGCCGTTGCCGTCCATAATGATGGCCACGTGCGCCGGCAGGCGGGAGAAATCAATCTCGCGCACGAGGGATTCTTCCTGGCTGCCGGGAGTGATGTAACCATCAAGGTCGGGCGTCTTTCTCGGCATCGGACTCCCGGAGGCGACGCGGGTGGAGGCTAAATCGTTCGATCTAAAACAAAAATCCTATCACCCGATCCTGTCCTGCGCAAGATCGGGGTACAGGACCTGCACTAGAAACAGCCCCATCGCCGGCGCCGTGGGACCCGCGAGGCGCCTGTCCCGCGACTCGATGATCTCGGTGATCCGCTCGGGCTTCAGCCGTCCGCGCCCCACTTCGATCAGGGTGCCCGCAATCGTGCGCACCATGTGCTGCAGGAACGAGCTGGCCTCCACGGTGTACTCGATCAGGCCCTGATTCCCCTGTCGCACGCTTACGCGCGAGTGCCTGATCACCTTGACGGGAGAATCCGATACATCGCCTGCGGCGCGGAACGAGGAGAAGTCCATCTCGCCGACAAGAAGCCCGGCCGCCCGATCCATCGCCTCCACATCGAGAGGCGCACGCACGTGCGCCGCGAACCCAGTGTGGAAGGGAGAGATGTACTCGCCCTGGACGATCTGGTAACGGTAGATCCTTCCGCGCGCCGAGTGACGCGCATGGAAATCACTCGAGACCCTCTCGATCCCGAGGACGCCGATATCCCCTGGCAGTGTGGCGTTGAGTGTCCTGGCCAGTCGGCACGGATCGATCTCGATGGGCGACTCGACACTCGCCACCTGTCCTAAGGCGTGCACTCCGGCGTCGGTCCGGGCGGCGCCGCAAACGCCGACCGGCTGCCTCATCACCATCGCCAGCCGATCGTGCAGGAGGCCCTGGATCGTCGGGAGACCGGGCTGGACCTGCCAGCCGTGATACGCGGTCCCGATGTACTCGAGCGTCAGCTTGAAGTTAGGCATGGGGTTCCTCCCGGACAAGTGAGTCTACCAGAGCGGCTGTTTGAAGGGCCGCAGCGTCCATTGAAGTATCGTATTCAGAGAGGTTTAGGGGACCGCAGGATGGCGCCTGAGGGTTTACGGGCGCCATCCCACGCTCGGGACGTAACTTCTCGTCGCGCGGCCAGCCCGGCCCGCTCCGGCGGTCGTTTTCTGTTACGATACGGCCGTCTGTAAACCTGAACTCTTTTCCTGGGTCTAAGTTGGCGATCATGCCGGCTGACGAGCGAGAAATCCTTGAGAGGATTCGAGCCGGAGACATAGAGGCCGTCGAGGTGCTGTTCGAGGAGCACCGGACAAGAATCTATCGGGTTTGCCTGCTCTACACCGACAGCCAGGACGACGCCAAGGATGTCCTGCAGGAGACCTTTCTCCGCGCGTACAAGTCGGTCAGGCGCTTCCGAGGCGACTCTTCGTTCACGACATGGCTCACTCGCATCGCGATCAACCTCTGCCTGAACCTGAGGCGGGATCGCAGGAATACCGAGGCTCTGGATGTGGAACGACTCGACACGGTGCTTCTGCACCTGCCGCACACAGACCCCGGCAATCCGGAGGAATCTCTCAGAACACGCGAGCTTCGCGAACGTATCATGTCCTTGGTGGCGCGCCTGCCGCCGCGCGAACGCATGGCGTTCGTCTTGAAGCAGTTCGAACAGCTCAAGATCCGCGAGATCAGTGAGATCATGCACATCAGCGAAGGCACGGTAAAATCTTTTCTGCACCGAGCAGTCGTGTCGCTCAGGGCCGGCTTGGCTCAGGAAAGCCGGAGGGTCCATCACACGTGACGCAACCTCGCTCCGAACCGGCTGATCGTTTCCAACATCTCAAGGGAAGGTGAACCGCATGTCCGGCAATCCTCTCATGCCTGGCGATAACGCCCCGTGCGACGCGGCGCAGCAGGACCTCGTGCTGCTCCTGTACGACGAGCTGCCCGCAGCTCGCCGCCAGCAGGTCGAGTCGCATGCTCTGTCCTGCAGCCGCTGCCGGCAGGAGCTGATGTCATATCGGACCACACTCGAGGCCGTCGATCTCGCCCGCCTCACCGAGATGGCGACGGTCGCATCCCCAGGTGACTGGGATACGCTGCGGGCGCGCCTGCAGCGTTCGGATCGCGGCCGTCTTCGCGAGTTGATGGTCCCCGCTCTGAAAGCGGCCGCCGTCGTGCTCCTCGCGGGTGCCGCCTTTGCTCTGGGCCGCACCTGGGACGATTTCTCTCTCGGGCCGATCGGAGGCCATGGCGCCAACGGCCCCTCATCCTTATCGGTGGTGCCCCGGCCTACTCCTCCTGCTGAGCAAGGCACCGCCTCGCACCTGCAGGAGTTCTCTGAAGAGACCAACGGGTACCTGGACCGGACACGTCTCGTGCTGCTCGAGTTCGCCAATGCCGACGGGTCTTCCGACTCGGGCTTTCTGCGCGAAGCGTCGCTCGACCTGCTCGCCGAGGGCCGGCGCGCGCGCAAGGTGGCCGACCGGATCGCGGACCCCAGGATCGAGGAGATCATGGGCCGGCTCGAGAGCATTCTGCGGGACATCACCCGCCTCTCGGCGGCAGGCGACGCCGCGTCAATGGATCGGATCAAGGCACGGATGCACGATAGCGGCGTCCTGCTCCAGCTCGAGATCATGAGTGTCGCCTCGGACCGTATCGCCGCCGCGGGGCCCAGAACATGAACGCCATGAACGCAGGGTACGGCTTGGCACCGAGAGTGTGCGCCCTCGCTCTCGCATCTCTGTTCACGCTGTGGGCGCCGGCGATCGCCGGTGAGGATCAGGACCTCTACAACAGCGGTCGCACAGCAGTCTTCGAGGAGCGATGGGACGATGCCCGGAAGGTACTGGAGGATCTGACCCGCCGCTTCCCCGACAGTCCCTATGTGGATGACGCCTACTACTGGATGGGGATGGCCCTCTACGAGGTGCGCGAGCCCGATCTGGCCTACGATGTCCTCAAGCAGCTCGCCGCCCGGTTCCCGAAGAGCCCGTGGAGCGACGACGCCCGCGCGTTGCGCGTTCGCTGTGCCGAATCGGCATTGAAGTCGACCACGCACGGCAGAGTGGCCGCCGCGCCCGGCGTGTCCGGGTACGCCGAGTACGAAGCATTCATCGAGAAGAGCACGCGGGACAGCAGCGCGAAGGTTCAGCTCCTGGCGATCGACACGATTCTCACGACCCGTCCGGAAAAAGCGCCCGAGCTTCTGCCGCGCCTCAACGGAGGCGGATCGACATCGCGCGAGGCCGCGGGCATCGTCCTTGACCGGTTCTTCGGATCCCAGAAGGTGAAGGTTTCCGTGGAGGACCAGTCCCAGGGTCTCGAAGAGGATAACGTGTCCGTGCTGGTGCGCCCGGGAGACGACGTGGCTCACCTTCGGCTCCCCGAGGCGGTCGACCTGGCGCGCGCCCCTGCCACAGCCAGGTTCGACGCCGCGATCCGCT
>JAWPNA010000451.1:0-10991 GCA_045402695.1 Acidobacteriota bacterium
GTGGCGATCGGGCAGGGTCCACTGATGATCACGCCGCTTCAGATGGCCGCGGCGCAGGGGTTCATCGGCAGCAACGGGCGGCGCGTGAAGCCGCACGTGCGCAGCTACGGCAACGGGGAGACTCAGGCGCGCATTATTAGCGACGAGGACGCCCTGATCAGCTCGCACAACCTCGATGTGGTGCGGCAGGCGGAGTGGGGCGTGGTGAACGAATGGGGCACGGGCACACGCGCCCAGATCCCCGGCAGGGACGTGTGTGGCAAGACAGGCACGGCGCAGGTGTACGCGGCGTCGGCCGGCGTGAAGGACGAGGATCTGCCTCAGGAGATGCGCGATCATGCCTGGTTCGTGGGGTTCGCCCCGAAGGATGATCCCCGAGTTTCGTTCGCCGTCATCGTGGAGCACGGAGGCCATGGAGGCGTGTCGGCGGCGCCCATCGTGAAGAGGGTCCTGGAGACGTTTTTCGAGTCGCAGGACGGGCCGGCCCCGTCCGAGAAGCCGGCTCCCCGGCAGGTGGCGGATGTTCGAGAGAAGAGCGCTCGGGCGCTTTGATTGGGTGCTGCTGGCGGCAATGCTGTCGGCCACGGGCCTCGGGTTCCTGATGCTGTACAGCACGACCTACCTGCAGGGAGGCGGGCCCTTTTACCGGCAGCTCACCTGGTTTGCGCTGGCGCTCGCGGCCTTCGTGGTGGTAGTCGCGGTTGACTACCGGTACTGGGCGGGCTTGGCCGTCGGGTTGTATGCCCTCGTGTGCCTGGCCTTGGTGGTGGTGCTCGTCCAGGCCCGCGCGATCTCGGGCGCGAGGTCCTGGTTCGAGCTGGGGGCGTTCAATTTCCAGCCGGCCGAAATCGCGAAGTTCGCGACCATCCTGATGCTGGCGCGCTATGTGGAGGAGAAGAAGGGATTCGGCCTGTCCGGCCGCAGCCTCCTGATGCTGGGCGCCATCGTCGGCGTGCCGGTGCTGCTGATCGCGGCCCAACCTGACCTGGGCTCCACGCTTCCGTTCCTGCCGATGTTGTTCGTCATCGTGGTGCTCTCCGGAATCCGCTGGAAGGTGCTCATGGTGCTCGGACTGATCGCGGTCGTGGCGGCGCCCCTGATCTTCCTGGTTCCGGGGGTCTTGAAGCCCTACCAGCAGGAGCGGGTCAGGACGTTTCTCGACCCGATGAGCGATCCACAGGGCGCTGGGTGGCAGGTGCTTCAGTCGCGCATCGCCGTCGGATCGGGCGAATTGTGGGGAAAGGGCCTTTTCAGGGGATGGCAGGGGCAGCTCTCGTTTCTTCCCGAGAGCCACACCGACTTCATCCTGGCAGTGCTCGCCGAGGAACTGGGATTCGCGGGGGCGGCGTGCGCCCTCATTGTCTATTTCGTGTTGATGAGCCGCATCGTGGCCGCCGCGCGCAGCGCGCGCGACCGTCTGGGCGCCTTCATCGCCATGGGCGTTGCGGCGGTGATCGGCTCGCAAACTCTAATCAATATCGGGGTGGTCCTTGGGTTGATGCCCACAACGGGCATCCCCCTGCCCTTGATGTCTTATGGAGGATCGTCCCTCGTCACGACCTACGCGGCGCTGGGAATGGTCCTCAATGTGAGGATGAGATGCCTGGTGAACTGAAGCCCCGGCGCCGCCGCAGAGGCGGACGGGGAAGAGGGCGCCGCCGCGGCGGCGCCCGCAAGAACCTGCAACAGGTCGTGCCTCCCGGCGAGCAAGCTCCCGCGGAGGATGCGGCACCCTTTATGGAGCCGGCGCTGGATACCGGCGGGCACGGTTCCGAAAGGGAGCCGGTGCTCGGAGGGTTCGTTCCGCCTCGGACGGATCCTCCGGCTCCATCGTGGGTAGCGCCGCCGTTCCCACCGGTTGACGTGGAGGCCTACGTCAGCGATGGGGAGGGGGCGTCGCCGCGTGCGGGCGAACCGTCGCGACCGCTCCTGACCGCACAAAGGGAAGGCGTGCCCGGGAATGGCCCCGAACCGGAGCCTTCGCCCGAAGGCGCGACGAGCGCTCCTGGCAGCGGGCGCGGCGGGCGTCGCCGAAGAGGGCCGCGGATCGACCCGCGCCGGCGTCGCCGGCGCGCACCGGTGGAAGCGCCCGCGTTGGCGGAGGAGCAAGTCACGTCCATGAGCCCCGCCGAGGTGGTGGCGCCGCGGGCCACGGAGGAGGATCGCCCGAGAGTCAAGCCGCGGCACGACACCGAGAAGATGATCGTGATCAACGCCGCACCGCAGGAGACGCGCGCGGCCATCCTGGAAAAGGGGGTCCTCGCCGAGATCTTCATCGAGAGGCTGTCGAGCCGCACAGTCGTGGGCAACGTCTACAAGGGCCGCGTGACCAAGGTGCTGCCGGGGATGCAATCGGCGTTCGTGTCGGTGGGCCTGGAACGCGACGCGTTCCTGTACGTGTCGGACATCTCCCCGGGGTACGACGCCTACGAGGGTCTCCTGGACCTGGACGAGGTCGAGGGCGGCGACGCGATCCGCAACGCCGCCCCCAAGGTGAGCCACGGGGCCAAGATCGAGGATCTGATCAAGGAAGGCCAGGAGCTCCTCGTGCAGGTCACCAAGGAGCCGATCGGGACGAAAGGAGCGCGCATCACGTCCTACGTCACGCTGCCCGGACGCTTTCTGGTGCTGATGCCCCAGGTCGACCATGTGGGCGTGTCGCGCAAGATCGGCGACGCGCGGGAACGCTCGCGCCTGAGGAGAATCCTGGATAGGGTGCGCGTGCAAGGCATGGGCTTTATCGTGCGCACCGTGGCCGAAGGATGCGACGCCACCGAGCTGGAGGCCGATGCCAACTACCTCTCGTCGTTGTGGGAGGAGATCCGGCGCAAGGCCGAAAGGTCGGGGGCCCCGGCGGAGATCCACCGCGAGCTGTCGATCGTGCCCAAACTCCTGAGGGACCTGCTGAACCGGGGCGTCACCAAGGTGGTCATCGACGACGAGCGGACCTTCAACGAGGCCCGCGATCTGGTGGGGAGGCTGCAGCCCGAGATGCTGGGCCGCATCGTCTATTATCATGAAACCTTCCCGGTCTTCGAGAAGTACGGCGTGCAGGTCGAGCTGGACAAAGCGCTCCGCAGCCGCGTGTGGCTCAAGTCGGGCGGCTACATCGTGATCAACCAGACCGAAGCGCTGGTGGCGATCGACGTCAACACAGGCAAGTATGTCGGCAAGCGCAGTCTCGAGGACACCGTCCTCAAGACGAATCTCGAGGCCGTCAATGAGATCGTGCGGCAGCTCAGGCTGAGGGATCTCGGCGGGATCATCGTCGTGGACTTCATCGACATGGAGGAACGCAAGAGCCGCAAGAAGCTGACGGAGGCCTTCGAAAAGGAAATCCAACGCGACCGCGCCCGGACCAAGGTGCTTCAGATCAGCGACTTTGGCCTGGTGGAGATCACGCGCCAGCGCACCAAGAAGAGCCTGGAGCGGATCCTCTGCCAGACCTGCCCCTACTGCTCCGGCACTGGGAAGATCAAGGCGGGCGCCACGGTGCTGTTCGAGATCCAGCGCGAGCTTCAGAAGCTGGCGCCGAGCCTGGATGGCAAGCGGCTGATCATCCGCGCCAATCCCGAGGTGGCGCAGCACCTCGAGAACGACAGGCGCTACCTCACGATGGGCATTCCCTCGCTGCAGCAGGTCGACATGGCCATCCGGGCCGACTCCACGCTGCACCACGAGCAGTTCGACATCGTGAGTCTCTGACATCGCGGGGCCCAGATGCCGGAGGAGAGAGCCGTGCCCGAGAGGACTCTTGCACAGATGCTGGAATCGTGGCACGGGGCGCTGGAGGTGGCCCCGGCCGGAGATGTCGTCGTGAAGGACCCGTGGCGTCTTCGCGAGGAAGTGATGGACGGTCTGGCCCACCAGGCGGTTTTCTCGGCCACAGAGGCCGATCGCGCGAAGGCGCGCACGCTCATCTGGGAGGCGGCGCGGCAAGTGGGGATCAGGCCGGCCTCCATCCAGCCGCTGTATGAAGCGATGGGGCGGGGGGAGGTCTCCGGATTCACCACACCGGCCATCAACCTGCGCGGGTTGGTGTACGACAGCGCCCGCGCCGTGATCTCGGTGGTCCGCAGCCGCCGCGTGGGCGCCTTCATCTTCGAGCTGGCCCGCTCGGAGATGGGGTACACCGATCAGCGGCCCGGAGAATACGCCACCGTGGTCATGGCCGCCGCGGTGCGCGAAGGGTTCGAGGGGCCCTTGTTCATCCAGGGAGATCACTTCCAGGTCAACGCGGGCAAGTTCGCCCAGGGGGGCGAGGCGCGCGCCTGGGAGATCCAGAGCATCAAGGCTCTGATCGCGGAGGCGATCGCAGCCGGCTATGGAAATGTTGACATCGACGCTTCCACCATCGTGGACCTGTCCAAGGGCACGGTGAAGGAGCAGCAGCGGGACAACTTCACCACATCGGCGCAGCTCGCCGCCCACGTGCGCTCGCTGGAGCCCGCGGGGATGACGGTCTCCATCGGCGGGGAGATCGGCGAGGTGGGGAAGAAGAACTCCACACCCGAGGAGCTGCGGGCCTATATGGACGGGCTGCTCGAGGAGCTCCAGCGCCTGCGCCCGGGTGCGTCGGGACCCAGCAAGATCAGCATCCAGACGGGAACCACGCACGGCGGCGTGCCGCTGCCTGATGGATCGGTGGCCAAAGTGAAGATCGACTTCGGTGTCCTGAAGGAAATCTCACGGGTGGCCCGCAAGGAGTACGGCATGGCCGGGGCTGTGCAGCACGGGGCCTCCACGCTTCCGTCCGAGGCGTTCGACGAGTTTCCCAAGGCCGAGGCGTGCGAGGTGCACCTGGCCACGGACTTCCAGAACATCGTGATGGATCATCCGGTCTTCCCCAAGGAACTGAGGGGCCGGATGTACGCGTGGCTGGATCGCGAGTGCGCCGCGGAGCGAAAGCCGGACATGACGCCCGAGCAGTTCTACTACAAGACGAGAAAGAAAGCGTGGGGGCCGTTCAAGTCCGAGGCATGGGGCCTGCCCGGGCCGGTGAAGGCCGAGCTGCGCGCGGCGCTGTCGGTAAAGTTCGATCTCCTGTTCCGCAAGCTGGGCGTGGTGGACACCGGCCGCCTCGTGCGCGAGCGCGTGATGCCGATCGAGAGGAAGAAGACCGTCTGATCCTGGCGCGCGTCCCGCGGTCAGTCGGAGAAACCCGCGACGTCAGCAGAACCAGTCCGGGGCCGCGTCCATCACGGCGTGCAGCACCTCCATCGCCTCTGGCGACTCCACCTTGGAGGCCGCGTCGAGATCGAGCTGCAGGCGCCCCTCTGCAGGTTGCTCGTCCGAGTCGCCCCGCAGGTGCATGTAGTAGGTGGTGTCCAGCTCATGTCTGAGGCGCCCGGCGCGGGAGGGGTCGGCCACGGCCGCGCGCACCGCATGCGGGATGGACGCGACCGGCAGCCCCAGGATCCGCGTCAGAACGGGCGTGATCACCTCGGCGGTGCGCTCCAGCCCCAGGCTGTAGGTGAACTCCAGGCGATAGAGATCGGCCGTGCCCGCCGATCCCACGAACAGCGCGCTCACCGACGCGAAGTTTCCGCCCACGAAGCAGGCATCCAGCCCCGGGATGTGCCAGTTGTCCGAGATGGCGGCGGCGACGAACGCCCCGTCGGCACGTTGAAGGCCGGGCACCAGCTCGTCAATCCGGTACACCTGGTGCGGATCGAAACCCCGGCAGCGGAGTGATTCCTCCTCTTCCGGAGCGAAGTTGTAGCGGTCCTCCCACGTCTTGATCTTGGACGCGCAGAAACGGGCCGTCGACTCCACTCCGAGATAGTAGCCGCCGGCGGCGGACGCGATCATCTCCGCCGCTCCGCCGATGTTGCCGCACACACCGTCCAGAGGCCGGAGATTGTCCGGATACACGCCCCAGGCGAGCCCGGCCGCCACGACCGGATAGGCGTCCCCGTCCGTGTCGATCCGCATGTTGGCCCCCAGATCCACCATCCGCTCGATCGGGTGCCTTGCACGGTCCAGCGCGAAGAGATTGATCTCCTGCGTGCGGCTGGTGTCCATGATCGCCTCGACGATCCGATCGAGCGGATCGTTCACGCTCACCTCGGTGATCCCCTTGACCTGGCACTTGTCGAAGTAGACGTCCGGCACGGCGGCGATGGGTGCCTCGGTGGCGAACAGGAGCGTGCCGCAGGAGTGATCGAACAGCGTGCTCTTCGTGGTGCCCTCCACGGTGTCCACGGCGATCGAGTAGCTGGTGTCTCCCGAGCCGAGAGTCTGGCCCGCGTACAGCGTCGGGTTGCCCCCACGCTCGCCCGGCTTGAGCCGAGCGCCCTCGCCGATGGCGATGCGCAGCCGCGTGCCGGGGTGCGCGCCGCACAGTGCGTGCAGCGCCTCCGTCATGATGGCCGTGGCGTTGCGATCGTTGTTCTCCTTGGCCGCGCGCTTGAGGCGGTCCCGCTCGGCTGCCGCGAGCTCGATCAGATCCCCTCTCCCGGATATCGACACGGCCAGCGCCCCCAGCATCGCGGTGAGCAGCAGGCGGTCTCTCATCCCGGTCTGAAGCAGGCCGGCGCGGGCGCCGGCGCGAGGGGGAGCGTGGTCCAGCGGCAGGATCGTGACCGAGGCCACCTCCAGCCCGTAAACCGACAGGAGCTGCCGGTTGCGCTCGTTCCAGGCCCGGACCTCGTCGGGTGAGAGCCGGAGGGCATTGCGGGAGTAGATCGATCGGGAGGAAAGTCGAGCCGGGGGAACCTGGACCTTCACCCCCGTTCGGCGTCCCCTGGGGCGATGGGCGGGCATTCAGCGCACCTCCTGATTGCCGCGCTGCCCCGCGGCATATAGATTGATCGTCATCATGAATGGTCTCGTCGAGTTCATCTCCGATGACGGCGTCAAACTTCTGCTTGCCGTGCTGATGGGCGGAGTCATCGGCTTGGAGCGCGAAGCATCCGACAAACCCGCCGGGCTGCGCACCAACATCTTGATCTGCGTCGGCTCCACGCTCATGATGATCCTCTCGATCCAGGTCGCGCACCAGTTCGCGGTCGTGACGGCCGATCCCAGCCGTATCGCGCAGGGCGTGATCACCGGCATCGGCTTCCTCGGCGCCGGCACCATCCTGCACTCCAGGGGAGGCGTGACGGGCCTGACCACCGCGGCCACAACCTGGTCCGTCGCCGGCATCGGGCTCGCGCTCGGCAGCGGATTCTACCTGCTGGCCTTCACGTCCACGCTGCTGATCCTCGCGGTGCTTTGGGCCCTGGGCCGCCTGGCCCGCGTGTGGCCCAACGGAAAAACCGAGCGCGCGTCGTTCCGCGTCGTGGCCGATGACGCCACCGCCAGCTTCGACGCAGTCCGGAGCGTGCTCGAAAGTGAGGGTCGCACCATCCTGGAGTGGAATTACCGGCGCCTCTCCAGCGGTCACAGCATCGTGGTGGAATGCGACGCCCCGCGCGACTCGCTTCCCCGCATCCTGTCCGCCATCTCGAGCGTGCAGGGCATCCGCCACGCCAGGAACCTGTAACAATCTTTCAGGATCTCCGGGCCAGCCGCTGCAGGCGGCGTTGCTCCGCTTCTCCGGCGCGGATCATCTCGTCGCCGGCCGTGAGAATCAGCGGCGGCGCGGGTTGTGGTCGCCCGTCTGGCCCGACATACACCATCGTGAGGAAGGCGGAGCAGGTCTTCACCCGCTCTCCCGAGCGCGGATCCTCCGAGTGCACCACCACCTCCACTTCGAGGGAGGTATGGAACACCCGCGTGACGCATGCCGAGAGTCTCACAATGTGGCCCAGGTTCATCGGGGCGACAAAATCGATGCTGTCCACCGAAGCGGTCACCACCGGCCCGCGGCAGTGCCGCGTCGCGGCGATTGCCGCGGCCTTGTCGATGAGTGCCATGACCCACCCGCCGAATACGGAGCCCAGCGGGTTGATCTCCTGTGGCATCACCAGCTCGGTCATCTCCACGCGGGAATCCGCCACACTGCGAGCGACGCCCGCGGCGCCATCCGTCATTCCGGCTCCTTCCGGCGGCCATGATAGCTCATGATACAGGTCGAGGAGCGGTGCTTCGAGCCAGGCATGATGCTTGCGAGTGCGAGGACCGGCCGGATATAATTCCGGTGTCGACCGGAGGGTGCCCACCATGAAACCTCGGAACCCAGCAACACGTCCGCTCGCCGGAATCGTCGTCTGCGCCGCGGCCCTGAGCTTCCCGGCAATGGTGTTCGCGCAGGAAGACGCCCAGCGCTGCGAAGGCACGGTGACCGACGATCAAGGGATGCCGCTCCAGAACGTGACGATCTCGTTCATGAACCTGGCCAAGAACGTCGCCGCCCAGCCGGTCAAGACCAGCAAGAAGGGGCGCTACAGTCACAACTTCCTCGCGTCGGTCATGGATCCAGGCTACGAGATCAGGGCCACGCTGGACGGATACAAGATGGTGATGATCTCGGCGCTGACCACGAGAAGCGACGGAACGAGCGTGACCACCGACACGTACATGGTCGGCTCGGATCAGAAAGGCCTCCACAAGGTCCTCTTGCCTCCGCAGGCGCGCAGCGACGTCGCCACCAAAGGCAAGTGCGTCGTGGACTTCGTGCTGGCGCCGGAAGATCGATTCACCGAGGCGTTCCACAAGCTGCAGGCCGAGAATCTGGCCAAGGAGGGCAAGGCGCCGCCGCCGACCGAGGCCGCGCCCCCCGGCTCGCCGGGCCAGCCGGCGCCCGGCGCCCCTGGGCAGGCGGGCGCTCCCGCCGCGCCCGCGGCGAAGACTCCTCTCGACTCGGGCAAGGAGCTGCTCGCCCGCGGTGAATTCGCCGGGGCGATCGCTCCGCTGAAGGAGGCGATCGGCGCGAGCCCGGACAGTGCCGAGGCGCATCGATTGCTGGGGCTCGCGCTCCTGAAGGCCGAGAACATCGCGGAGGCGGAGCCGGAGATCAAGAGGGCGCTCGAGCTCGATCCGACAATCATCGGGGCCAACTTCGATCTCGGGATGGTCTTCATCAAGAAGGGACGGCTGATGCAGGCGATCCCCTTCATGGAGAAGGAGCGCGAGGGGAGCCCGGACAGCGAGGCGGTCCTCAAGACCCTGGGGCAGCTCTACTCGGACACCAAGCAGCACGACAAGGCGGTGGAAATCTTCACGAAGCTGGTGGACCAGTCGCCCGACAACATCGAGTATTACAGCTTCCTGGCCGATGCCTACAAGCAGAAGGGCGACATCGCCAAGGAGATGGAGACCTACCAGCGGATGGGGGCGCAGGACCCGTCGGGGATGGCCTTCTACAACCTCGGCAACATCATGTTCAACAAGAGCGAGATCGGCAAGGCCGCCGATGCGTACAAGAAGGCGATCGAGATCGCGCCCGACAACGCCGCGGCCCACTACCAGCTCGGATTGGCCTACGTCAATCAGGCAAAGTTCAAGGACGCGGTCGTGGAGCTGGAGACCTTCATCAAACTCAAGCCCAAGGATTCCAAAGCCGGCGAGGCCAAGACGCTCATCACCGATCTCAAGAAGATGGGTGGATAGCCGAGCCGACCAGCGTCGCCAGGAGCCACATGCGCCCGGCCGAGGCGCCGTCGCGCCGGTACGAGTGGCACAGGTCGGGCCGGCACACCGTGCAGACTCCCAGCGCCTCGAACCGGCCGCCAAAGATACCCGCCGCCTCCGCCTGGAGCCGGTTGGCCTCGATCAGGTCGAGGAAGAACTCCCCGGGTCGCCGCTCGATCAGCGCGCGCGCGGCGTGGGTCGGCCGCTTTCGGCCGAACGCCTCTACCACCTCGGATCCGACCTGGTAGCAGCAGGCGCCGGCCGCCGGCCCGGCGCACACCAGGATCCTCTCGGGTCGCGCGCCGAGATCCTCCTGCATCCGTTCAAGCGCCCTCTCGAGCACTCCGGCGAGCGTGCCGCGCCAGCCGGCATGGACCACGCCGAGAACTCCTGCCTGAGCGTCGATTGCGACGAGAGGCACGCAATCGGCCGCGGCAATCCCGAGGGCGAGCCCTCGCTCCCGGGTAATCAGCGCGTCTGCTTCGCCGGCCACTCCGGAGTCGTCGCCGGCCACAACCAGGCAGCGGTCCGAGTGGACCTGCCGCGCCGTGGCCAGGCGGACTGTCCGGCGCCCGTCCACGTCGAGCAGCCGGAGCAGGCCGGCTGGATCGGGACGAGGCGAGGGGCCGCGCCCCACGAACACGCACGAGACGCCTTCGAGACCGTCGAGCAAGGGAAGGCGCAAGACATTCATGGCCTCCACCGTACTGGTCCCGCGGGAAAGCGTCAACTCTTGACTTTTGTCGGGCGCTGCGGCACTCTGTGCGGTCCCCGGGCAGTGAATCCGACTGACAGGTGGTGAGTTCTCAACATGATGCGACAGATCGGCGCGGCTGCAAGCTCGTTTGCGCTCGGCCAGCAGGGGACCCCCGGCCCGGAGGCGCCAGGGCAGAATTACAGCTTCTTCGTCATGATGGGCCTCGTGTTCCTGATCATCTATTTCCTGATGATCAGGCCCGAGAGCAAGAGGCGCAAAGCGGTGCAGGCGATGCTCGCGAACCTGAAGAACGGGGACAAGGTCATCACTTCAGGGGGAATCCACGGAATCGTGGCGGGGATCACGGACGATCTCGTCCAGCTCAAGGTCACCACAAACGTCAAGATCGACGTCTCCCGCAGCGCCATTTCCTCGCTTCAGAAGGACCAGGGAGAGTAGCCGGCATGCAGAAGGACCTCCGCTGGAAGGTCATCCTCTCCGTCGCCGTCACGGTCATCAGCGCCTGGGGGATCATCCCGCCCAAGAAGAAAATCCGCCTGGGCCTCGACCTCAAGGGAGGCATCCACCTCGCCATGAGGGTCGAGGCCGCCGACGCCGTCAAGGCGGTGCTGGACAACCGGGCGGGGGGCCTGGTGGCGGAGTTCAAGAAGCGGAGCCTTCGCGCCGACGGCGTGCGCGGCGAGGTCGAAACCGCCTCCCTCGTGGTCACCAGCTTCGACCAGGTGGCGCAGGATGAGTACCGGAAGGTCGTCGA
>JAWPNA010000466.1:0-11989 GCA_045402695.1 Acidobacteriota bacterium
TGCCCAATTCTCAGGATTGCGCGCCGGCGGACGCCACCCTGAAGCATGCCGCCACGGAGGTCCAGAACCTGGACACGACCCATCTCGGAGGCTCCACCAGCATCTCGTGGGACAGCCAGGACGCACTCAACGGCACCGCGACAGCCTACGACGTGGTCACGGGATTGATCGGCGACCTGCGGACGACCATGACGTATGCCGCAGCGGTCTGTGCAGTTAACAACGATGCCGATACGCCCTTCGTGGATCCGAATCCCTCCCCCGCCCAGGGAGCGATCCGCTACTGGCTGGTCCGCGCGACCAATGGTTGCAACGTGGGCCCTGGTACGTACGGTAACAGCAGCGTGATGCCCGATCCGAGAGACGCTCTGGACGCCGGCGCTCCCTGCCCGTAGGCGGATGAAGGCTATTCGATGACGACGAGGAGATCCCCCGCCTCGACCGTCCGGCCAGGGGCCACACGGATCTCCTTGGCGACACCCGCGCGCGGCGACGTGATCTCGTTCTCCATCTTCATCGCCTCCACCACAACCAGACCTTGACGCGCCTGCACCGTCTGTCCCTGCTCCACCATGACGCGCAGCACGCGTCCGGGCATCACGGCTCGGATCTGGGACTGCTCGCCGGCGATCGACTCACGGGCCTTTCCGCGCCTGGGCTGCTCTGTGACCACCTCGAAGAGCCGCCCGTCCAGGCGCACGCGGCATCGTCCCTGCGTGATATGGACGACAGCTTCATGCGACGTGCCGCCTTCGAGAATGGAGAAGACCTGCGGCTGCGGCTCCGTGCAATTCAGGCGGTACTGGCGTCCGTCCACGCTGGCGCGCAACTCATCTCCCGCCATCCGGGTCAGCTCGAGGTGGCGCACCTGCTCCCCGATCCGGGCGCTCCATCTCACGAGGGTCTCATCGGCTCAGGCCCTCGAGCTGCCTGCGCCGGCCCGCCAGCTTCCAGTCGCCGCCGTGAGCCGGCTGCAGAGCGCGACCGGCCGCACCTGTCCGAGCCGTGTCCCCTCGCATGGCAAGCGCCGCGGCGATCACGGCCAGGTCCTCCAGCTTCCTGGCCTTCTCGGGCGGCAGCGCACGGTGCCCGTCCATCTGATCCACGAATCCCGTGTGGAGATCCCCGCGCATGAACCGCTCATCGCGCAGCACCCGCTGGTGGAATGAAATCGTGCTCGGCACCCCCTCCAGCACGTACTCATCGAGCGCCCGGGACATGCGGGCCGCGGCTTCGGCGCGGGTCCCGCCCCAGGCGATCAGCTTCGATATGAGCGGGTCGTAGTGGATGGGCAGGACGTACCCCTCGTACACTCCGCCGTCGTCCCGGATGCCTGGGCCGCCGGGCACGCGAAGCCGCTCGATCCGCCCGGGAGAAGGCAGGAAACCCCGGTCCGGATCCTCCGCGTAGATCCGGCACTCGATCGCCCAGCCACGCAGGACGACATCCTCCTGGCGAAGTCCCGTGTCCTGTCCCGCCGCAATCTGGATCTGCGCCTTGACCAGGTCGAGGCCGGTGACCATCTCCGTGACAGGGTGCTCCACCTGCAGCCTCGTGTTCATCTCCATGAAGTAGAACTCACCAGCGGGATCGGCCAGAAATTCCACCGTGCCCGCGCCGCGGTAGCCGACGGCATCCGCGGCTTTCACGGCCGTGGCGCCCAGCTTCGCGCGGCGCCCGGCGTCCACGAAGGGTGAGGGGCTCTCCTCGATCAGCTTCTGATGCCGTCTCTGGATCGAGCATTCCCTCTCGCCGAGATGGATCGAGGGGCGGTGCGGGTCGGATAGCACCTGTACCTCGATGTGACGGGAGTTCTCGATGAACTTCTCGACGTAGACCGACGAGTCGCCGAAGGAAGTGCGCGCTTCCGATGTCGCCTGGGCGAAGGCGGACTCGACCTCGCCGAGCGCGCGGACGACACGCATGCCCCGTCCGCCACCGCCCGCCACCGCCTTGAGCAGGACGGGGTAGCCGGCGGCCTCCCCGAACCGCGCAAGCTCCTCGGCGGAGTCGATGGGGCCGTCCGAGCCGGGCACCACCGGCACTCCCGCCCGGGCCATGAGACGTCGTGCCTGTACTTTGTCCCCCATCGCGCGGATCGCCGCGGCCGGTGGGCCGATGAACGTGATCCCCCCGGCCTCGCATCGCTCGGCCAAATCCGCGTTCTCCGAGAGGAATCCGTATCCTGGATGGAGAGCGCCGGCGCCGGACGACATCGCCGCACCGACGACGGCGTCTATCGAGAGGTAGGAAAGAGCGGGCTGTCCCGGGCCTATCGGATACGCCTCGTCGGCCAGGCGAACGTGAAGAGCGTCGCGATCGGCCTCGGAAAAGACCGCGACGGACCGGATCCCCATCTCGCGGCACGCGCGGATGACACGTACGGCGATCTCGCCGCGGTTGGCGATGAGGATTTTGTCGAACGGCACCGAGGGCATGGACTGTGATGATAGCCGATGTCGGGCGCCGCGATCATCCCCTGGATTACCCGATGAATTTGTACCCAGAGCGGTGCACCGTCACGAGATGCTGCGGATCCGCGGGTCGTCCTTCGATCTTCTTGCGCAGCTTGGCGACGTGCACGTCAACGGTGCGCGTGAAGGGGATCTTCTGGTAGCCCCACACGGCGTCGAGCAGTTCCTCGCGTGCCACGACCTGGCCGCGCCGTTCGATCAGGTACCGGAGGAGCATGAACTCCTTCTGCGACAGCTCCAGGAGCTTGCCGTCCCTTTTGGCCTCGAGCTTCTTGAAGTCCACCGTGACGTCGCCGAAGCTGTAGGAGACGAGCTGGTCACCGGCGCCACCGAGCCGTCGCATGACCGCCTCGGCGCGCGCCAGCAGCTCCATGAAGCTGAACGGCTTGGTCACGTAGTCGTCCGCGCCCAGCTTCAGCCCCAGCACTTTGTCGATTTCCAGACCCCTCGCGCTCAGCATGATGATGGGAGTCCTGTTGCCCTCGGAGCGGATCTTCCTGCAAAGGTCCAGGCCGCTCATTTTCGGCAGCATCACGTCAAGGACGATCAGATCCGGCGACTCGCCGGCCGCCAGTGCGAGGCCGGCCTCGCCGTCCCGGGCGGTGATGACGGTGTACCCCTCGTACTGGAACCCGTCGTGCAGCGCCACGGCCATCGCTTCATCATCCTCGACGATCAGTACCTTAGCAGGCATCCGGAGCCCCTTCCGCGATCGGCAGACTGATGGTGAACGTGCTGCCCGTGCCCGGTTTGCTCTCCACCGCCACCCGTCCATGATGGGCTTCGACGATGTGCTGCACGATCGAAAGGCCCAACCCGCTTCCCTTCACGCCGTGAATCAGCCCGGTGCCGACCCGGTGAAACCGCTCGAAGATCTTGTCCTGCTCCTCGCGCGCGATACCCACCCCCTGGTCCTTCACGGAGATCTCGATCCACTTTTCGCGGCGCGACAAGCGGACCTCGATCCTCTGGGCGCCGTTGCCGTACTTGAAGGCGTTGTCCAGGAGATTGCTCAGGGCCTGCGCGATGGCATCGGCATCCACTCTGATCGGCGGGAGCGCTTGCTGCGGGCCTTGCAGCATGACCCGCGATTCGCTGTGCCTCAGCCGTCCGTCGAAGGTCTTGAGCGTCTCCCGCACCACATCGTTGATGTCGGCTGTCTCGAACCGGTAGGTTTTCCGGCCGGACTCGATCTTCGCGAAATCCAGGATGTTGTCCACGAGAGCGGTGAGCCGTTGGCTCTCCCCCTCGATGTACTCGCCGTACTCCTGAACCTTGTCCGCCGTGCCGGCCTTGCCGGTGCGCAGCAACTCCGCGAACACTCGGATGGAGGCCAGGGGGGTCCGCAGCTCGTGCGAGACATTGGATACGAAGTCGCTCTTCATCCCGGACAACGTCATCTCTCTGGACGCCGCCCTCAAGGCCAGCCCGATGCCGAGGAGCAGGACGAGCGCCACGATAACCGCCAGCGTCATGTTCAAGAGAAAGCTCGCCTGCGCCCAGGCTCTCATGTTCAACGGGCGCACGCTGAGAGCGAGCTGATAGTCGGCGAAGATGAACTGCAGGTGCCTCTTGACCGAGCTCCCCGGAGCGCCCTCCGTTCCACTGCCGATGACGGGCTCCCCCTTGCCGTCCAGCACGGCCATGTCCAGATCCGCGTGGTCGGCGCCGGGAAGGAAGACCGGGCCGGCGCGGCTGATCGCTTCGGGGAGGATCACCTGCCGGAAGAAATCCTCGTCCACGACCATCCCCGCGATGCCCACGAGATGCTTTTCATTGTCGATGATCGGGTTGATGATGATCCGGTTCTCGCGATCCTTCTCGTCCGCCGACAGGCCCACGGGATCCGGGACGATCTCCTTGTCGCTGAGCACTTGCCACGCGGCCGTCGCCACGTACGCCGCGCGCGCCTCCGAGAGATAACCGGACGGCTCCATCGAGGGTATGGTCGGATCGTAGAACAGAAGCTTGCCCCGGTCGTCCTTCACGAAGCTCAGGACGAACAACCGCTTCACGCCTTTCGCGCCTTTCTTCGCAAAGTGGTCGGCGACATCGTCGAGGTGGTTTCCGGTGAAGACGGACGAAGGGATCTCGAGCAGGCTCTCCGCCACGCCTCTGTAAAAATACTCCACCTCGATGGCGATGGCTTCGAGGTACGTGTTGAGCGTGGCTTTGTGCGCGATGGCGGACTTCTCTTCGAGATCCACGAGCCACCGATACTGCAGCACCAGGAGCGCCAGCAACGGAACCAGCGCCGCGAGGAAACCACCCCAGAGCACGTGGCGTTTCAAGAACGAACCCATGGCGAGGAATATACGCTACGACGGGAGCCGAGGGCGTCGGCGCCCACTGCTTGTTTACTTTTCGTTGACATCCGAAACAACTTTTTACGCTCATTTGAGGGCATTTACCACAGCCGAACGTAGAATCAGCCAGGAACCGACAAACGGGGCACGAGCCCCTCAACCAACAGGAGGTGCTGTATGAAGCGCAGGAGCTGGTTGGTCTTCCCGGCCTTGCTCATCGCGATGGTTAGCTACGGCGTGGCCGGCAGCGATCACTACAAGTGCACGAAGAGCACGCAGGACTGTCTCAACGAGATGGCCGCCTCCCTGAAGACCAGTGGGTGGATCGGACTGGAGATCGACAAGTCCGATGACGGCATGCTGACCGTGAAGCGCGTGGTGGCGGATAGCCCTGCGGAGTCCGCCGGCTTCAAGTCGGGCGATGTGCTGGTGGCCCTCAATGGCATCAAGTACGACGAGAAGAACAAGGACGCCCTGATGGCGGCCAAGAAGTCCATGGCTCCTGGCAAGCAGGTCGCGTACACCGTTTCCCGTGACGGTCAGGAGAAGACCATCACTGCGACTCTCGCTCCCATGCCTACGGAGGTGCTCGCTCAGTGGATCGGGCACCACATGCTCGATCACGTGGACACGGCGGCCATCGCGCAAGGCAAGTAGTGCCCAGCCGGACGGCCAGGGCAGGCGATGCCGGCGCCGGTCCTGGTCGCCGGTGTTTTCCTCCTCCCCCACTCTTCCCGGCGCCCGACAGGGCGCCCGGAAACCATAAGCGGCGGTCAGAGAGGGATGTTGCCGTGCTTGCGGGGTGGGTTGCGGTCGACCTTCGTGGACAACATCGAGAGCGCGGCGATCAGCTTCGGCCGCGTGACCTTCGGCTCGATGATTTCGTCGATGAAGCCCCTCTGCGCCGCGACGTAGGGGTTCGCGAAGGCCTCCCGGAACTCCTCGACCTTGCGCCGCCGCAGTTCCTCGGGGTTCTTCGCCGCGGCGATCTCCTTCCTGTGGAGGATCTCCACCGCCCCTTCGGGCCCCATCACGGCGATCTCTCCCGTCGGATAGGCGTAGTTGACGTCGGTGCGGATCTGCTTGCTCGCCATGACACAGTAGGCGCCGCCATATGACTTGCGCGTGATCACCGTCACCTTGGGCACCGTCGCCTCGGCGAACGCGTACAGGAGCTTCGCCCCGTGCTTGATGATGCCGCCAAACTCCTGCTTCGTGCCGGGCAGGAAGCCCGGCACATCCTCGAACACCACGAGCGGGATGTTGAAGGCATCGCAGAACCGGACGAACCGCGCGCCCTTCAGTGACGCGTCGATATCCAGAGTACCGGCCAGGACCGCCGGCTGGTTGGCCACCACGCCCACCGGCTTCCCGTCCAGGCGCGCGAACCCGACCACGATGTTGCGCGCGTACTCCTCGTGCACTTCCAGAAACCGCCCATCATCCACCACCAGCCTGATCAGGTCGGTGATGTCGTACGGCTGGTTCGAGTTTTCCGGCACCAGACTGTTGAGAGCCTCCTCCGTCCGCCGCGGGTCGTCGCCGGAAGGGAGCGCGGGAGGATCCTCCATGTTGTTGGAGGGCATGAACGACAGCAGATCCCGGATCAACGAGAGGCACGACCGGTCGTCGGGCACCGCGAAGTGGGCCACGCCGCTTCGCGCCGCGTGGGTGTGGGCGCCCCCCAGCTCCTCTTTCGTAACCTCCTCGTGCGTGACGGTCTTGATGACGTCCGGGCCCGTGATGAACATGTACGAGGTGCCGCTCACCATGATGTTGAAGTCGGTGATGGCCGGCGAGTAGACGGCGCCGCCGGCGCATGGCCCCATGATGGCTGATAGCTGAGGCACCACTCCGGACGCGAGCGTGTTCCTGAGGAAGATGTCCGCGTACCCCGCCAGACTGACGACTCCCTCCTGGATGCGCGCGCCGCCCGAGTCGTTGAGGCCGATGATCGGGGCGCCCACCTTCATGGCGAGGTCCATGATCTTGCAGATCTTCTCCGCGTATGTCTCGGAGAGCGACCCCCCGAAGACCGTGAAGTCCTGGGCGAAGACGAAGACGGTGCGACCGTCGATCCGACCGTGCCCCGTCACCACGCCGTCGCCCGGGATCCGCTGTTTCTCCATGCCGAACATGGCACAGCGGTGCTCCACGAACTTGTCGAACTCCTGGAAAGTGTCGGGATCCAGCAGCGCGTCGATGCGCTCGCGGGCGGTCAGCTTGCCCGCCTCGTGCTGGCGCGCGGCGCGCTCCGATCCTCCGGCGGCTTCGGCCGCCTCGCTGCGCCGGCGAAGCTCTTCCAGCCGATTGCTAGCCCGCATTCCTCACCAGGTTTCGTCGCGAGGCCGCGCAAATGGCTGTCATGACGGGCGCCCGTAGCGGCGAGGTCCCGAAGCGTATTGAGCATACGGTGATGGGTTCGAGCCGCGAGGACGTCCGTCAGGGCGGCCAGATCCGCGGTCGCAGCAGGAATCTGGTGAGGAGTGCGGGCTCATCATCAAGCCTTCAGCTTCTTCCAATCGGAGAGAAACTTCTCGTTGCCGATGTCGGTGAGAGGGTGCTTGAACAGTGCGTCGAACACCTTGTAGGGCATGGTGGCGGCGTCCGATCCCGCTAGTGCCGCCTCGACCACATGCACGGGATGCCGGACGCTGGCCGTCAGAATCTGGGTCCGAAGGTCGTAATTGTCGTAGATGGCGCGGATCTGGCGGATCAGGTCCATGCCGATGTGCGAGATGTCGTCGAGCCTGCCGATGAACGGGCTGATGTAGGTGGCGCCGGCTTTTGCCGCGATCAGCGCCTGTGCCGGCGAGAAGCACAGTGTCACGTTGACCTTGACTCCCTGGGGCGCCAGCTTCGACAGCGCCTTGATCCCCTCCTTCAGGAGCGGGAGCTTCACGACGATGTTCCTGTGAATCTCGCGAAGCTCGAGGGCCTGCCTGATCATCGCCTCGGCATCCGTCGCCGTCACCTCGGCGCTGATGGGGCCGTCCACGATGGAGCAGATCTCGAGGAGGAGGTCCTTGAAGTTCTTGCCTTCCTTCGCCACCAGGCTCGGGTTGGTCGTGACACCATCCAGCACACCGGTGGCCGCGGCTTCCCGTATCTCCTGCACGCTTCCTGTATCAAGAAAGAATTTCATCGTTGGGCTCCTCTTCGTTGGACTCCTGCTCCTCCTTCTTGAGCTGGGCAAGCTCCTCGGGCGTGGGTTCCGGGGGAGCGATCTCCTGCTCCAGGTCGTCGCCTCGTTCGGCCACCTTGGCGACCGACGCGATCTTGTCTCCCTCCACCAGCACCATCAGCCGCACGCCCTGCGTATTGCGCCCCACGATGCTGATCCTCTTGACGCGCATGCGGGCCACCATCCCGTTGATGGTGCTGAGCATGATCTGATCTTCCTCCGCTACCGCCTTGACGCCGACCACCATCCCGTTGCGAGCCGTGGTCTTGATGTCGATGATCCCCATCCCGCCCCGGCTCTGCTTGCGGTACAGCGCCAACGGTGTGCGCTTGCCGTATCCGTTCTCGGTGGCAGTGAGGATGTGCGTCGCGTCAGCCAGCGTGTCCATCTCCACCACGAAGTCCGCCTGCCGCAGCTTGATCCCGCGAACACCGCGGGCGGCGCGTCCCATGGGTCTCACGCCTTCCTCCGGGAAACGGATGATCTTCCCCATGTGCGTCGCGATGATGATCTCCTGCTTACCATCGGTGAGCCGCGCGGAGAGAAGGTCGTCGTCCGGGTCGATTGAGAGTGCGATGATGCCGGCGGTGCGCACGTTCGCGAAGGCGTTCAGCTCGGTCTTCTTCACCACGCCGAGCTTCGTGGCCATGACGATGTACTTGCCGTCCTCGAAGGACTTCACCGGCAGCAAGGTCTTCACCTGCTCTCCCTCGTCCAGCTTCACGAAGTTGACCAGCGCCTTGCCCTTGGCCGCCGCGCCCACCTGCGGGACCTCGTGGACCTTCAGCCAGTGCAGCCGGCCCTTGTTGGTGAAGATCAGGATGTAGGAGTGAGTGGAAGCGATGAAGAGGTGCTCGACGAAGTCCTCGTCGCGCGTCGTCATCCCGATGCGCCCCTTGCCGCCGCGGCCCTGGGTACGGTAGATGTCGAGCGGGCTACGCTTGATGTAGCCGGAGTGGGACACGGTGACGACCATGTCCTCCTCGGCAATCATGTCCTCCGCGGAGATCTCCTCCACCTGCGGCACGATCTCCGTGCGGCGTTCGTCTCCGTACGCCTCCTTCACGGCCCTCAACTCGTCCGCGATGATCCGCAGCACGAGCTTCTCGCTGCTCAGGATCTCCTTGAGCCGCGCGATGGTGGCGAGCGTCTCTGCCAGCTCATCGAGGATCTTCTTCCGCTCCAGGCCCGTGAGCCGCTGCAGCCTCATGTCGAGGATCGCCTGCGCCTGCACGTCCGACAGCTTGAACTTGAACCGCAGTTGTTGCTTGGCGGTCTGAGGGTCGGCCGCCGCTCGGATCGTGTTGATGACCTCGTCGAGGTGATCCAGCGCGATCTTGAGCCCTTCGAGGATGTGCGCGCGCTCCTCGGCCTTCCTCAGGTCGAAGGCCGTGCGGCGGTACACGATTTCCTTTCGATGCGAGAGGAACGCGTCGAGTATCTCCCGCAGGGAGAGGACCTTCGGCTGGTTTTTCACGATGGCCAGCAGGATCACGCCAAAGGTGTCCTGCATCTGGCTGAACTTGTACAGGTAGTTCAGAATCGGCTGGGCCGGCTCGTCGCGCTTGAGGTCCATCACGATACGCATGCCTTCGCGATCCGACTCGTCACGGATGTCGGCGATGCCATCGATGCGCTTGTCCCGGACATGCTGCGCGATATGCTCGATGAGCCTCGCCTTGTTGACCTGGTACGGGATCTCCGTCACGACGATCCGCTCGAAACCCTTTTTGCCCGCCTGCTCCACGTGCGCCCGGGCCCGCATCACGATCGAGCCCCGGCCCGTGGCGTAGGCGGAGCGGATGCCCTCGGCACCGTAGATGAGCCCGGCCGTGGGGAAATCCGGCCCCTTGATGTGCTGCATGAGATCGCTCAGCTTGCAGCCGGGCTCCTCGATGACGAGCAGCAGCCCGTCCACCAGCTCGCGCAGGTTGTGCGGCGGTATCTTCGTCGCCATGCCCACCGCGATGCCGTCCGAGCCGTTGGCCAGCAGGTTCGGTATGGCGGCCGGCAGCACCAGCGGCTCCTGCAACGTGCCGTCATAGTTGGGTACGAAGCCGACGGTCTCCTTCTCGATATCGCGCAGCATTTCGGAGGTGATTTTCGCCATCCGGATCTCGGTGTAGCGCATGGCCGCCGGCGGATCCCCGTCCACCGACCCGAAGTTCCCCTGGCCGTCAACGAGCGGGTACCTCAGGGAGAAGTCCTGGGCCATCCTGACGATGGCGTCATACACGGGCGCGTCGCCGTGGGGATGATACTTGCCGATCACGTCACCGGCGATGCGCGCCGACTTCTTGTAGGGCTTGGTGTGATCGTTGCTGAGGTCGTACATGGCGTACAAGACGCGACGATGGACCGGCTTGAGCCCATCGCGGACATCCGGCAGGGCGCGCCCGATGATCACGGACATCGCATAGTCGAGATACGACTTGCTCATCTCGTCTTCGATGTCCACCGGGGTCGTGCGCTCGATCTTCTCGTCCATCAGATGTCCAGGTTTCTCACGTCGAGTGCGTTGGCCTCGATGAACTTGCGCCGGGGCTCCACCTGCTCACCCATCAGAACACTGAAGATGGTTTCGGCTTCCGTGGCATCCTCGATCTTGACCTGCAAGAGGCGGCGCCGATCCGGATCCATGGTGGTCTCCCAGAGCTGCTCGGGATTCATCTCGCCCAGTCCCTTGTAGCGCTGGATCTGGACCCCTTCCTTGCCCGCGGCGATGATGGCCTCCAGGAGCTGTTCCTTGCCGCCGATCACCGCCTCGCGACCGTCCTCGATCAGCGTGAGCGGGACGTTTTCCATGTCGGTGATCTCGATGTATGACTGGTGCAGCCGGCGGTACTCCACCGTCGCGGCCAGCGAATCCCACGACACGGTGAGCTCCGGCTGGCCGATGATCTTGGGCCCCACGCGCAGCTCGTACAGGCTGTGCTCCTCGTCGTGCCGGATGTCTCCGGCATGGCGTCCCTTCTCGCGAACGGCCGCGGCCACCTTCTCGATCCAGTCCCGCTCCGCGAAGTGCTGCCTCTGGAAGAGGCCCTCTGCCAGGAGCACCTCGAGAAGGTCGGCATCGTATCCGCGCCGCGCAAGCAGGTCCAGCAGCCGCTTGTGCTCGATCAGTCTCTCCAGAAGGTTCTGCAACGCGGGGCCCTGGAAGGTCCGGCCGGCCTTGGTCTTCAGCGTCTTGTCCTCCAGCGCCTTGGAGAGCAGGAAGCGGTTCAGCTCCTCGTCGCTGCCGATGTACATTTCGGTCTTTCCCTTCTTCACGCGGTACAGGGGCGGCTGAGCGATGTACAGGTAGCCGCGCTCGATGAGCTCCCTGAGCTGCCGGTAAAAGAAGGTCAGCAGCAGCGTCCTGATGTGGCTTCCGTCCACGTCGGCATCGGTCATGATCACGAGGCGGTGATAGCGCAGCTTGGAGATGTCGAAGTCGTCCATGCTCTGCACGCCGCAGCCCAGGGCCGTGATCAGGATGCGGATCTCCTCGTGTCCCAGCATCTTGTCGAAACGTGCTTTCTCCACGTTGAGAATCTTGCCCTTGAGCGGCAGGATCGCCTGGAAGCGACGGTTGCGCCCCTGCTTGGCGGAGCCGCCGGCGCTCTCCCCCTCGACCAGGAACAGCTCCGAGTGCTGCGGGTCCCTCTCCTGGCAGTCGGCCAGCTTTCCCGGAAGCGAGGAAGCATCCAGATAACCCTTGCGGCGCGTCATGTCGCGCGCCTTGCGGGCGGCCTCCCTTGCCCGGGCGGCCTCGGTGGCCTTCTGCACGATGCGCCGCGCGACGTCCGGGTTCTCCTCGAAGAACATCGAGAGGCGATCGTTAAGCATTGCCTCGACGTATCCTTTGACTTCGGTGTTGCCGAGCTTGGTCTTGGTCTGGCCCTCGAACTGCGGGCTCGGCAGCTTCACACTGACCACGGCGGTGAGGCCTTCGCGGACGTCCTCTCCCGTGATCGCGGCGTCCTTGAGATCCTTGGTGAGGTTGTTCTTCGTGGCGTAGGTGTTGATGCAACGAGTCAGCGCGG
>JAWPNA010000011.1:0-4925 GCA_045402695.1 Acidobacteriota bacterium
GGCCAGTTCAAGAATCTCTCGACCCGGAGCGGCGCCGACTTCGTTGGTAATTCTCGCAGCACCGCATACTTGGACATGGACGACGACGGTGATCTCGACATCGCGGTCAACAACTTGGAATCTCCGGCGATGATCCTGCGCAACAACACCGAGCGAGGTGGCCTCGGGTGGCTCAAGCTCCGCCTGATCGGAGACCCTAGCCGTGGAAGCAACCGCGATGCAATCGGAGCGAGGATCGTCGTCACCGCACCGGGGGGACTCGCGGTCACGCGCTTCGTACAGTGCGGATCGGGCTATCTGTCAATGAACCCGAAGCAGCAACATTTTGGGCTCGGGAATGCGCAGCTTGCCGATGTCCACATCACCTGGCCTAACGGCGACGAACAGAACATCCGCGGCCTGCGGGCCAACCATGCCTACACAGTTCAGCAAGGGGTAGGGGTAAGCCCGAAGCCATGAAGCGCCGTAGGCCCGGAACAGAAATTGAAGCTCAGATCGCCCTGTCGAGGGGAGCGTCTGTGATCCCGGATTGCCTTCTCAATCAAGCGGCTCTTGAGAGCCGTGCTTGATCTTTTGGAAACAACGGTGCGAGTCATCGCTTCTCCCGGAGTCTTCGCCCGAGGGGTCTGCGAAGCGTAGCGCTGATTGGAGTTGTGAGAACTCTGTCGAGCCGCTTCCACCTGCGAGCGGCGGTAGGGCCCTGGCGCATGCGCGGATTAACAGCAGACAAGGCGTGGCGGATTGCCCCACTCGCCCTTTTGATGTGTTTGCTGTATTGCAGCCCGGAAACGTCGATTGAAGACTCGCCCGAGTTTGTCAGCGCGATGAACCGCGGCAAAGCATATTTCGAGAACCAAGACTGGTCGATGGCGATCCAGGCGTTCGAACAGGCGGTGACACACGCGCCGAAGTCGGCGCCAGCCCTGCGAAATCTGGCGCGCAGCCATTTCATGGCGCTCGACTTTGAGTCCCTCGCCGAGGTCCTCGAGAGGGCGCGAGCACTCGAGCCCGATTCGGTCGCGATCCACTACCTCAGCGGATTGCTGCACGCCCGACTCTCGAGATTCGAGAGGGCGATCCCGTACTTCGAAGAGGCGGTGCGACTCGACCCGCAGACGGCCGCGCTCCGCTTCCAGCTCGCTAACGCCTATCAGATGACGAAGCGTCACGAGAAGGCGGCCGAGCAGTTTCGCGCCACAGTGGACCTGGATCCGTTCCACATGGCCGCACATTACCGACTGGCGGGCTATGCCAGGAACGCCGGAGACGCCCGGGAACTCGAACGCCAATCGAGGGAGATCGAGCGCCTGAAGAGCCTGTTGGGCGCACAGAGCCTGTCGGCCCAGTTGCTAGAAGCGTGTGTGTACACTCAAGCCGAGCCCGCTGTGACTGCGGCGTCGCGCGCTGGCGGGAAGAGACGCGGAGAAGGCGTGCGATTTCGCGATGCAACGCGCGAGATGATTCCCGACGAGTTTGAACGCACAGCACCCGCAGTGGCTTCCACGGTGCTCGATGTCGACGAGAAGGGACGCTACACGTTGTTCGTCGCGTCTGCGGACGGCGCGGCAAGTCTCCTGGCTGCCGGTGCGGACGGGGCGTTTCGCCGTACTCCTCTCGATCTGAAGTTGTCGGAAGCGATGCTGTCGAGCGAGCACCTCATGGGCCTCGCAGGCAGCCTCGTGGGAAGCGGTGACCTGGAGACACCGGAATACCCCGTCCCACAGATGCTCAATGATCTGATGCTTCTGGGAGACAAGGGGGCGCAACTTCTCGGGCGAGATGGCCCGCGGGCGTTCTCAGACATAACCGCCTACACGGGGCTTGCTGGCGTGACGGGGAATGCGGCGCGTTGGGTTGACTACGACCACGACGGCGATATCGACCTGATCGTGGGTGGCGAATCGGGACTCGCGCTGTGGCAGAACGGTTTCTCCGGGCAATTCGAGGACGTCACCCACAGCGTCGGTATCGACGAGGTCCTGCCCGTCCGGGATGTGGGGGCGGTAGACCTCGATAGCGACGTCGCCGTGGATCTGGTGGTCGCTCGGGGCGCACGGCCGACACGCGTGTTCGAGAATCGGCGAACCGGCCAATTCGCGGCGCAGCCGGAGCCCCCCGGGCCGTGGCCCGCCGCGCGCTCCATGCTGATCGATGATCTCGACAACGACGGACACTTCGATGTGGTGCTGATCGGCGACGAGCAGCTATCGATCGTATCTGGGCGCGGTGGCGCGAGGCATCGCATCGGGTTCGCGGGCATGGAATTCCGAGCGGCCGCACTGATCGATTTCGATAACGATGGCTGGCTCGATCTGATCCTCGCTGGCTCGGCGGGCGGCGGTTCGGACGCGGGCCAGCTCGTACTCTGGCACAATGACGGCGCCGAGGGCTGGCACGATGCGAGTGCAGAGACCGGCATCGACTCGATTTCGCTTCCCAAGCCGACACATATGGTGCCAGCGGATCTCGATGCCGACGGAGACAGCGATCTTCTGTTGGTTACGGAAGCCGGATTGAGAACGCTGCGCAACGACGGTGGCAACGCCGGTGGCCAACTCAAGATCCGACTGGTGGGAACCAAGACCAACCCGAGCGGCATCGGTACGCGCGTGGAAGTACGCGCCGGCACGTTCTGGGTGGTTCGCTTCGTCTCGCAGCTGCCCATCGAAATCGGACTCGGTGAGAGCCGGCAGCTCGACTCGGTTCAGATAATCTGGACCAACGGCGTGGTGGAGAACGAGATTCAAATCACACCCTCGGTCGATCCACTGACCATCGTCGAGAAAATGGTCCAGGCCGGCTCGTGTCCATTTCTTTACGCGTGGGACGGCCGAGAGTTCCGTTTCGTCACGGATCTGCTGGGGAATTCACCGCTGGGTCTTTCCCTGCGCCGCGGCGTGACACTTGCGGCGGATCCGGACGAGCTGGTCTGGATCGGTGATTCCTCGAACTTTACCCCGCGCGAAGGCCACTACGTCCTACAGGTCACGGACGAGATGCGTGAGGTGCTCTACCTGGACCAGGCACGACTGGTCATTGCTGAGCACGCTCCAGGCGTCGAGGTGCATCCGACCGATCGATTGATGCCACCTCCGTTTCCTCCTTCCGAGCTGTGGGCCATGTCCGATCCCAGGCCTCCGAGAATCTGCATTGGGGATGACGGCATCGATCGCACCCGAGCGGTGAGCGCCATCGACGGAGAGTTCGCTCCGCCAGGGCTGCCGCTCGCGTCCAACTTGAGGGGCCAGACTCACCCTCTGACCCTTACACTCGATTTCGGCCCGCTCGATGACGTGCGCGCCCCCGTGCTGGCGCTCACGGGCTGGCTTCAGTACGGAGATGCAAGCACCAACATCGCGCTGTCTCAGAGTGTGCGCGAGACCGTCGTCCCAACGAATCTCGAGATGGAATTGATGAACGGGAATTGGGAGGTCGTGGATGTCACTGTTGGCATGCCGGCGGGCAAGACCAAGACGGTCGTGATCGACCTGACGGGCAAACTCGCACCAGGCGTCCGACGGCTCCGGCTCCGCACCAGCATGGAGCTGCGCTGGGATCGCATTGCCTTGTTCGAACGGCTGCCCGCGAGCGCATTGGAGATCCACGCCGTGCAGCCCACAAGCGCCCAACTGCAACCGCGGGGCTTTTCGGAGATTCGAGCGCGTGCCGCGAACCATCCCACGACTCCGGATTGGTACAGGGTATTCGAGCGCCCGCCCTGGCGCACCAGGCCCGAAGGATGGGTGACGCAATTTGGAGATGCGCTGCCGCTCGTAACTCATCGAGACGCAAAACTGGCGATCCTCAATGGTGGAGATGCGCTGGAGCTTCGGTTCCCAGCATCAGACCTGCCTCGCCCCGAAGGCGGGCGCATGAGAACCTTCTTCTTCTACTCCGTGGGATGGGACAAGGACGGCGACTACAACGTCATGACCGGGGACAGCGTGGAGCCGTTGCCCGTGGTCGCGGAGGATGACTGTTGGCAGATCCGTTACAACACGCGCTGGGTGTCCAGGGACTGGCCAACCACCGATCCCTAGACAGGCGCCTGCGCATTGGGCCCGGTCGCCTCATACGGCCGGGGTCTTTCTGTCTCCGGCTCGCGGGTCAGGATACGAGACGATGATGACCAAGGCGAGGGCGACTGCGGCGGCGATGATCCGGGCAACGACAAGATCGATGATGCTTCAGAAAAGATCAGTTCCTGAAGATCGTCAGCAGAACGGGGCACCCCTGATTTTGGGGCTAGATGTATTACGTATGATGCCGGTGGTCGATTGACCCATGACGTGCGAGACAGTCACTGTTTGCTGAGTAAGGAGACCGTTGACCATGAATCGTTACCTCGAACGCGTTGTTGACCTGACCGAAGCGGCCACCAACCGCATCTACAACATGTCAATCGAGGAGGCTCGCGAGCGTGTCCTCACGGGAACTCCCGACGCTGTCCGTGAGATTGACGGGTCGTTCGCTCTCGTTGCGAAATCCGGCAAGGCCGTCCGGATGGCGCGATCACTGGACCGTCCGATGCGCTACTTTCTGGCGAAACGTCACGAAGGCCCGGCGCTCGTCGTCGCGCATCGCATTGACGCGATTCGCGAGTGGCTCGTGAGCGAAGGCTTTGCAAATCAATTTCATCCCAATTACACGCGCATGGTCCCAGCGCATCACGTGGTCACGATTCAACTCGTCGGTTGTCCCGACCCCGACCCAACCTACACGCGGTTCTTCACCCCGGAACGCAATGTGTTGCCGGCTGAACTCGACCAGATTGGCCGCGCGTACATTGGCACGCTCGCGGCTGAGATTGCCAAGTGGTTGCGCAATGTGGCGGAGAGAGAACCTATCGGCGTCTGCTTCTCCGGCGGCATCGACAGCGGTGCAGTGTTTCTCGCTACCTATCACGTCATGCAGAAGCTCGGCAT
>JAWPNA010000360.1:0-5569 GCA_045402695.1 Acidobacteriota bacterium
CGGCCCGCGATGATCTCGAGATCGGCTGTCGCCTGCCGCAGCGTCGCGTCCTCCCTCAGGCGAGCCACGGCTCCCAGCGCGTTGAGCCCCCGCGCGTACTTCCTCTGCGGCATCGGGTCGAGACCGAACGGCAGCCAGACCTCGGTCTGCCCGGGAAAGCCGAGGAAACGGAAACCTGGGGGCAGGATCCCGATCACTTCATGACTTCGCCCGTCGAGCGTGATCGTCCGCCCCACGAGGCCAAGGTCGCTGCCGAACCGGCGCTGCCACAGACTGTGGCTCAGGATGGCGACGGGTGGGATGCCCTGCTGGTCCTCCTCCAGGCTGAACGACCGGCCCAGCGCCGGTGCCACGCCGAGCACGGAGAAGAGGCTCGACGAGACGATCGCGGACTGAACCTGCTCGGGCTCGCCTCCGCTGATGTTGATCCGCGAAGCGATCCACGCCGCCATCCCGTCGAATGCGAGAGCCGAGTCCTTGATGTCGGTGAAGTTGGGGAGCGACAGCGGCAGCTCCGGCCATCCCTGCTGGGGCTTGCTCCCGATGACGAGCGCCAGCCGGTCTGCGTCGGGGAAAGGCAGGGGTCGCAAGAGCACCGCGTCGACCACGCTGAAAATGGCGGTGTTGGCTCCGATGCCCAGCGCCAGCGTCAGTACGACGACGGCCGTGAAGCCGGGCTTGCGGATCAACATCCGCGTTCCATGGCGAAAGTCCTGGAAGAACGCCCCCATCGTCGTCTCCTATTCGTGCCTCAGCGTGCCCATGACCGCACCTCTCCTTCGGACCGGTCGTCTCGAATCACTTCACCGCGGTCGACTCTGCCGAGTCGATGCTGACGGGACCGTTGCCTGTCTCGAGCCGCACGACAGGATCCCCATCGCCCATCTCGATGGTCCTCGAATCATCCTGTCGGCTCCTCCGGGACTGGGCGCATGCCTCCGCGCTGCAGGACACGGGACTGTGTCCCGACATCCTCACGCGGACGCCGGAGCGATAGTCACCGGGGAGGGTCAGGCTCAACGGCCCGTTTGCGGTGATGGCCTCGAGTCCCTCTCCCTGCCAGGTCTGCGACGTCAGCTTCACGGAAACGGGGCCGTTGCCCGAGGTGAGCCTGTGCCGGCCGCCACCGTCCTCGAGATCGATCGGTCCATTGACGCTGGAGACCTCGACTTGCCCGGAGCACCTCTTCAGTGAGATGGACCCGTTCTGGCTGCGCGCCGTGATCTTTCCGGTGATCTCACGCAGCGAGATCGGACCGTTCTCGGCCTCGAGATCCAGGACGGCATCTTTCGGCGCGCGCACGATCAGATAGACCATCCATCGCTCTGACGAAGGGCCGCTCACCGACACGCGACCTTCATCCAGACTGGCTGAGATCCCTTCCAGCAACGCCTGGGCGTCGTGTTGCTCCCGCGCACCAACCGCCTTGCAGAGTGTCACGTCGTAAGTTTCGCTATCCCATCCACGCACTGTCATGCCGGCGGACGGCGGCAACATGACGCGCAGCGCGGACACGGAGGCCTTGGGCGCGGCGAGGTGCTGCTCTGCCCTGACGGTCTCCAGAGCGCCTCCCTCATCGCTGAACCGGACGCGTACCTGGTCGCAGGACGTGAGAGGAGAATCGTCATCGGTCGAGATCGAGAGGCTCGAACGGCCGGCATGCAGGGAGGAGGCAGCAAGCATCGTCAGCGCGAGGATCATTGGCGGTTGTCTCATCAGCTCTCCTATTCGTGTCTCAATGCGGCCATCGGATCGACTCTGGTAGCCCGCAGCGCGGGGAGGTAGCTGCCCGCCAGGGCGCCGCACAGCAGAACGAGCGGCACGACCGTGAACGTCGAAAGATCGGTGGCACTGACCTCGAACAGGAGGCTCGACATGACGCGGGTCAGGGCGAATGCCCCCGCCAGGCCGATCGCGATTCCCGCACAGCTCGCAGCCAGCACCTGCCGGAGGATCAGGATCAGCACATCGCGCCGGAAGGCGCCCAGGGCCATCCTGATCCCGATCTCACGCGTGCGCTGGGAGACTGAGTAGGAGGTAATGCCATAGATGCCGACCACGGCCAGGACGATGGCCACGGTCGCGAAGGCAAGCAGAAGCAGCATGTTGAATCTGAAAGACGCCACGGAATCCGCGAGGACCTGTTCCATCGAGCGGGCGCCCGACACGGGCAGGTCGCGATCGATAGCGTGCACGACGGAGCGAACCGACGGTGCGGCCACCAGAGGGTCGCCCACGGTGCGGATCACCAGCGTGGCCGACCCGAAGGCGATCTGGAAGTGCGGGTAGTACATCTCGGGCTGTGGCTCCGAGTCGAGGCCGTGACTTCTGACGTCTCCCACGACCCCCACGATCGTGCGCCAGGGTTCGTCCCCGACCGCCAGGCGCCCGCCGACCGGGTCTTCATCGGGCCAGAATCGGCGAGACATCGCTGCGTTGATGATCACCACCGGCATCGATTCCACCGAGTCGCCGTCGGTGAAGTCCCGCCCTTGCCGGACCGGGATCCCCATCGTGTGAAAGTAGCCTGGGCTGACGATGTTGTTGCTCGCATTGAGCCCTTGTCCTTGTGGCTGCGGGGGACGGCCCTCGATCCGGAAGTACCGGGAGCTGTACCCCACCAGCGGCAGGTTGATGACGGTCGCGGCGGACTCCACACCCGGCAGGGCTTGGATCCGTTGCAGCGACTCCCGGTAGAAGGCGATTCGACGGTGGTCTTCGCGATAGGCTCCGCCGGACAGATTGACATCGACCGCGAGGACGTTCTCGGGCCGGAAGCCCGAGCTCACGTTCAGCAACTTTGCGAAACTCCGCGTCGTCAGCCCGGCGCCGATGAGCAGCACGAGGGAGAGCGCGACTTGGGAGACCACGAAGAAGGTGCGCGCATGATTGCGCCGGGAACCGCCAACCGCCGCACCCCCTTCCTTGAGAGAGCTGTTCAAGTCGAGACGTGAGGCCGCAAGCGCCGGGATCACCCCGAACAGCAGTCCCGTCAAGATCGAGATGGTCAGGGTAAACAGGAGCACGCTGGCGTCGGAATGAATCTCTGAGGCGCGGGGAACGTTGTCCCAGCTCGCGGCCACGAGGGCGTCCACTCCCCAGAGCGCGAGCAGCAGACCCAGGGCGCCGCCGAGCGCTCCCAGCAGGACGCTCTCGGTCATCATCTGTCGCACGATGCGCCACCGGCCGGCGCCGAGGGCGAGCCGGATCGCCAGCTCCTGATGGCGCCCGGTCGTGTTGGCCAGAAGCAGATTCGCTACGTTCGCGCAGGCGATCAGAAGCACGAACCCCACGGCGCCGGACAGCACGAACAGCACCAGCTTCGACTTGCCGACGATTTCATCGTGGAGGTCGAACACATTGACGCCATGGCCCGTGTTGACCGGGTACGCCTGCTCGAGCCGGCCGGCCACCCCGTCCATGTCCGCGCGCGCCTGATCCAACGTCATGCCCGGCTTCACCCGCGCGATGACCTGCAGGTAATGCATGCCGCGGTTGCCCGCATCATCGGGCTTAGGAGCCAGGGGAACCCACAGCCGCGCATCGGCTCCCGGAAAGCCGAAGGATGGCGGCATGATGCCGACCACGGTGCGGCCGGCGCCGTTCAGCGTGATCGTCTTGCCGACGATCTCCGGATCGGAGCCGAAGCGCTGTCTCCATAGACCATCGCTCAGCAGGACAACCAGATCGCGTCCGGCCACCTCTTCTTCGGGAAGGAAGGTGCGGCCCGCGCCCGCCTGCACGCGCAGCAGCGGGAACAGATCCGGCGTCACGGCCGCCCCTGCGACCCGCTCCGGCTCTCCGGCTCCCGTGAGGTTGAAGCCGGCGGGAGTGTAGGCGGCCATTTGCTCGAACGACTGGTTTCCCGTGCGCCAGTCGAGAAAATCCGGGAAGGAGACGGGATTGCGGACACGGTTGAGTTTTGGCCGCTTCTCCCAGACCATCACCAGGCGTTGCGAGTCTTCGTACGGAAGCGGCCGCAGCAGCACCGCGTTGACGACGCTGAAGATGGCGGTGTTGGCCCCGATCCCCAGCGCCAGGGTCAGCACCGCCACGGCCGTGAAGCCGGGCTTCCGGAGCAGCATCCGCGTTCCGTGACGAAGGTCCTGGATGAAAGCTCGCATCGTCTCCTCCTATTCGTGCCTCAGCGCGACCATCGGGTCGACCTTCGTGGCCCGCCGTACCGGCGGCCAGCAGGCGGCCAGCGCAACCAGCCCCAGCAGCGACGCGATCGATGAGAACGTGATCGGATCGGTGGGGGTCACCGAGAAAAGCAGGCCCGACATGAACCGGGTCAGCGCGGCGGCAGCCGCCAGGCCGGCCGCCACGCCGGCCAAGGTCTGCTTCATCCCTTGCCAGAGCACCAGCCGGGTCACATCCATGGAGCTGGCGCCAAGGGCGATGCGAATCCCGATTTCATGAGTCCGACTCGACACGCCGCAGGAGACGACTCCGTAGATGCCGACAGCGGCCAGTGTGAGGGCCAGGCTCGCGAACATCCCCAGCAGCAGCGTGGCGAAGCGGCGCCGGGCCATGGTATCCGTCAGGTACTGGGTCAGCGGCCGGACGTTGTCCACCGGCTGATCTGGATCGAGCCGGTGGATCTCCGAGATCACGGCGCCGGCTGCGAGCGCCGGGTCGCCCGGAGTCCTCACGACGAGACTCATCGCGGAGTCGGATGCCTGGGTGAACGGGAGGAACACCTCCGGTTCGGGCTCCCTCTCCGGTCCGCTTTGCCGGCAGTCGGCCACCACGCCGACGATTTCGCGCCAGGGACTGTCGTCCTGCGGAAACCCCTGCTTGATCCGTCGGCCCAGCGGGCTCCGACCAGGCCAGTGCCTCCGCGCCATCGATTCGTTGATCACGACGACCGGCAGGGCCGAGGCTCCGTCGGCCTGCGTGAGCGCGCGCCCTTCGATCAAGGGGATCTGGAGCGTGCGGAAGTAATCCGGCGCCACCGCGTTGAAGGAGGAGACCGGGAGCCTGTCCTGCGAGGGCACAGGCAGCCCTTCCACCACGTAGACCGAGGACCAGCAGTCGCCCGCCAGAGGCAGGCAAAGCACTCCGGAAGCCGACTCCACGCCTGGCAAGGTGCGGATCCGCTCGATGGCCTGGTCGAAGAAGGAACGCCACGATTCCGGGGTGCCGTACTTCGTTTCCGGGAGGACCAGATTGAGCGCCAGGACACCGTCGGGATTCAAGCCGGGCTGAACGCGCTGCACCGCGAGGATGCTGCGGACCATGAGCCCCGCGCCGATCACCACCATGAGGGCGAGCGCCACTTCCATCACCATCAGGGCTGTCTGCAAGCGCCGTCCCGCCGGCCCGGCTGTGGCGCTGGAAGCGCCCTTCTTGAGCGACTCGGTGAGATCGGCGCGCGACGCCTGCAAGGCCGGTGCGATGCCGAACAACAGGCCGGTCAGAACCACTACGCCGAACGTGAACGCCAGCACGCTGATATCGATGCGCGCGGTGTCGATCCGCGGAATGTTGGATGGGGCGAGCCGCAGCAACGGGTCGATTCCCCACATCGCGATCAGGAGCGCCATCGCGCCGCCGATCGCGGCGA
>JAWPNA010000260.1:0-11946 GCA_045402695.1 Acidobacteriota bacterium
GTCATCCTGATCGCCGCCACCAACCGCCCCGACGTGCTCGATCCCGCGCTGTTGCGTCCGGGCCGGTTCGACCGCCGCGTGGTCGTGGCGCGCCCCGATGTCCGGGGCCGCGAGGAGATCATCCGCGTGCACACGCGGAAGATCCCACTGTCCGACGACGTCAACATCCAGACGCTGGCCCGCGGCACGCCTGGTTTCTCTGGGGCCGACCTGGCCAACCTCGTCAACGAGGCGGCCCTCACGGCGGCGCGCGAGAGCAAGAAGGCCGTCATGATGCGCGACTTCGAAGGAGCAAAGGACAAGGTCCTGATGGGCGCCGAGCGGAGGAGCCTGGTCATCTCCGAGGAGGAGAAGCGCACCACGGCCTACCACGAGGCGGGCCACGCGCTGGTGGCGTACCTTCATCCGAACTCGGATCCGATTCACAAAGTGACCATCATCCCGCGCGGGCTGGCCCTGGGCGTCACACAGCAGCTCCCGATGGACGACCGGCACAACTACAGCCGTGCGTACCTCGAAGGGCGGATCGCTACGGCGATGGGAGGGCGGATCGCCGAGGAGGTGTTTCTCGACACCATGACCACTGGCGCGGGCAACGATCTGGAGGTCGCCACGGAGCTTGCGCGCAAGATGGTCTGCGAGTGGGGCATGAGCGACAGCATGGGCCCTCTCACCTTCGGCAAGAAGGAGGAGCAGATCTTCCTGGGCAAGGAGCTCGCGCAGCACAAGGACTACTCGGAGGCCACGGCGGTCGTCATTGACAAGGAGATCAAGCGGCTCGTGAGCGACAGCTACGAGCGGGCCAGGCAGATCATCCTCGAGAACAAGGAACCGCTGCGCAGGATTGCCGAGGCCCTGCTGGAGCGGGAGGTCCTTGATGTGGAAGACGTGGCGAAGCTGGTTCGGGGCGAAGAGCTCGAGCCGTTCGAGTCCACCAAGCCGCCCGCCCCCGAGGCGCTTGAAGCGGAGCAGCGCAAGGTCCGGGAGGAAAAGCGCCGGCCGGCCAAGGAGTCCCCGATCTCGCCCAGCCCGCTGAAGACTCCCGGACAGGCTTGACACCCCGCGCGTTTCTGATCCGGTCCCTGGTACCCGGCATCAGCATCTCCTCCGAAGCCGAGGAGCTCGGCCTGTACGGAGCGGCGGCGGCCCGCTCCTGGTCCCACTTCCCCCACATGCTGCGCGTGGATGGGTTGTCCACGGCCCAGGTCACAGCGCTGCGCGAGAAGGCCCGGCTGCTTCAGATCTCCGCGGCGGAGGCGATGCCCTACCGCCACGGAGTGGACTGGTCCGAGGGCCTGCTGCTCGCGGGTGACACGACGTCGTTGGCCGCGCTGGCCAGGGACATCTCCATCTCCTACGCATCGGTCGGCCGCGCACTCTCCAGCCTGCTGGAGACCCTGGGCGGGCGTTCGTTCAGGCTCCACCTCAAGTCGGGTGACCTGACGCTGGGCAACGAGGCAGGCGTGGCGCTGATGGGCATCCTCAACGTCACGCCCGATTCGTTCTCCGACGGAGGACGGTTCGTCGAGCCCCAGGTGGCCGTCGAGCACGGGCTAAAGATGGCGGCCGACGGAGCTCGCCTCATTGACGTCGGCGGAGAGTCCTCGCGTCCGCGATCAGTCCCCGTGCCGGAAGCTCAGGAGCTGAGCCGGGTGGTGCCTGTCATCGAGAAACTGCGCGCGGCGCTGCCGGCCGGAGTGGGGATCAGCATAGACACGATGAAGGCGGTCGTGGCGCGTGCCGCGGTGAAGGCCGGCGCCGACATCATCAACGACGTGAGCGGTCTGTCCGCCGACTCCGGCATGCGCGCGGCGGCAGCCGATCTGGGGGTGCCGGTCATCATCAATCACATGCGCGGCACACCGAGGACCATGCAGGAGATGCCTTCCTACAGGCACGTGATCCCGGAGGTGCTTGCCGACCTCGACGTGCTGGTGGAGGCGGCGATGAGGGCGGGTATCGAAAAGGAGAGGATCATCATCGACCCCGGGATTGGCTTCGGCAAGAGGCTCTCCGACAACGTGGCGATCCTGAGGCACCTTCCCGCTTTCGTATCCGCGGGCCGCCCGTTGGCGGTCGGCGTGTCGCGCAAGTCGTTTCTGGCATCGCTGGCTCCGGACGCGGGGCCGGAAACAGATGCCCGGGGCGATGCGACGGTGGCAGCGGAGACGCTGGCGGCGCTCGGTGGCGCGCACATCCTCAGGACGCACGACCCGGCCCGGGCCGAGCGCGCGGTGCGCCTGGCCGAGGTGTTAACATGGGCTCACCGAGGGACGCAGACGTGAGTCTTCAGGCCGTCGTCGATCAGATCAGGAGCCTCTTCGACGCGGTGCGCGCCAGCCCCTTCGCGTGGGTCATCGACGTCGCCGACATACTCATCCTCGCCTACCTGATCTACCAGCTCGTACTGCTGATCAAAGGCACGCGCGCTGTGCAGATGATGGCGGGCGTGGTGTTCATCATCGCGGCCTACTTCGTTGCCGGGGTCCTCCAGCTCACCACCGTCCAGCGCTTCCTCGGTTACCTGCTGTACTGGATTCCCTTCGCGGTGATCGTCATTTTCCAGAACACGATCCGCCGGGCGCTGTCGCGATTCGGCCGCAATCCTTTCTTCCGGCTGACGAGCCGGCCGCAAAGCGAGGAGCTGATCAACGAGCTGGTTCTGGCGGCCACCTCCCTGGCGTCGCGCAAGATCGGCGGACTCATCGTCATCGAGCGCGAGCAGGGGCTTCGCAACTACATCGAGACGGGCATCACGATCGATGCCCTGCTGTCGTACGATCTGATCCTGAGCATCTTCTCCCCCAAGTCGCCGCTGCACGACGGCGCCATCATCCTCCAGGAGGGGCGCATCCGGGCGGCCTCGTGCTTCCTGCCGCTCACCTCTCACCCGACGCTGTCGAAGGAGTTCGGCACGCGCCACCGCGCCGCCATCGGAGTGTCGGAGGAGACCGACGCTGTGGCCGTCGTGATCTCGGAGGAGCGGGGCACGGTGTCGGTGGCGTTCGAGGGGCGCATCATCGAGGACGTTGACGCCATCCAGCTCAGGGACCTCCTGAAGGAGTACCTCGGCATCCGGTTCAAGGAGGTCGAGCCGGAGACGGCCGCCACCGAGAGCGCGCCCGAGAGGATGGAGAGGTAGGCGCATGCGCCCGGGTTCCTGGATGCGAAGCAACCTCTCCCTCAAGATCGCCTCGCTGGTGCTGGCCGTCTTCGTCTGGATGTACGTGCGAGGCGAGGAGAAGCCGTTCCAGGTCTTTTCCGTGCCGCTCGAGCTGGAAGGACTGCCCAAGGATGTTGCCCTGGCGGGCGACGCGCCCGACAGCGTCGCCGTGCGCGTGCGCGCGTCCGACACGACGCTGAGGAACCTCTCGCCAGGCCGCTTCCGCGCCCGCGTGCACCTGGAGGGGGCCCGGCCCGGCGATCTCACGATCCCGCTGACCCCCGACATCATCAAGGCGCCGCTTGGCGTGGAGGTGGTGCGCGTGGAGCCCCGCAGTCTGTCGCTGAAGGTGGAGCGCCGGATCACCAAGCTGGTGCCGGTGGTGGCTCGGGTCACGGGCCAGCCCGCGCCGGGATTCGAGTACGCGGGCTACACGGCCGACCCCGACAAGGTGGCCCTGGAGGCGCCCGAAGGGATCGCGGGGGGCCTGAGCGAGGCGCTCACCGACGAGGTGGCCATCGGCGGCCGGTCGGAGAGTTTCGACTCCGCCGTCAACGTCCTGCCCGGCCGCGCGGGCGCGCGGGTGGCGGGCCGGGCCACCGTGAACCTGCGCGTGAACATCAGGCAGCAGAGGGTGACGCAGGCCTACGCGGGCATCGCGCTGGAGACCAACACGCCCGCGGGATTCAGCTATCGAGTCCGCTTCAGCCCGCAGGCGGTGACCGTGGTGCTGGAAGGGACCAAGGACGACCTGGCCGCCATCACGCCGTCCAGCATCAGGGCGTGGCTCGACCTGGAGGGGATGGGGCCCCGCGACGCCCCGCACCTGGTCAAGCCGCGCATCGTGATCGCGCCCCCCGATCTCGCGGCAAGCGTGATGGTGCATTCCCTCAGCGAGCCGACGATCAACGTCTCCATCAGCAGATGAAGAGACTCTTCGGGACCGACGGGATCCGGGGGACGGCGGGAGCCCCGCCACTTGATCCCCCCACGGTGACGCGCGTGGGGGGGGCGCTCGCGAGGATCCTGATGTCCGCCAAGACGGACGGCGCGGCGCCGAGAATCTTGATCGGGCGCGACACGCGGGAGTCGGGTGACTGGATCGAGAGAGCGCTGGCCTCGGGCGCGCGGCGGGCTGGGGCGGCCTGCGCCGCGGCGGGGGTGATCCCGACTCCCGGGATCGCCTACCTGACGCGCGCGGCAGGATACGACGCCGGCGTGATGATCTCCGCCTCGCACAACCCGTACCGCGACAACGGCATCAAGGTCTTCTCCTCGTCCGGCTACAAGCTGCCCGATCACGAGGAGAAGGCGGTGGAGGCGATGGTCTCAGACGCCACCGCCGGCCTTCCCGGCGCGGAGGACTCGCCCCCGGCGGCCCCGACCGCCCCGGCCGGCCTGGTGCGGCAATACGCGGACTTCCTGCGTGGATCGGTGAGCCCCGGGGCCACGTTCTCCGGCCTGAAGGTGGTGCTCGACTGTGCCAACGGAGCTTCGAGCGAGATCGCCCCGGGGATCTTCCGGGAGCTGGGCGCAAGCGTGGAGGCGGTCTTCGCGACGCCCGACGGACGCAACATCAACAGTGGCTGCGGCTCACTTCACCCGGCGGGGTTGGCCACCAGAGTCACCCAGAGCAAGGCCGACCTGGGCGTGGCGTTCGACGGCGACGCGGACCGCACGCTGCTGGTATCGGGAGACGGGCGCGTGGCCGACGGCGACGTGCTGATCTTCCAGGCGGCGGCATACCTGAGAAAACTGGGGAAACTGAACGGCGATCTGGTGATCACCACCGTCATGAGCAACCTGTGGCTCGAGCGAGGGCTGGCCCAGCTCGGCATCCGGATGGCGCGCACGCAGGTTGGTGACAAGTACGTCCTCGAGGAGATGCTGCGCACCGGCGCCGTGCTGGGAGGCGAGCAATCGGGCCACATCATCTTCTCCGACCGGGCCACGACGGGCGACGGCATCTTCACGGCGCTGAGACTCGTCGAGATCCTGCGCGCCACCGGCGAGACGGTCTCGGACTGGCTCTCCCGCGTGAAGGCGTTTCCGCAGATCCTGCTGAACGTGCGCGTCGCGACACGCCCCGATCTGGAGACGCACGCCGTCATCGGCGCGGAGGCGGCCCGCGTGCGCGCTGAGCTGGGCGCTTCCGGCCGCCTCGTCCTGCGCTACTCGGGCACCGAGCCGCTCGCCCGCGTCATGATCGAGGCCACCGACCAGAAGCAGGTGGAGACCCTGGGCCGCCGCCTCGCCGGCGTCATCCGCAAAGAGATCGGGACCGAGGAAGAGCAGGGGTGATCGCTGGGCTTCACTTCCTCGCTCATGACTTGACGGTGGACCACCATATGTGGTCGTATGACCACCTATGGTGGTCACACAGTCGTCCCCATTCGGCGGGCAAACGCGCACGCGCGTGCTTCTCGCTCTGCGCCTGATGTTCGAAAGCTACCCCAGGGAGCTCGCACGGGTCGTCGAGGCTCCTCTCTCCGGGGTCCAGAGAGCGTTGCTGGGGCTGGAGCTCGACGGGCTCGTGGCGGGCAGGACGGTCGGGAGGATGCGTCTGTTCAGGATCAATCCACGATACTTCGCCCGGAGGGACCTGGAGCGCTATCTGCTCCGTCTCGCGGAACCGGAAGCTGGCCTGAGAAAGCGCATCGGCGCTCTCCGACGGCGGCCGAGGCGCACGGGAAAGCCGCTTTGAGGCTGACCAATGGTTCGACCCAGACGGAGGTGGCGATCTGTGTCGGCACGGCGCTCGCTGCATCTGGTATCAGGGCTGTTCTCACCGGGGGCGCCTGCGCAAACCTCTATGCGGGGGGCCGTTATCCCTCGGCAGATCTGGACTTCGTCATCCAGGGCCTCGTTTCCGCCTCGGAGGTGGACGCCGCCATGAACGCGGCCGGCTTTCGGCGCAGAGGGAACCAGTGCCTCCATCCACGGGCCCGGTTCTACGTCGAGTTTCCTCGGGGACCTCTCGCGATCGGCGATGACTTCAATGTCCAACCTGTCGAGTACACGATTCGCCGGACCAAGTTGATGTTGCTTTCGCCCACGGACTCCTGCAGAGATCGACTCGCGGCCTTCTATCACTGGAGGGACTACCGCAGCCTTGACGTGGCGGTGGGAATCGCACGACGACATCGACTGGACGTGGAATGTATCCGGAGGTGGAGCACGCGAGAGGGACATACGTCAGGTTTCGAGGAGTTCATGAAGGAGCTGCGAAAGGCAAGGGAGCTCCGACGGCGGGCCGCGAAGCGAAAACCTCCGCGCGCTCCAGCGAGACAGCGCAAAGGCTGATCACCGCGCAAGTTCCCCCTCAAAGCCCCGCGACGAACCGAATCCTGTTGCCGATGCTCGGATGCGAGTAGAGCCACCACTCGATGATTGCGGGAGGATTGGGATCCGAGAGATTGCGCGCGGCCATCTTCTGGAAGGCGGACACGGCCACGCCGCGGCTTTCGGGTAGGTCCTGAATCGCCTTCAAGCCGAACAGGTCGGCCTGATGCTCGATATGTCTGGAGAATGCGTTCTCGATTGGCTGGATGGTGAACGCGTAGGCGGAAAAAAGGAGCAGCACCAGGGGTACCGCGGCAATTGCGCCAGGCGAGGCGTAACCCAGCCGCGGACTGTGGCGCCCGATGATGCGATGCAGCAGGCGGTGCATCAGGAAGAATCCCGTCACGATCCCCAGCGCCGCGAAGGCCACTCCCTTCCACATGTGAAAGAGAACGTAGTGGCCCATCTCGTGGCCCATCACGAACTGCACCTCCTCGGGGGTGTAGCCGGCGATGAGCGTGTCGTACAGCACGATGCGCTGCGTCCCCAGGAGCCCGACGACGTAGGCGTTGTCGTGCCGCGATTGCCGCGAGGCGTCCACCTCGTACACATCATCGGCGGGGATCCCCTCGCGGTGGGCCATCTCGAGAATCCGATGCTTGAGCGATGCGTCCTTCAACGGCGTGAAGGTGTTGAACAGTGGCGCGATGAAGACTGGCGCCACGGCGATGGCCACGATCGAGAGCGCCACGCCGATGACCGACCCGATGACCCACCAGGCGCGCGGCCAGCGGCGGATGGCCGTCCACACCGGTAGAAGGAAGATCAGCGCCGCCATGCAGGCCACCCCGAACCCCTTCATCTCGTCGCCGAACCACGGCACGAACCCCTGCGTGGCGAAGCCGTAATAGTGTTCGCGGTAGAACCTGTACACCTCGATCGGGAAGTTGAGCAGCGCCAGGCACAAGACGAATGCCAGCACACAGGCTGCGTCGGAGAGGATCCGCGCGTGGAGCCGCGCCGACACCGCCTTCTCGATGCGGCCCGCGGTGCCGGTGAATGCAAGAAGCAACGGTGCGGCCATCCCGAGCAATGACCCGACGAGCCAGAGCCCCCAGCCTCCTCTGGAGTAGCGCAGCGCGGTCTCGTGTTGCTCGGGCGTCCAGCCGAGCGCCTCAGCCGACGTTAGATCGATGCCCGGCGCCAGTCCGGAGACCTTCGGGTTGTCGGGAGGCGATACGGCCGTGGCGGAAAACGCGCAGGACGCGAGCGCGAGCACGATCATCAGCGGACGCCACCGGGCCGACATGCGGCCGATTATAGCCCCCCTGTGCTACAGTCGGGCCCGTGAGACGATCACCGATGCTCGTGATGATCCTCGCGTCGGCCGCCGCCGTCGTGTGGTCCGGATCAGCCCCACCGCGCGCCGAGATCTCGCGGTCGCAGGAAGTGCGCGCGAAAGCCTTCAAGCTCCTCAACGACGGAATCCAGGCCTACAAGGAGGGCCGCCCCAAGGACGCGATCCCGCTGCTGCGACAGGCTTCGGACATCGCGCTCAGCTCCTATAGAGCCTATTACTACCTCGGCCTCGCGCTGAAGGCCGACCGGCAGTATCAGAAGGCCATCGCGCCGCTGCAGATCGCCATCGAGCTCGACCCGCTCAATCATCAGGCTCACGTCGCCCTGGGGGATTGCTACCTCCAGCAGGGAGATCCCGCCGAGGCGCTCGCCGAGTACCATCGCGTGCTGGCGGCCCAGGATGACTACGCCCCCGCCTGGGACGGGTTGGGCCGGGCCGCCGAGGCCTCAGGCGACATCGAGAAAGCCGTCGAGTCGTACCGCCGGGCGATCGAACTGAACCCGGGTTTTCCCGATTCGTCGATCAACCTCGGAGACCTGCTGATGCGTGAGGGGCGCTTCAACGAGGCGATCGATCTGTTCGTGCGGGCCATCAAGGTGAGGCCCGACTTCGCCGCGGCGTACAACCGTCTCGGCGCGGCGTACGCGCGGCAGCGCCTTGGCAACGAGGCGATCGCCGCGCTGCGGCAGGCCGAGCTGCTCGAGAAGGGCAATGCGTGGCATCCGGTCACGATCGGCGGGATCTTCCTGGAGATGGACAACCTCATCCAGGCGCGCCGCGAGTTCGACGCCGCCCTGAGTCTCGACCCGGACTATCTCGAAGGATACCTGGCGAAGTCCGCGCTGCTGCGGCGCGAGGGACGCCTCACCGAGGCGATCGAGGCGCTCGACGCCGGCTCCACACGCCCGGTGGACGACGAGAGGCTGAAGGCCCGCCTCAAGGCGAAGAAGGATCAGATCCAGAACGAGGCGAGGATGGTAGCGGAGGCTCGAGTGATGGTGGAGGCCGATCCGTCCAGCTCCGCCGCGCTGGTGACGCTCGCGAAGCTGAGGGGCGAACAGGGGGACCACGCGGCCGCCGCGGAGCTGCTGAAGAAGGCGATCGGCCTTCACGGCGGTGCCGGCCCCAATCCGGATCTGCTGGATCTGCTGGCCTACAGCGCCTTGCGCGCTGGAATTCACGCGGACGCCGCTTCCACCTACGAGGCGCTGTCTCACCTGAAGCCGGACCACGCGGCGACCTTCATCAACCTGGGCCTCGCACGCACCGGGCTCGGAGACTACGTGCGGGCCGAGGCGGCGCTGCACGACGCGAACCGCCTGCTTCCGGGAGACGCGCGTCCGCTGGCCTACCTCGGCAATGTCTACGTGCTTGAGGGAGAGCACGACAAAGCGATCGAGTCGCTGCAGGCGGCGCAGGCGCTGTCGGGAGAGGCCGGCGAGGATCGCCAGCGCATCGAGCGCCTGCTGCGGGCGCTGCAGGCCGTGAAGGCGGGGTCGTGAGACACGCGTTTCTTCTCTGTTGCGCGATCCTCCTGGCGGCGCACACGCCGATCTCCGCGGCGGAGGGACAGCCTCTGCCGGTCCGCAAGCTCACCGTCAAGATCACGGAGCCCGCGGACAACGACTTCGTCTTCGGCAAGGCGCGCATTGCCGCGACCGTGGAAGCATCCAAGGAGGTGCGCGGCGTGAGGGTCGAGTTCTCGGTGGGGGGCAAGCTGGTCTTCATCGACAGGGAACCGCCCTACGAGGCCTTCTACGACTTCGGCGACGAGGCGCGATCCTGGGTGATCGAGGCGGTGGCCCTCTCCGCGGATGGCGACGAGGCGCGCGGCACGATCGTGACCCGGAAGCTCAGCATCAATTACCGTGAGTCGGTCGACCGCGTCGTGGTCACCGCCAGCGTGGTGGACAACGACAAGAGGTTCATCGAAGGGCTGAAGAAGGATGACTTCCGGATCTCCGAGGACGAGGCCGCGCAGGAGATCATCGATTTTTCCATCGAGACACGGCCCATCACGATGGCGATCCTGATCGACACTTCTGGCAGCATGCGGGAGGAGATCGACCAGGTGCAGCAGGCCGCCTCGGCCTTCGTGGACACGCTGAGGGAGGTGGACAAGGCGCTCATCATAGACTTCGACGAGAACGTCTATCTGCTGCAGGGTTTCACTAATGACCGTGCGCTGCTGCGTGGGGCCATCGAGGGGACGGACGCCGAGGGGGGCACGGCACTGTACGATGCCATCTTCGCCTCCTACCGCAAGATGGAGGATATCGACGGACGCAAGGCGATCGTGCTGCTGACCGACGGCGCCGACACCAACAGCCGATTCTCGTATCAGAAGACGCTGGAGTTCACGCGCACCCACACCGCCGTCATCTACTCGATCGGACTGGGGGCCACGGTCCTCGACGTGGGGATCCGCGGCAGCCTCAAGCAGCTCGCCGACGAGACGGGGGGGCGCGCCTACTTCCCGCATTCGGCCTCGGAGCTGGCCGGCGTCTACCAGGAGATCGCCACCGACCTGCGCAGCCAGTACTACATCACCTATGCGCCCACCAACAGAGCCACCGATGGGACCTGGCGCAAGATCAAGCTCGAGTGCCTCTTCAAGGGCGCCAAGGTGAAGACGAGGAAGGGGTACTACGCAGTGAAGAAGTAGCCGCGCTTCCACCGAGGTGACTCATGGGGGCGGGGTGGGGTGGGGCGGAGCGGAGCCGGTTGGCTTGCCGGGAGGGATGGGGTCGGCCGGAATCAGAAGATCCTCGACGCTCCCCTCAAACCCCATCGGGAACGGCACCAGAAGGAGCGAGACCGTCAAGGCGCCGGAGCCTCTCAGAGGAAGGGGAGCCAGCGTCCAGGTCATGTAGCCGGGAGCCTTCGCGCTCATGTGATAGACGCCCGGAGCCACACCTTCGAGCGCGCACTTTCCGTCGCCATCGGTGCGGCACCGCTGGAGCCCACCTGCTCCTTTTACCGGTGTGATGGCGACCGTGGCGTCAGGGACCGGCTCGCGGTCCCGGCCCTGCAGAGTCCACGAGATCGTCAGCGACGTCGTGTCCCCGGCCCGGGTGGAGGCGGACGGCTCGGGCGCGGGGAGCTCGCCCGGTTGCAGCCTGGCGACCAGACTGAAATCCACGATGCTGCGGAACAACGGCCTGACGCGGATCGCGTCCTTGCGGGCGACGCCGCCGCCCGACTGCGCCAGGATGACGCTGTAGGTGCCGGACTCCAGCCCCTTGAAGGCATACCGTCCCCCCTCGTCCGTGCTGGTTCCGTGAAGGTGAGAGGCGCCCGATGCGATCGCGGCGACGGTCAGCCCCGGCACTCCCTTGTGATCCTTGTCGAAGACGGCGCCATTCACCTGGCCGATGGCTTGACCGATGCCCTGGCCGATGCCTTGGGGAGCGCTCTGCTCCGCGCTCAGGGTGGTCGCGAGCATCAATGCGAGAACCGTGACGGCCGGCATCATACGGTCAACCTCATCCCGTCCTGTGCGAGGACGGCCTCTCCCTGGTAGGTGCGATGGAGCTGAGCCAGCATATCAACTCCGTCGCAGGCCGGGTAGAAGTGGGTCAGCACCACCTTGCGCACGCCCGCGCGGCTGGCGATCACTCCGGCCAGGGACGGCGTGAGATGGCTTTCAATCTTCTGTCCGTCGGGGGAGGATGCCTCGATCAGCAGGAGGTCCGCGTCGCGGGCCAGCTCGACGAGATCTTCGCTCATGTCGGTGTCCCCGGAGTAGACGAGGCTCCGGCCCTCAACCGACGTGATCCGGTAGGCCAGGGACGACTCGATGTGATTGACGGGGGAGGCTGTGACCTCCCAGCCGGCGAACGCGGCGCGACGGCGGGCGGCGCCATCCATCTCGATCCGATCCAGCGTGTAGGTGGCCGGATCGATCCAGTGGCCGTAGATCTCCCGCAGCGAGTCGAGCATCGACATGAAGCCGGCGGATCCGATGATGGTAAGTGGGTTGACGCGCGCCGATGCGGGAACCCGGGAGGTGAAGAGCCAGGGGGCCAGCTCGCCGCTATGATCGAGATGGTTGTGCGAGTACAACAGGTGCGTGATGTTCTCGTGCGCCACACCCTCCTTGAGGAGTCGGCTCATCGTCCCGGGCCCCGTGTCCAGCACC
>JAWPNA010000156.1:0-5192 GCA_045402695.1 Acidobacteriota bacterium
ATCAGCTCGGCGATGGCTTCGGGCCGCAGTCCTTCAACCGCCGCCGCGAGGTTCTTGCGGATCGATCTCGGGCCGGCTTTCTCGAGAAACAGCGGAGGGTGAAGCTCAGGATCGGCGTGGACCAGCGCCCGGCCCACGTCGGCGAGGATCTCTGAACGATCGCGCTGGTGCTCCTCGATGGCCCGCTCGGCGAGCCGCTCCAAGGTCTCGGCGACGGCCTCGGCGACGGCCTCCGTGCTCGCGGTGCCCCCGCCCCGACCGTGCGCCACGATCATCAGCGCCCGCGCCAGGGCCGCCGGATCGCGCCCCAGCAACGACCCGGCCGTGTCGGACGTACCCGCGGCACCCGCGCCGCTTGCGCCATGCCCGCGCCCGAGATGGGCAAGCATCCTCATCAGGCTGTTTTCCACGGCTGTCGAGATCTCGCCCGAAGCCTCGGCACGCGACGTCACTCCCTGGGCGAGCTTCACGGCCGAGACTCCTTCATCGAGCAGAGCCTGGCCGAAGCCGCCCTTCTCCGCGACCCGATCCGGTTTCATCAGCATGGTGCGCATGAACCCCAGGTGCTCGACCGGCGTGATGCTGTCGTGGATGACCAAACCGTCCACTCCGCGCTCGGCCAGATCGTCGGCGAGCTGCTCGGTCAAGGCGCGATCGCGATCCAGGATCACCTGATCCAGCATCAGGCGCCGGTCCGACCGCGCGAGGAAGATCTTGTCACGCTCTCCCATGACGCGGCGCAGGGAATCGTATGCGCGCTCGACGTACTCCTGACCTCGGGGGTGCTCCTCGGAGTACAGTGCGACGTTTCTCAGCGCGAGGCAGAGGTCCTTGAGCCAATCATTGGCAAGCGTGCGTGTCTGTGTGGGTTCCATCTCGACAATGGCCCGGATTTTGCGTCGTCTGGTCGGGGCTCATCCGAGGGGTGATCATATGTGGGGTTGCCGGAACCGTCAACATATGGAGGATCCCCGGCGCGCAGAAGATCTCGTGACAGTCACGACAATCACGTTTGAGACGACGATCCCGTCATCGCTCGCCGGAGCGCCGGAACCGGCCGCTTTTCCCGCCGCTCTTCTCGATGAGTCGGATCTCTCCGACGACGGCCGTGCGATCCACCGCCTTGACCATGTCGTAGACGGTCAGCCCGGCCACGGCCGCGGCGGTGAGCGCCTCCATCTCGACACCGGTGGCGGCGCGCGTCCGCGCAACAGCCTCGATGAGGACCCTCGATGTGGGCTCGTCCAGCTCGAGTCTCACCTCCACACCGTCCAGCGGCAGCGGATGGCACAGTGGGATCAGCTCGGAAGCCCTCTTCGCCGCCTGGATGCCGGCCACCTGGGCGACAGCCAGGACGTCTCCCTTCTTGAGCCCGTTGCGACGCACGAGGCCGAACGCCTCCCGCGACAGGGTGACGCACGCGCGGGCGATTGCCTCGCGCCTCGTGGCCGGCTTTCGGCCCACATCTACCATGCGGGCCTTGCCGGCGCGGTCCACGTGCGTGAGCCTGGGAATGGGCGGCCTCCTGCTGACGTCCCGACAACTGAGCCAGTATAATCCAGCCGCGCATGTTGACCTTGTGGATCCTCGCGATGGCTCTCTCCGGCAGTCCCCCTATGGACTCGTCCGACACGCCCGATCTGATCCTCACGGGAGGCACCATCCACACCCTGGACCCCGCCCGCCCGAAGGCCGAGGCGGTGGCGATCCGCGGCGGCCGCATCATCTATGTGGGCGACAGCGCAGGGCTGACGTCGATCAAGGGCCCCGCGACGCGGACGATCAACCTGTCAGGTCTCACCATCGTGCCGGGACTCACCGATGCGCACGGGCACCTTGCCGGACTGGGATTCTCCCTCGCGCGCCTCGATCTGGTGGGCACGGAGTCGGCCGCCCAGGTCGCCGGCCTGGTGAAGCGCAAGGCAGCCACACTCGCGCCCGGCGATTGGATCACCGGCCGGGGATGGGACCAGAACGACTGGAGGGTGACGTCGTTTCCCACCCGGAAAGAGCTGGACGCCGCGGCTCCTGATCATCCCGTCGCGCTCGAGCGGATCGACGGGCATGCCACCTGGGTGAACAGCCGAGCTCTTCTTCTCGCGGGAATCACCAAGCACACACCCGCTCCGTCCGGCGGGCAGATCATCAGGGACGAGGGCGGCGAGCCGACGGGCATCTTCGTGGACAACGCCGAGGATTTGATTCTCTCGAAGATTCCCGGTCCGTCGCGCGATCAGACACGGGAGGCCCTCACGCGCTCCATGAGGAAGTGCCTGGAGGCGGGCCTCACTCAGGTGCACGATGCCGGCGTCTCCGAGGTCGGGCTGGACCTCTACCGGGAGATCCTGGTCGCGGGCGATTTCCCGTTCCGGGTCTACGCGATGCTGTCGGATGACGATGCCTTGCTGGCCGACCACTTCGCCAAGGGGCCCGAGATCGGCCTGGGAGATCACCGCCTGACGGTCCGGACGGTGAAGGTGTACATGGACGGTGCCTTAGGCTCGCGCGGCGCGGCGCTGCTGGCTCCCTACCAGGACGATTCGGCCAATACGGGCCTGCTGCGCACGCAGCCCGAGCGCCTGACGCGGATCGCCCGTCAGGCGGTCCAGCGCGGGTTCCAGATTGCCGTGCACGCGATCGGCGATCGCGGCAATCGGCTCGCGCTCGATGCCCTTCAGGCCGCGCTGCGTGACGGCGCCGGGCATGACCTCAGGTTCCGCATCGAGCACGTGCAGACGCTCGCCCCCGAGGAGTTCCCCCGGTTCGCCTCGCTCGGCATCATCGCCTCGATGCAGCCCACGCACGCCACCTCCGACATGTACTGGGCCGAAGAGCGGCTCGGGGCCGAGCGGGTCAAGGGGGCGTATGCGTGGAGAACGCTTCTCGATTCGGGAGCGCGGTTGGTCTGCGGGTCCGACTTCCCGGTGGAGTCGGAGAAACCCTTGTTGGGGTTTTACGCGGCGGTGACACGGCAGGACGCCAAGGGCCTGCCTGAGGGCGGATGGTTCCCGCGACAGCGCCTCACCCGCGACGAGGCGCTGGCCTGCTTCACGTCGTGGCCCGCCTACGCGGCCTTCGAGGAGGAACTGCGTGGCATGATCGCGCCGGGCCGGTTGGCCGACATGACCGTTCTGACCAAGGACATCATGACCGTGCCGCCCGCGGAGATCCTCGAGACGGCCGTGGCCATGACGATCGTCGGGGGCAGGATCGCCTACGAGAAGCCATGATCATCCTGAAGCCCCCCCGGACACCCTGGCCGATTCTGCTGGTGTCCTGGATCGCAGCCCTGATCGTGGCCGCCCTGATCGCCCATTTCGTCTTCACGTTCGGCTACTACGCCAGCGGCCTCGCCGCCTATCACGAGGATGAGCGCCGCCGCCTCGAGACCCCCATTCCGCTCAGCTTCGCCGACCCCGTCGCCGATCCCAACACAACGTCACCATCGCCCACCAGGGCGCCCACCAGGGCGCCTGCCACGGCACCCACGCGGGAAAAGGCCGCACCGCAGCGATGAATCCGCGGGCTAGAAAGTCCCCGGCGGAAGGCCTTTGTTCACCTGCCAGTTGCTGAATTGGTAGGAGTACGTGGGCTGCAGTGACTTGCCATCGAGACCGTTGTAGTCGATCGTGATCTTGGAAGGAAGCCAGAAGCCGTCGACCTGAGCATACTCGAATTTGAGGATCTTCTTGTACTGCGGGTAGGAGAAGGTGGTGGTCTCTATCCCCCATTTGCCCCCCAGGTCCTTGCCGCTCTGCTCGATGACGACGTGTGCCTGCCCGAGGTCCAAGTCCATCTTACGCACCTGGTAGGTCGCACCGTCGATGTCCACCGTCAGCTTCTTGATCGGGTCCGAGGAGCTCTTGGCGCCTCCCGTGACGGTGATCTTGCCGGCCTCGTTGCCCGCCTTCGCGTCGGTGTTGGCGATGGTCCAGTAGACCGGATCGGCAACCACGAAATCCTCGGCTTCCTTGAAGGTGGCGCCGGCGCGGTTGGAGAGATCGGTGAGAGTCTCCGGGATCCCCGACACCATGAACTTCTTGGTGGGGGCGGCGTCCGTGCCCGGCCTGCTCCAGACGTACTTGACGGAGATCGGCTTGCCCACCGCGTCGGGGAAGGCCGCCACGAGCTGGTCGAGTATGTTGCACTTGACGTCGGCCTGCGCGTCCTTGAGCCCCTCGGCGGCCGGGTAGTGGTTCTTCTCGGCCAGGCTCTTGTACAGTGCGGGCAGTGCGAGATCCTCGGCCAAGGCCGGCGCGGCGATGACCGCCGCGAGGGCCAATAGAGCTGCGAATCGTGCTGGGTTCATCCATCTCCTCCGTTGGGTTGTCTCAGACGTCGGGCAGCCGCGCGACATCAGGCAGGAAGGGGTTCATTTGTTTCTCATCGCCTATCGTGGTGGCCGGGCCGTGGCCGGGCTGGACGAAGGTCTCCTCATCGAGCGTGAAGAGGCGGTCGCGGATCGACCGCAGGATGCCGGGGTACGATCCACCCCACAGATCGGTGCGGCCGATCCCGTGCTGAAACAGAGTATCGCCCGAGAAGAGCATGGGAGGGGTTCCTTCCAGCAGCAGGCAGACGCTGCCCGGCGTGTGCCCTGGCGTCTCGATCACAGTCACCCGGCGCTCACCGAAGGGGACCGTGTCCCCTTCCTTCAGATATTGATCGATCTGGCCCGCCGGCGCCGCGCTGATCCCCAGGAAGGAAGCCTGCATCTGGAGCCCATCCCACAGAAACCTGTCGGCCTCGTGAATGCAGACGCGCGCGCCGCGCCGCCGCCTCAGGTGATCGGCCGCCAGGATGTGATCGATGTGTCCGTGTGTGTGCAGGATGTACTTCAGATCGAGCCGGTACTGATCGAGTACCTCGTCGATCTTCTCCCCTTCATCGCCCGGGTCGATCACCAGGGCTTCCCTGGTCGCTTCGTCTCCGAGCACGACGCAGTTGCACGCGAGGGGGCCAACGGGGAAAGACTCGATGATCATCGTGCTCCCTCTTCGCCTGTCCTCGCCCGCCCGCCCCGCGACGGCGGATTATAGCCCAGACATTCAACGGCCGGTAGGCGCGCGGCCTAGCCCGCACAATTCATGAAGCCCCTGCTGCGACCGCGGATCTGCCAGACCTGGCGGGCGTCCTCACGGCTCGCCCGCTCAACGTATCGCAGAGGATACGCCTCGCGGGTTCGCCGCTGC
>JAWPNA010000328.1:0-6738 GCA_045402695.1 Acidobacteriota bacterium
GTCAAGCGCGTCATCGCGGCGGCGGGAGATCTCCTCGAGTTCAGTCAAGAGGGAATGATCCGCAATGGGGCGCCGCTCACCAGCCCTGGGCTGCGGGCGGCGAACTCCGGTGACTTCAGGATCCTCCGGCTGCAGCTCTCCCGGATGGTAGGCCGCGTGCCTCCGGGCAGTGTGGTGGTGGCCGGTGATAACCCGGCCAGCGAGGAGGACAGCCGGCAGTACGGCCTGGTCTCCGTCACCCAGCTCATCGGCAAGGTCGTTCTCGTGAGAGAGGCATCGGGGGCACTCATCAAGCGTCCCGGATTGCCTGAGTCGCCCGCGGCACCCAGCGGCGTGGGACAAGAGGAATGACGAGGGCCGCGGCTGCGCTAATGCTCTTCATTGCGATCATTCTCTTGATAGGCATGCTTGGCACGCCTGCGACGATGGCGGATCCACCGGCGACAATCCGGTATGAGGCGAGGCTGACCGACGCGTCAGGAGTCGCGCTTCCACAGGGCGAGATTCGGCGCCGAACCACCTCGTCGCCGGTCGCGGCATCATCGTCTTGTTCAGGCTCTTCTCAACGACAGGAGAACGAATGACGAGCACTCTCTTCCTAAGATGGGCGAACGCCTGTGCCCTCTTCGTAAGCGTGGCGATCGCCGGTACTGCCACGGCGCAAACAGCTCCACCTCAGCGGATTCGCTACCAGGCGCGGCTGACCGACAGCGCGGGCGTCCCCCTCGTCGGCACGCACAGCCTCGCCTTCGCCATATTCGCCGTCCCATCCGGCGGCACGGCTCTCTGGTCCGAGGGACCCGTTTCCCTTGCCATCACCGGCGGTGATGCGGACAGGCTGCTCGGCGAAGGGACGCCGCTGCCTTCGACACTCTTCACCGGCTCGGAGCGCTGGCTCGAAGTGACCGTGGACGGCTCGGTGCTCTTGCCCCGGCAGAAGCTGGCAAGCGTTCCCTACGCCCACGCTGCGGATCGACTCGGCGACAGGACGATCTCGGAGGTTCTAGACAGAGCAAACCACACCGGTGCTCAGTCTCCGGCCACCATCAGCCCGCAAGGCTCAGGGAGCGGCCTGAATGCCGACACCATTGACGATTTCGATTCCGGGATCTTCGTGAAGACGAACGGAACGGTCCCCATGGAAGCCGCTCTCGACATGGGAGGAAACAACATCAACAAGGCCGTGGACATCGATGGGCTCGCCGATCAACTGACATTGTCGGTCAACAACTCCGAGAAGGTCCGCATCACCGACTCGGGAAACGTCGGAATCGGAACCAACTCCCCCGTCGAGAAGCTGGACGTCAGCGGTTCCGTTCGTGCCACAGCGCTCGCTCCGACGCAGACGGTTGGAGCTACGGGGACCCCGCAGATGAACACGCTGTATACGGACAACCTCATCAGGGCTTGGGCGCTGATTGGTTCGAGCAACCAGCTTGACGGTGGGTTCAATCTCTCCGCAAGCCACCTGGCGGAGGGGCTCTATCAGTACACGTTCCGGACTCCTCTGACGAGCCTCAACTACGCCGTCCTCGTGACTTGTTTCGACTTTCAGGAGCTTAACATTGGTCACTTCACCGCCCAGACGATGACGGGATTCTTGGTTCAGATCCGCACCAAGAACGGCGACCCGGCGGATGCCGGGCACTCGGTCCTCGTACTCGGACCGCAGTGAGTGCCGGTGGATGTTTAGACCCCTTATCCCTTGTGGGTATGACGCTCCCGCCGCGGAGCCCTGCCGAACGAGAGGTTCAGTACCGGACAAGGTGACGTGGGATGCGGGGGCAATCCGCGCCATGAGTGAGAGTTCGTCGTTTTCCAGGAGCAAGGCCCCGGCTGTCAGTAGCCGGATCCCTTGCCACCGCCGGCGGGCATCGGAGCCTGCCACAGGACGCGGCCGATGAAGAAGGGCCCCATCTTCTCCATGAACTCGGAGGTCTGGCGGGTGCGGCGCATGTCCTTGATGAGGCGGGAGAGGGGGTAGAGCTCTTTGCCGACGATGCCGAGGACGAACTCGTTGTCGTCGCGGTCGAGACCGTGGCACTCGAGGCGGATGTCGAAGGCGTGGCCGGCCTCACCGTACGCACGGCCGAGCAGCGCGTGCTCCAGCATCATCTTGCCCTGCTCGTCGCGCGAGAGGCGGTTGAAGGCGCCGATCCGGCGCAGCGGGTACCAGATGGCCCACCCGAGCTCGGGGTTTCTGGCGTTGCGGCGCGACTTGTGAAGCAGGAAGTCCGTCAGGTCCGCCTCGCGCCCCGAGGAGTAGGTGCGGCCCATCATCGTGAAGTCGGGCAGCAGGGCCAGCCCCGAGAAGGGAGGCCGCGTGAACAGATCGCGCCCCTTCGCGACGAACAACCCGGGATCCTCGGACATCAAGAGCACGCCCACCCCCCTGGGATCGTTCACGTTGGCGTAGACGACCGCCTCCAGCCCGCTCCCGCGCACTGCCCCCACGACCGTGCCCGTGTCGAGGCAGCCGGTGAAGACCTGGAGCTGGAGGAAGAGCCGGGCATCGAGCGTCTGGTTCACGCCCTGCACGGGCGCGCCGCGCTCGAGAAGATCAGGAGGGGTGGGGCGATGAAGTTCCTCCAGGCTGTGACCTGGATTGGCTGGAGTGCCAGTTGGATTCGCCTTTTCGGTCACGGCGTGTCTCCCGGGCTCGAGAGATGATCTCAGAACATGTTGAGCTGGAGCTTGGCTGCCTCGGTCATCTTCTCCGGGGTCCAGGGCGGATCCCACACGACTTCGACCTTCGCGCTGGCCACGCCGGGGATGGCGCCGATCTTTGCCTCAACCTCCGGAGGCAGCGAGCCGGCCACGGGACACATGGGGGAGGTCAGCGTCATCTTGATCTCGACCTTGCCGGTTTCGTCCACGCCGACGTGGTAGACCAGCCCCAGCTCGTAGATGTCCACCGGGATCTCCGGGTCGTAGCAGGTTTTCAGCACCGCGATCACCTTCTGCTCCAGCCCTTCTGGCTGCGCCGCCTGGCTCTCCACGACCGTCTTGAGAAAGTCACCCGCAGGATCACTCATGGCCGTTCCCCCTACTCCGTCGAAGCCCTTTCCTTCCGGTTCTCCAGCGCCGCCTTCAGCGTGTGCCATGCCAGGCTCGCGCACTTGACCCTCACGGGAAACTCCCGCACTCCGGAGAACACCACCAGCTTTCCCAGGTCGGGCGCCGCCGCCCCGCGCGTCGTCTCGCCGGTGACCAACGCGTGGAACTCGGCGAAGATCGCCTCGACCTCGGCCCGGCTCTTGCCCCTGAGCGCCTCCGTCATCATCGACGCGGACGCCTTCGAGATCGCGCAGCCGGCCCCCTCGAAGCTGAGGTCGCACACAACGTCGCCGTCCAGATCCAGGTAGATGGTGACCTTGTCGCCGCAAAGCGGGTTGTATCCTTCCGCCGTCCGATCCGCTCCCTCCATCTTGTGGAAGTTGCGCGGCCTCTTGTTGTGGTCGAGGATGACCTCCTGGTAGAGATCGGTGAGCTCTGTCATCAGCCCAGCACCTCGATCACCCTGTGGATTCCCGCCCCCAGGGCATCGATCTCCTCGCGAGTGTTGTAGAAAGCCATGGAAGCGCGCGCCGTGGCCGGTATTCCGAACCGCGCCATCAGCGGCTGGGTGCAGTGGTGCCCAGCGCGGATCGCGATCCCCTCCTGGTCCAGGATCGTCCCGATGTCGTGGGGATGTATCCCCTCCAGGACGAACGACACGACGCTGGTCTTTTCCCGGGCCGTGCCGACAAGCCTCAACTGCGGGATCGCCGGGAGCACGCGGTTGGCGTGATCCAGAAGATCCTTCTCGTGCGCCGCCGCCTTCTCGATCCCGATCCCCTCCAGGTAGTCGATGGCGGCGCTCAGCCCGATCGCCCCCGCGATGTTGGGCGTGCCGGCCTCGAATTTGTGCGGCACCCTGTTGTACAGAGTCTTCTCGAAGCTGACCGAGCTGATCATGTCGCCGCCTCCCTGATAGGGGGGCATCGCCTCCAGCAGCGCGGCCTTGGCGTACAGCACGCCGATCCCCGTGGGACCGTACAGCTTGTGACCCGAGAAAGCGTAGAAGTCGCAGTCCAGAGCCCGCACGTCCACCTTGGCATGGGCCACCGCCTGCGCCCCGTCCAGCAGCACGGGGATGCCGCGGGCGTGCGCCATCTCGATGATCCGGCGCACGGGGTTGACGGTGCCCAGAGCGTTCGACACGTGCACGACGCATACGATCCGCGTCTTGGGCCCGAGCATCTTCTCGTACGCGTCCAGTGCCAGCTCGCCTGCGTCGGTGACGGGCACCACCCTCAGCTTCGCGCCTTTCTCCTCGCACAGCATCTGCCACGGCACGATGTCGGAGTGGTGCTCCATCGTGGTGAGAATGACTTCGTCGCCGGGCCCGACGTGCCCGCGCCCCCAGCTCTGCGCCACGAGGTTGATAGCCTCGGTGGTTCCGCGCGTGAAGACGATCTTGCGGCCCTCCCCGGCGTTGAGGAATTGACGGACCCGCGCGCGGCTCTTCTCGTAGGCCTCGGTGGCCCGCTCGCTGAGGTAGTGGAGCCCGCGGTGGATGTTGGAGTTGAATCCCTTGTAGAACTCGTCCATCGCGTCGAGAACCACCTGCGGTTTGTGCGTGGTGGCCGCGTTATCCAGGTAGACGAGCGGCTTGCCGCGCACCTTCTGCTTCAAGATCGGGAAGTCCTTCCGGATTCTCGACACGTCCAGGGATGAAGCACGCCCGTTGCGGGCGCCTGCCACCAGGACTCCACCGTTGTGTCTCATACCGCGCCTCCCGGCGCCAGCCCCGCGGAAGGGTCGCGCTCGGACTCAGGCTCGGGGAACAGCAATCCGTCGAGCCCCTGCTTCAGCACCTCGATCTTGATCCTCCGGAGGATGTCGCCCACGAAGGCGTGCATCATGATGCGCCGCGCCGCCGCCGCGTCGATGCCGCGGGATCTCAGGTAAAACATCGACTGCTCGTCTATCTGACCGATGGTGGCTGCATGGCTGCACTTCACGTCATCGGCATTGATGAGAAGGGTCGGCTTCGTGTCCACGAGCGCTTCCGGAGACAGGATCAGGTTGCGGTTCTCCTGGCGCGAGTCGGTCTTCTGGGCGTCCTTCCTCACGATCACCGTGCCGTCGAACACGCCGCGCGCCTGCCCGTCGAGCACCCCCTTGTACAGCTCGCGGCTGTTGCCGTGCGGCCGCGCGTGGTCCAACACCGTGTGGTGATCCACGTGCTGCCGCCCGCCGACCACGTAGAGCCCGTTGAGCGTGCAGTCGGCGCCTTCGTCATCGAGCAGCACATTGATGTCGTGGCGCGCCAGGAGCGCGCCCAGGGAAACGCTGAGCGAGGAGAGGCTGCTGTTGCGCCCGAGGCGCGCCTGGATCGTGGCGACGTGGTAGGACTCCACGCTCTCGCGCTGCAGCTTGTAGTGGTCGATGACCGAGCCATCGCCGGCCACGATCTCGGTGACGGCGTTAGTGAAGTAGACCTCGCCCTTCCTGCCGACGTAGCTTTCCACGACCGTGACTTGGCCGCCCTCCTCCACCACGATCAGTACGCGGGGATGGGTGACGGCCGGCTCTCGCTGTGATCCGGACGAAGTCGAGATGAACAGCAGGTGGATCGGCCCGCGCACGACCGCGCCTTTCGGGATGTGGACGAACGCCCCATCCTCCAGAAACGCCGTGTTGAGCGCGGTGAACGCGAAGGAGGCGTGGTCGGCGTAGCGCGCGAGGTGGCGCTCGAGAGTTTCCCGATCCGAGTCGAATGCGTGGGACAGCCCGCAGATCTTCGCGCCGTCAGGCAGACCGGAGACGCGGGAAAGGCGCTCGGAGTAGCGCCCATTCACGAAGACCAGCTCGATGGCGGCCCACTCGCCGAAGCGAAGATGATCCGGCTGAGGCTCGAATCGCGCCTCCCTCGCCGCCCCGTCCGTGGCCGGGGGCCGGAAAGGCGTCCGCGCGAGAGGTGCGACATTCGTGTACCTCCACGCCTCGTCCCGCGTGGTGGGGAAGCCCATCTCGGCAAAGCGCGAGATCGCGGCCCGGCGGGTCGGCGCGAACCAGGAGCCCGCGCGCGCCTCCTTCTCGAAGCGCTCGAAGCTCGAGATGTAGATGTCGTTGTCTTCGCCGACCGTGATCATGCGGAGACCTCTCGCCCTTAAGGACTCACGGGCTGTCCCGCCAGCACCTCGTCCTCGATCCAGGAGTAGCCTTTCTTCTCCAGATCGAGGGCCAGCTCCTTGGCGCCGGATTTCACGATCCGGCCGTTGAACAGGACGTGCACGAAGTCGGGGACGATGTAATCGAGCAGCCTTTGATAATGCGTGATCACCAGCATGGCACGACTCTCATGACGCAGGGCGTTGACCCCCGTGGCCACGATCCGCAGCGCGTCGATGTCGAGCCCCGAATCGGTCTCGTCCAGGATCGCCAGTTTCGGTTCCAGCACGGCCATCTGGAAGATCTCGTTGCGCTTCTTCTCGCCTCCGGAAAACCCTTCGTTCACCGAGCGGTTCAGGAAGCTCTGGTCCATCTCGACCAGCTTCATCTTCTCCTTGGCCAGGTCGAGGAAATCTATCGCGTCGAGTTCATCGAGCCCTCGCTGCTTGCGAATTGCGTTGAGCGCCGTCCTCATGAAATAAAGGTTGCCGACACCGGGAATTTCAACGGGGTACTGGAACGCGAGAAACACGCCGGCGACAGCCCGTTCCTCCGGCGACATGGCGAGCAGGTCCTTGC
>JAWPNA010000355.1:0-6202 GCA_045402695.1 Acidobacteriota bacterium
ACGCTCTTCCGATCTGTCCCGGACTGGCTCGCAACTCTGAACACGAAGCCGGTCCTGATCGACTCACCGATGAAAATGCTGCCGGACTTGTTGAGCATTGGCCGCGTGAACTTGTATCCGATACGCACGGGGCTCGTGACGTCGTTTCCCTTGAGCAGATCGAGGGCCGGCGCCAGCGGGCTCACCGTGAAGTCGAAGGGCACGATCGAACTGGCGTCAGGGCTCAGGTCGAACCTTCGCTCGGGCGTGAGACTGTCGAAGATGTTGTAGGCGAATTCGTCCAGTTGGGCGCCCTGCCCGGCGTTGTTGGTGAACAGGACCCCAACCGTGTCGATCTGGACGTCGTCGCCGCAGTTGTTGATGATGTCGAAGAATACCTCTTGGTTCTTGAGCGCGCCGGTGGTGGGCGACAGGTTGGGGTTGTTGGTCGAGATGCAGCACGCGACCACCGTGTTGACGGTGACGGTGGTGGAGGTCGATTCCGTACAGCCGGAGTTGTTGGTCACCCAAGCGTCGATCGTGTACGCCTGGCCCGGCGTCGTGCCCGAGGAAGCGTTCCAGACATAGACGTACGGCGCCGTGCTGTCGGTCGCGGTGTAGATCACCGCCCCGGTGCTCGCGTTCTTGACCACGATCTGCGTGCTCTGCACCGGCGAGCCGCTCGCGCTGACCGTGATGGTCTGGTTGCCGGTGACGTTGCTTCCGCCGGGGCTGATGCTCATCGAGACGCTGCCGCCGAAGTTGCAGCGCTCCGCCTCGTCGGGCGGCGACAGAAGTCCGTCGTTTCCAACGCAGTCGTCCAGGGCCGCCACCCGGTAGTAGTAGCTCTGGAACCCCGTGATGTTGGGAACGTTGGGGTCCGAGAAGAGCGGGCTCGCGGGATTCGACACGAACCCGTTGAACACCTGGGTGTAGGTCGCCTGGTTCGGGTCGTCGCCAGCGGCCACGACCGCTCGAAGCACCTTGTACTTGTCGATCAGGATGTTGGCCGGAGAAGCACCGCTGCTCTGCGCGACGCGGCTCCACGTGACCTCGTGCAGGTCGTGGCCCATGTCGGTGGCCGACACCGATGTGGGCGCCGCGGGAGGATCACTCGCCGTGGAGGAGCCGTCGATCACGGAGGAGATGGCCCCGAGCTTTGCGCACTGGTCCTCCGCCTGCACTTTGTAGAAGTACTGGCGGCAGTTGACGACGTTGGTGTCGGCGAGTGAGCCGGCGGTCGCCCCGAGCGTGTTCGGGTCCCAGCTCTGGATCACCTGCGACGAGATGTTGGGATCGAAACTGTTGATCGCCCCCTTGTAGACCCGGAATCCGGCCAGATCCCGGATGGGATAGGGCGACTCGTCGCAACTCAGGTTCACCGTGTTGCCCGTGGGCGGCGACCAGGTCATGGCAATCTGGTTGTCCAGCGCCGCGAGGACAGCAGCAGCATCCCCTGTGCAGGAGGCCGCCGCGACCTGGGCCGGCGTGGTGGTATCTGTCGGTGTGGAAGGCCCGACGATCACATTGCCGCTCTGGTTGCCGACCAAGTCCACGGAACGCACCGCGTAGTAGTGGGCACCGGTGATCCCCGAGACGTAGTGATTCTCGTCGTTCGTCGAGACCACGTTGGTGAGGCTTCCCGTCGAGGTGCCCCAGCTCACGGTGTAGCTGCCGATGTCGGGGTCGCCGCCGCTGTCCCACTTGAGGTACGTCCCGTTGCAGTGCCCCTGGCACGCCGTGAAGTTCGTCGGGGCGTTGGGATCGTCAAGATCGATGTCCACCACACCCACCATCCCCAGGTTGCGGGGGGTCACGTCGGTGGCCAGCGTGAACTTCCGGTAGTGCCGCGTGGGAGAGCTGGCATCGGTGGGGTCGATGTAGGCCAGGTCCGGGTCCTCGGTCATGCCGACCACGGCGATGTTCACCCTGGCGATCCCCTTGCGCGCCGCCAGATCACCGGCGGATTCGCCGCCGCCGACGGCCGTCAACGTGATCGGCGCGCCGGAATTGGGGTCGACGGCTCCGGAGTAGTAGATGAAGCTCATCGTCTTGATGTTGTCCGCAACCGGCTGCTTGACCACTGCCGTGCTGTTCGCCGAAACCGTGTACCGGTACAAGGTGTAGGGCGGCTCGTTCTGAGTCAGCGCGACGTTGCCGATGGTGACGGTCTCCTGGGTGCCGTCGCGCGGCACACCCGTCACGTCCGCGACGAAACTGACGCTGGAGCCCCCGGTCCAGTTCGGTTTGCTGAGGGCGTAGGTCACGATCTCGTCGTTGCCGGTGCTGACGGTCTTGAACGTGGCCGAGCTGCCACCTAGCGTGGACTCGGGAGTCGTCCTGGCCGAGGCGTCCTCGAAATCGTAGTCGCCGCGCACGGTGATGACCGTGTCCCACATGCCCTCGATCTGCTCGTCGGGCCTGGCGGTGGCGCCGTCGGGGTTCACGTTGAACCCGGCCATCCTGACGTCGGCCACCATGCGGTCGAACGCAACGCGTGTGTTCTGCTGCTCGCTGGCCGCGTTCTCGTTCATCTTGAACGATTTCTGCAGGCTGTCGTACAGGGAGAAGGCAACGACGAACAGGATAGCCATGACCGTGACGGCCACCAGCACTTCGGCCAGTGTGAAGCCCGATTCCCGGCTCTCTTCGGCCGCCCGCCTGGGCGCTGCGATCTTGATGGGTTGCTTGCATGCTCTGGACTCGATCACGGCATCTACCTCCTGGCCTCTCCTTCAGCCGGGCTTCCGGGTTCAGGGTCCGGGCGGCCTCGGTTCACTTCCTGTGCTCGATTGACTTCGTTGCACCTGTCAGAATCGGACGCTCTCGATCTTCACGCTTCGGTTCCTTCTCAGCTCCGCCCATCCGAGCTGCACGCTGACGCGGATTCCCTCGCCCGAGGCGAACGTCGGTGTACTGAGAGTGCCGCCGACGGGAGTCATCTGAACCACGGCATAACCGCCGAACAGCTTGGAGCGGATGTCGCCGCCCCACAGGTCGTCGGCCTTGCTGCCCGACGTGCGCGTATCGGACGTGATGCCGGTGGCGTTGGGATCGGGGGTGCCGGTCTGCAGCAACAGGTACAGGCCGTTGTACGACTCTTTGTTGACGTCCTCCATGATGTCCTGCGCGAGGGCCGTGGCCTGCGTGAGCTGCTTGCCTGACTTCACGTACGTCCCGCCCAGCACGAACATCGAGCAGACGGACACCATGACACCCGCCATCAGCCCGAGCGAGACGAGCACCTCGACGAGGCTGTACCCCTTCTGCCGCCTCCGGCCGGGGTCCGCCGGCGTCGCCGTTCCGAATCGATGTGGCTCCATCGTCTGACCTCGCTGTGCGCTCATCGCGTGAACCTCGCGCCCACCTTGCCGGCAGGCGAAAGAGTGATCTTGTAGAGATCGGTATACCCGCTGCCGATGTTGATGCTCAGGCTCGTGTAGTTGGCGGTGGGGTTCTGATCGTCGGGAGTCGAAGGGTTGCTCACGGTGCCCGTCTGGTTCAGGTTGAACGTCAGCGCGCCGGTGGGCGCGTTGGCGACCGTGACGGCCTTCGGAAGCGAGAAGCTCTGTGTCGTCGCCGGCTTGCCGGGGATCGTGTAGTTGAACGAGTAGGTATTCGATGGTGACGGGTTGATGGTGAATGTGACCGGCAGGTGCTGGGTGACCGCGATCTGCCGCGCCGCCCTCAGGTGTCCTACGAGCTGGTCGGATGCCGAGCGGGCCTTGTACGCCTTGAAGAAGGAGCCGACGTTCGGCACCGCCACCGCCGCGATGAAGCCGACGATGACGACCACTACAAGCAGTTCGGCCAGCGTGAAGCCCGACTCATCGCGGCACCTGTCCCTGTTTCGGTTCATCTCAGTCCTCCTCCCGTTCGCCCGGAGTCAAGCAACCGGCCTGCCAACCCGCACGGCGTTGTCGGGTCGCGGCTTTTTCTTCAGCTCTCTCAGAGGGTTGCGCTGCGGCCGTCCAGGCCGCAGCGGCCGGGACGTGGTAAGGGCGGAGCATCCGGCGTATGGGAATGTGTTACAGAATGACTCGATCCAGGCAGCGGGCTTCCGTCAGCAGGGTTCTGATAGGTGGGTCTGCCTGGAGATCAGATTTGCACCGGCAACGTCACGGTGAAGCAGGCTCCCCCGGATTCCGCGTTTCGCGCCGTGATCGCCCCATCGTGACTCACGATCGCCTTCTGCGCGAGCGCCAGCCCGAGCCCAGTCCCCCGCTGCTTGGTGGTGACGAACGGCGTGAACAGCCGCGCCAGCACCTCGGGAGGGATCCCGATGCCCGAGTCGGCCACCTCGATGCGCAGTTGATCTCCTCCCTCCTCCAGCACACCCGTCACGGTGATCAACCCCGACTCCGACGGGATTGCCTCGAGAGCGTTGCGCAACAGATTGCCGAACGCCTGCCGCAGCAGCACCTCGTCGGCCCGGATCGATCCGGGCCACTCGCCCCCGATCGCGATGGTGATGCCCGACCGCTCCGAGTCCCGTGAGAGCTGAGCCGCCACATCCGCCATCACCAGGCGCGGATCCCACTGTGAGGCATGGAGCGCGGCGGGGCGCGCGTACCGCAGGAAGTCCTCCACGACGCGTCCGATCGACTCGACCTCGCGCACGATGGCCCCCGCGTGATCGCCGTGGCCGCATACCCCGCCCCCTTCGGCCGCCCGGGATCGGGCGCGGTCCTCATCGGGGGCACGTCTTCCGATCAGGCGCGCGTAGCCCAGGATCGTCGCCAGCGAATTGCGGAACTCGTGCGCGATGCCCGCCGACATCTCCCCCAGCCCGGCCAGGTTCTCCTTCAGCCGGACACGCTCGGCCAGCCCGCGGATCTCGGTCAGGTCCGAGAAGAGACAGAAGGCCCCGCCGCCCGGGGCGATGGTCGGGGGGATCGACGACACGGTCACACCAAGATGGGCCTGGCCGCCGGGGCGTCCCGCGTAAGGCACCACCTCGCGCGAGTGTGTCTTGCCGGCCTCCACACCGTCGCGCAGGATCTGCAGCAAGGCTTGCGAGGGAGCGAACACATCGCGGAAATCGCGCCCAACGATCCTGTCCCTCTGCATCCCGAGGATCGCCTCTCCTGCCGGGTTCAGGGCGGTGACGCTCCCGCCGGCACCGATGATCAGCACGCCGCTCGTCAGGCCGTCGAGCAGCTCCCGGCTGACGGGGGACGGCCCGCCGGGCCGCGCCAGCGCGCGCATCCGTTCCAGCTCCCGCTCCTGGTCCTTCAGCTTCCCGATAACGCCGCGGAACGAGGCGATCAGATCGTGAGGGTCGTCGATGCGTCCGTCCGATTCAGGCGTCGGCGGCTCGCCGATCTGCAGCGCGGCCGCCTTCAGCGCCCGGTACGGACGAAGCACCCACCGCACGAACAGCATGGCGAGCGCCAGCACCACGAGTCCGGCGATCGCCTGGATCCAGGCCAGGGTGCGGATCTGCCGCGCCACCGTGCGCACGCCCAGCACCTCGTGGCCGACCTTGAGCAGCGACGCCGATCCGGAGCCTTCCTTCTCGAGAGCGAGGAAGACGTACACCTCGCCCCTGTCGGGGCCGTACTCGGAATCGCCGGGATCCTTCGTGGTGCCGACAGGCTCCTGAATGACAGCGGCCCCCGCATCGAGGCGTCCGAGATCTCTCTGGCAGACCTGCTCGGCGACGGGATCGGTCACCCCGATCCGCCACGGCTCGGTGCCATGGATGACCCGGCCCTCCCGATCGACGATCTCGATCGAGGAGATCGAGTAGGCGCGCGCCAGATCTTTCAGCCGTGGAGCTCGCGCGCCCGCCTGCTCGATCAACTCGCGCTGCACCGCTCGCGACGAGGAGACGATCCGCCCTTCGGCCTCCTGGACCAGCAGGGCCTGCGACCGGTACAGGGCGTTGAGGCCGACCACGCCCACGGCCACGAGGAACAGCGCGAGCAGCACCAGGAAGAGCTTGACCTGGCTCTCGTACCCCTGCACACGGATCTCCATGGGTCATTCTCCCGGCAAGAGCGCACCGTACCACTCGAGGATCTCGGAGCCCCACAGCATGACGATGATCGCGGCCACCCCCAGGAAGGGGCCGAACGCGACGGGAGTTTTCATGCCGCGGCGCCCGGCCAGAACGAGCGGAACGACGACAATCGTCCCGATCACCGATCCCAGCAGCATCGTGAGCACCACCCGAGGCGCCCCGAGGAAGGCGCCCACCATCGCCAGCATCTTCACGTCG
>JAWPNA010000047.1:0-2452 GCA_045402695.1 Acidobacteriota bacterium
ATCATGGCGGCGGGCGTGGCGGACCTCGACAACGACGGCTACATCGACATCTACCTCAGAACCGGCAACCCCGAGCTGCGGCGGCTCGAGCCCAACAACTTCTATCACAACCGCGGCGGCAGGACCTTCGAGGATCTGTCGCGATTCACGGGGTTGGGGTGTCTGGGCAAAGGGCACGGCATCACGTTCCTCGACTGGGACGGCGACGGTGATCTCGAGGTTTACAAGGAGTTGGGGGGATTCTTCCACGGGGATTTCTGGGAGAACAGGTTCTTTCTCAACGAGGCGGGCAACAAGAACAACTGGCTCCAGGTGAGGCTGCAGCAGCCGGGGAAGAACCACGACGCGGTGGGGGCACGCGTGACGATCAAGGCCGGGAGCCTGAACCAGACACAGCAGGTGATCGCGGGGAGGGGATTCGGGAGCACGGACCCCCCGATCCTCCACTTCGGGTTGGGGAAGGCGACCAAGGTGGAGCGCCTGCAGATCAGATGGCCAGACGACACGAGGCAGGTCATGGACTCGCTGCCGGTGAATCGATACATGCTCGTCAAACGCACGGCGCCGGCGTCTCCCTGAGGCCCGGGCGATGGAGGTGCCGGCTCTTCTGGAAATGCGCGGTGTGCACCGAACCTTCGAACGCGGGCCCGAGACGGTTTCGGCGCTGCGTGGCGTGGACTTGAAGGTGAGCCCAGGCCAGGTGGTCGCGATCCTGGGGGCCTCCGGAAGCGGCAAGACCACGTTGCTCAACATCGCCGGGGGAGTGGATCGCGCTTCCTCGGGCAGCGTGCTTTTCCGCAGCCGCGCCATGGAGACGATGTCCGAGTCGGAGCTCACGCATCTGAGACGTCACCACGTGGGGATGATCTTCCAGGATTTCTGCCTGGTGCCCGGGCTCACGGCGGTGGAGAACGTCCGGCTCCCCTTGATGTTCTCCCACAAGGGCCGTCACGACCGGGCGCTCGAGCTGCTGGCGAAGGCAGAGATCTCTGAACGCGGGTCGTTCTATCCCCACCAGCTCTCCGGAGGAGAGCAGCAGCGCGTCGGAATCGCACGAGCGCTGATCAACGAGCCCGAGCTTCTGCTGGCCGACGAGCCGACGGGCAATCTGGACTCGGAGCAGGCCTCGCGCATCTTCGATCTCTTTCGGGCGCTGTCCGCGGAGGGCCTGACCGTGCTCATCGCCACGCACAACGAGGAGCTGGCGCGGAGAGTGGACAGGACGCTGCGCCTGAAGGATGGCGCCCTGGTGGCGTCCGCTCCAGCGCGGGATGGTTGACCGCCCAGGGATCGTGGGCGTATCTTCCGGCATGCCTTCCAGACGGAGCCTTCACGGAGTCATGGCGGCGCTGGCGATGTGCATCCTCCCGGCGCTGGCGGTCGCCGGGCTTTCCTCCGGCGAGGCCGTCCCCTCACCGCAGACTCCCGGCACGATCGAGTCGCGCGCGCACCTGCAAAAAGGAATGGAGCTCGCCCGTCAGGGCCAGCACGAGGGGGCGGTGGCCGAGCTGCGGAAGAGCCTCGAGTTTTCCGCGAACGACCCGGACGCCCACTTCTACCTGGGCCGCTCGCTGCTCGAGCTGGCGCTGAAGAAGCGCGCGCCCTTGACTGAGGCCGTGGGACAGATCGAAGAGGCGCTGCGGCTGGATCCATACCGGGACTACGTGCGGATGCAGCTCGCGGACGTCTACGGCCTGAAAATACCGAACCACTACAATCCGACCAAAGCGATCGACCTGTTCGATGACTTGATCGAACGCCATCCGGATCGACCGGAGATCAGGCTGCGCTATGCGAGGTGGCTGAAGGATTCCGATCTGAGGCTGGCCCGTGCCGACGATCCCAAGAGGGTGCTGCAGGATTCCGCCTGGACCTACGACGTCATACGATTCCAGATCGAGAAGGTCCTCGATTCCGCGCTCCCTGATTCCGACGTGGCCCTTCAGACGCACATGCTGCTGGCCCAGATCCTCCTCGACAGCGGGGAGTACGACGCCTCCCGGGCGACTTTCGAGAACCTCGCCCCGTCCCTCACGGAGAAGGGACTCGACGCGGCGCCCGCCTGGGACTGGATCGGGCATTGCTGGTATCGGCAGAAGAGCTACAAGAAGGCGGCGGAGGCGTTCATCAAGGCGAACGACCTCTCGCCCACCCTCCGGCACCAGTGGGGAATCAAGCTGGCGTACGACATGCTGGGGGGCTACCCGAAGGATCTGCCCGAAAAGTACAGGTTTCCCCTGCGTGAGGAGAGCTACGATCGAGCCTCGCCCCCCAACCTGAAGTTCTCCGACATCGCCCCCAAGCTGCACATCAACAGGTACGCCGGGGCGGGCCCCACGTCGTGGCTCGACTACAACGGTGACGGGAAGTTCGACCTGCTGGCGTGCGGCTGCGACACCTTCTGCAACCTGTACCGCGGCGAGGGCAATGGATTCGTGGACGCGACGGTGGA
>JAWPNA010000270.1:0-8753 GCA_045402695.1 Acidobacteriota bacterium
GCGCGATTAGCGGCTGCCGCCAGCTTGCGACGGCTACCCCCTCGACATTCTTGCATGCGTTCCGAGAGCCGACCAGGCAGGGCCGTCACTACCATCACCAACCCATGTGGTTCAAACCTCTGGTGACCTGTTTCTTCTAACTAGAAATCGGCTGAACTACGTCATGGGTTACGGCTGACCGCCAGGCTGCGTAAGCCAGGAGCTCGGAGCACGGCGGACAACCAAGTCCTCTGGAATCCGCACCTTGCGTCGGGGCACTCTTGAGCCTCGAACGTGATATGCAGCGAGGCTTCGCCCATGTAAGACCGCTCGGCCGGCCGCGCGCTCGAGTGCATCGCCGGTGGGGCCGGCCCGCCATGTGTCTTGGTGTCAGCGTGAACGGAAGGCCATCACAACGCCCTTCGTGGACGGCGGCTGGCCACGCAGTCGTCACTATATCCCCAGGGAGTGAGGCCGGGCAAGCACCTGCGCCTTGCCGCCACCACAGGTACGCCGTCTGATGTGCAGGCCATCTGCGCGGCTCGGCGGCGGGCGATCTTTACCGGACGCGCGCATGGACGAAGTCGGCCGAGACAAGTGTGGGAGTCTGTCCTTTCCGGTCTCCCTTTCCCGGCCGTCACGTCCGGGAGATCGCCTCCTCGAGCGTCACGATGAGTCTCTCGTTGGTGCGGATGGAGTCGATCGACCTCCATCCGGCGTACAGGTTGCAGACGAGGGCCCAGAGCGCGGCGCCGTGGTGGACCCACGAAGGCAGCTTGTGTGTATGGCTTCCGCCTCCCAGGATGACGGCAGCCATGAGTGTCACGAGCGCGAGCCCCAGAGGCAGGGCGAGCTGCCGGCGCAGCCGGGCCGCCTCCTCGAGATGGGCGGCGCACGTCCGATGGCCCCCGGCAACCTCGCGCATGCTGGCGCCGATCCCGACGAAGTAGAAGATCGTCATGACCAGCGTAAAGACGATCCCCAGCGAGGTGAAGAACCCGTAGCGCAGGTGAACGGGCACCTCGACTACGCCCACTGCCGCGCCGTATCCCATGGCCACGGCCCCGGCCATCAACAGGGCCGACACGGCGTGCAGCAGGATCAGAAGGCGGCCCGTGAGCGTCATGCGATCAGGGCGCCGCGCCGGGCCGGCGCTCGCCGGGGCCGCCCAGCGAGGCGCCGACGGCCATTCGGAGGGAGGGATCGCTCCAGGAGGAGAGCGGCGTTGAGACATCCTCGGTGGGAGGCCGCTGCCCCCCGCGCGCGCGCGCGACCTCTTCGGCCAAAGCCTCGCACGCCTCGCGGCTGGAATCGAACGGGTTGATGACCACCAGGTCGGCCCTGAGGACCAGGCTCCAGGTGTCGGGCTTCCATCGTTCGCGCGGCAGCCGCGGGCTCATCACCATCAGGAGGAGATCGGGATCGAGCACCGGGATGACCGAGTTGCCTTCGGTGATGAGATCATCTTCCGCGGCCAGCAGGTCGGTCCGGAGGTGATCCCACGCCTCGCGATGCGCTCCCGCCAGCGCCAGGCACCACAGCACCGACCTCGCGCCGGCCCGGGTCAGGCGCCCCGTGTCGGTGTCTTCGGTGGCCAGCACCTCCGGGTCGGTGACCACCGTGAAGCGACCGTGCAGCTCCCGGCAGGCGCACGCCTTTTCCGTGCGCGGGCAGTTGATTCCGTCCTTGAAGACGGTGGTGAACTTCACCGCCCTCAGCCGACCCGGGAACGCCCGGAGGATCGCGCTGAGGGCCATCGTCTTGCCCGAGCCGTTTCCCGGCGCCGCCACGGAGATGATCTTCACTCTCGGCCAGTCTCCTCAAACACCAACTTAGGTCCTTCACGCATCGGGAGAAAAGCGCCGCGCCGACTCAAGGTCCTCCGGCGTGTTGACGTTGAAGAACGACGCCTCGGCCCCATCGATGCCTCGGTACTCCTCTTCGGACAGATAGTCCACCGGCGTCCGCGCGAAGAAGTCGAGCATCATGCGCACCCCTTCCTCGAGCGCCTGCTCTACGTCGGGCAGGCACGAGACCGGGTAGAACGCGTGCAGCGGCTCCGGACGGCCCCGGCGGATGGGCACCAGCAGACGGCCGTCGCGCACACGGGACGCCATGAAGTCCACGAGCGGCCCCGACAGCGACGGCATGTCGCAGCCGCACACGAACGCAAAGTCGGTCTTCACCGCCGCCAGCCCGGCGTGCATGCCTCCCAGCGGGCCGCACCCGGGGAGGCGATCAGCGGTGACCGTCACAGGGAGGCCCATGAAAGGAAGCGGATCGGGCGCAACGACCACGCAGCCGGCGAACCGCCCCGCGAACACGGCGAGGATTCTCTCGAGGGTCGTGGCCGCGCCCAGGGAAAGCAGCGCCTTGTTGGCGCCTCCCATCCGCGCCGCGAGCCCGCCCGCGAGGACGACTCCGGTGATCCGTGGATGGACGATCATCGATTCAGGAGCGGAAGATCGGTATGGGGATGTCGTCGAGGTCCTGCTCGGGTTGATCGCCCGGACGGGGCCTCTCCACGTCGGAGACGAGGACCTCGCCCGCTTCCACCTTCACCTCGAACGTACGTACGCAGCCCCACGCCTTGTCGTGGCACTCGCCGGTGGTGACGTCATACTTCCATCCGTGCCAGGAGCAGGTCAGCGTGGTGCCTTCCACGCGGCCCGTGGAGAGCGGCGCCTTCATGTGCCGGCACGCGTCCTCGATGGCATAGAGCGTTCCGGCGACGTTGAACACGGCGATGCGGCGCACACCCACGCGCACGCTCCTGACCTGACCCGGAGTCAGGTCATCCGCCCGCGCCACTCTCACGAAGCCCAAGGTCAGCTCTCCCTTTTCACAAGTCGGTCAGTCTCCCGGGCACGGGGGGCCCTCCTGAGGATCCAGCAAGTGGCCGCACTTCTCCGCCTTGGTCTTGAGATACTGGGCGTTGAACGCGTCAGGCTCGGTGATGAGGGGAATGCGTTCCTGCACTTCGATCCCCTCCTCGCGCAGACCCTCGATCTTCGACAGGTTGTTGGTGATGAGCCTCACCGACCTCACTCCGAGGATCCTCAAGATGCGCGCCGCGTCGCGGTAGCTGCGGTGGTCCGAGTCGAATCCCAGCTTGAGGTTCGCCTCGACCGTGTCGAGCCCTTCCTCCTGCAGCCGGTAGGCGCGGATCTTGTTGAACAGCCCGATGCCGCGTCCCTCCTGGCGCAGATAGAGAAGCACACCGCAGCCTTCCTCCTCGATCAGCGCGAGGGACTTCTCGAGTTGCGCCCGGCAGTCGCACCGCCGCGAGCCGAGCACGTCGCCCGTCAGGCACTCGGAGTGAAGGCGGACCGCCACGCCGCGGAGGTCCCGCACGTCGCCCTTCACCACCGCCACATGCTCCGCGGAGACCACCTCGGGGGCGAACGCGTGCACGCGGAACGATCCGTACCGCGTCGGCAGCTCCGCCGAGGCCTCCTCTTCCGCGCCGAGGACGATCTCATGGCATCCATCACTCATCGCGACGTCCCCGCAACCTGCGTGAACGGATCCTGCGCCCCCGTCAGGCTGGAGGCGCTGGTCCCTCGGGTCAGAAGGACGACCTTGAAGATCTCTCCCATACCGCCCGGCGTCATCAGTTGATGAAGCGCCAGACGATTGCGCACCCCCTCCGTCGCGGTGGCGCCCGCCCCCGGCGCGGCCGCCAGATCGGCGAACATCCGCGCCAGCCCCAGCGACACCAGGAACTTGAGCTGCGTGACGACGGGCGAGGCATCGAACCCGGCTGCCTGTGCTCGCCGCTGAACCGAGGTGAAATCCACGTGCGCGGTCATGTCCTGGCGCCCCACGCGCGCGTACGGGTCATCGCCCGCCTGGTGCCCCGAGTAGCACATGAGCGTGCCGCGGTGGCGCACGGGATCATACAACTCGCGCGCCGGGTATCCGTAATCCACGATGACGGCGCCCCCGCGGCCTTCCCCGGCCTTTGTGCGGAAGACCCGCTGCAGGCTCGACACCCAGTCCAGCGCGGCAAGGCCGATCTCGGCTCGCTGGCCCTCAGCCAGATCCAGCCCGAGCCCGCGCAGGTGCTCCTCCAGCCGGCCGGTGGCCGGCGGCAGCAGGACCTCGTGGAACCTCTCCCCATCCACGGCCACGTGCACCTCGAGAAGATCGTCCCCATGACGCTCCACCATGTGCACCGGCAACGCGTCGAGAAACTCATTGGCCACCACGCATCCGTGAAACTCTCCCTCGCGCGAGAGCTCGCCTGCGTGTTCCAGGACATCGTGCCACGACGCCCACGAGATCCCGGCGATCTTCTTCTCGCTGCCGGCCAGCCTCCCCTCCTGGGCGCGCCGCAGCGACGGGCTGACCTCCACCAGTGTGTAGATCACGCGGCGGGCGAGTTCCGGGTTCTCCAAGGACAGTCCCTCGATGATGTCCCGTGCCAGCTTTCCGGTCCCCGGGCCGGCCTCGATCACGTGAAAGAGCCGCGCGCCGCCGGAGGTCTCAACGGCGATCTCCGCGATCTGGCGGGACACAAGGAGCCCGAAGGCCGGGTGAACGTCGGGGCTGGTGTAGAAGTCCCCCGCCGGGCCGGTGGTGGCTTCGGGGCGGCAGTAATATCCGTGCCGCGGATGGTAGAGAACGGCCTGCATGAACTCGGTGAAGGGGATCGGACCGCGCACCCCGATCCTCTCGCGCAGCCAGGCTGTCAGGACGGGATCGTCCCGCCGCCCGCCCTCGCCGTCGATCACGTTCAGGATTTTCCCCTGCTCAGCTTCTCCTGGATCAGGAGCAGGCCGTACAGGAGGGCTTCGGGCCGGGGCGGGCACCCGGAGATGTAGACATCCACCGGCACGATCTGGTCGACCCCCTGCACGGTGGGGTAGGAGCGGAACATGCCGCCCGATGAAGCGCACGCGCCCATGGCGATGACCCACTTGGGCTCCGGCATCTGGTCGTAAATCATTCTGAGAGCGGGCGCCATCTTCTTGCTGACGGTCCCGGCCACGACCATCAGGTCGGCCTGTCGCGGCGAGAAGGAGAGCCTCTCGGCGCCGAAGCGGGCCAGGTCGTAGCGCGGTCCCGCGGTGGCCATCAGCTCGATCGCGCAGCACGCCGTGCCCAGCGGCATCGGCCAGAGGGAGTTCTTCCTCGCCCAGTTGACGACGTCGTGAAGCCGCGTCACGAAGATCCCCTCGTTGGACTCCTTCAGGGCCTGAGCGACCTTCTTCTCCCCTTCGGCGGAGAGCTTGCCTGCGATCAGACCCGGCGCCGCGGTCATTTGTGCGCCCATTTCATGATGGGGTCAAGCCGCACACCGCCGATCTCCAGCAGCTTCTCCTTGTCGAAGATCAGGTCGCTGCGCTTGGTCCCGGCCACTTCGTAGTCTTTCATCAGGAAGATCGCCTGCTCGGGGCAGACCTCCTCGCACAGGCCGCAGTAGATGCACCGCAGCATGTTGATCTCGAACTGCTCGGGGTACTTCTCGACGTTGCCCTCGCCCAGCTCGCCCGCGGTGATGGCGATGGCGCGCGGCGGGCAGACGAACTGGCACATGTAGCAAGCCACGCACTTGGTCCGGCCGTTGTCGTCCTTCACCAGGGCGGGCACGCCGCGGAACCCCTCCGGAAAGGTCCAGCGTTTCTCCGGATACTGCATGGTGAATTTGCGCCGGAAGAGGTGCTTGAAGGTGACCCACATCCCCCTGAAGATCCCGGGCAGGTAGATCCGGTCCAGCCAGCTCAATTCCCGGGAGACCACGATGGCCATCGGCGGCTCCGTTCCTTACGAGCGGCGAGCGATTGTCATCTTGTCGATCTTGTCCTGCAGCCTGAGGATGCCGTGAAGGAGGGCTTCCGGCCGGGGCGGGCACCCCGGAATGTAGACGTCCACCGGCACGATGCGGTCCACTCCCTGCATCGTGCTGTAGGTCGGGAACGGCCCGCCGCAGGTGGCGCAGGCGCCCATGGATATGACCCACTTCGGATCGGGCATCTGATCGTAGAGGCGCTTGAGCACCGGCCCCATCTTCTCGGTGACCGTGCCGGCCACGATCATCAGGTCGGACTGGCGCGGCGTGGCCCGGTATACTCCAGCGCCGAAGCGATCGATGTCGTAGCGGGAGGCGACGGCCGCCATCATCTCGATGGCGCAGCAGGCAAGGCCGAACGACATGGGCCAGAGGGCCGACCTGCGCGCCCAGTTGAACACTTTGTCCAGAGTGGTCGTGATGATGTTGGGGCTGAACCTCTGATCGAGCATTCCGAGGCTCGTCCTCTCGTCACTTTCCAGCAGCAGGCCGCCCGTTTCGACCGGTGGGACCATCGCGCAAGCGCCTCCCGGATGCAGTACTATCCTCGCCAAGCTCACATGATTGTGGACTGATTCAGTCCGCGATGAAGTATAACAGCGGTCTTCCCACTGTCAAGCCACGGCCCGCGCGAGCGCAGGCGCCACGCGGGCCTCCTGCTTCGAGGTCTCGTTCGATTGCTCTCCCTTTTCCTGACTCAGGCGGCTTTCGGGTCGATTCTGGTCCTGATGCTCGTCCCGCCGCGCGCGGCAGGCCGCAAGTTCTTCCAGCTCACCACGGCGCAGGCGGCGCTGCTGATCCTGCTGGGCCAGCTCGCCGTCGTCATGAACGGGGGGGCGGCACCGGCCCAGCGCGCCTCGACCGCGATGTTTCTGGCCGCCGCCCTCCTGCTGATGATCTCGGCGGGGCTGTTTCACCTGGGCCGCCTGACAGCCGGGTGGCGTCTGATGCTCGCGGCGCTGCCGCCGGCGGCCGCCGCCGCGGCGCGTGATGCTCTGGCGCTGGTTCCTTCGCGCGACACCTCAATCCTGTCGGCGCTGCTGTACCCCCTTGACGCGCTGACCTCGGGAGTTCTGACCGGATCGGTCCTCATCGCGATGATCCTGGGACACTACTACCTCAACGTCCCCGGCCTGTCGATCTCCCATCTGCAGCGCCTCAGCCTCGTCTGCATGGCGGCCATTGCGGCGCGCTGCGCCGTGCTCGCGGTGTCTCTGGCCATGAACGGTCCGGCGCTGGCGCCCACATTGGCCTTGCTTTTCGACACCGGACGGGCCTCGCTTGCCGTGTTTCCCGAGGGCGGGCTGGATCCGTTCGCGGGGGTCTTTCTGCTCGTGCACATTCTCGCCGGCATTGTCGGCCCCGGAATCCTCTCGGTCATGATCTGGAGGACGGCGAAGATCTCCTCGACCCAGTCGGCCACGGGGATTCTCTACGTCGCCCTGATCATGGTCATCATGGGCGAGTTGGCCAGCCGCCACCTGATCACGCAGACCAACCTGCCGCTATGAGGCCCGGCGCGATCCGGTGTACCCGAGCAGGGCCAGCACCTCGCGCCTCCGGGAGGCGTTCGCCCGATAGACGCCAGTAAAGGCCGCGGTCACGATGACGCTGCGCGTCTTGCGCGCCCCGCGCATGGTCATGCAGGCGTGCGTGGCCTCGATCACGCACGCGGCCCCCTCGGGGATGAGGTGGCGCTGGATCGCGGCGACGATCTCGCGCGTGAGCGTCTCCTGGAGCTGCAGGCGGCGCGACAGACAGTCCACCAGACGGCCGAGCCGGGACAGCCCCGTGATCCGTCCCGCCGGAGCATACGCAAGGTGGACCCGCCCCATGAAAGGCAGGAGATGGTGCCTGCACGTGGAGGTGAACTCGAGGTCGCGAGCGGCGACCAGGTCCCGGGCCGGCCTGGACCGAAGCGGTGACAAGATCGCGGCGGGATCCTGCCGGTAGCCGGCCAGCAGCTCGTCTCGCCAGGTCTTCGCCACGCGCGCGGAGAGGTTCGCGCTCGCCACCTTTGGCACTCCCCCCGCGACGCGAAGCGCGCCTTCGAGGAAGGTCGCGAGGCCGTCTCGCATCAGATCGAGGGCTTCGTCGCGCGACGAACGCCTCACGCGACGACGCGCCTGACCGCCGCCTCCAGATCGAGCACCAGGTCGGCTTCGTCTCCCCACCGTCTCACCTCATCGCGCAGATCCGGGGGGACAATCCCCCGACACAGAAGCAGAGCGCCCAGTCCCGCCGCCCGCGCCCCGGCGTAGTCTTCGTCGAGCCGATCCCCGATGTGCACGGCCTGTGAGGCGTCCACGCGCAGAGCCTTCAGCGCCGTGGAGAAGATCGCCGGGTGCGGCTTCTCGTACCCGGTGCCCGCGCTGTAGATCAACGACTCGAAGTACCCGTCGAGCCCGAGCCTTCTCATGAGGGCCGGGAGTCTGCTGTCCCAGTTCGAGATCACGCCGAGCCTCAACCCGGCATCCTTCAGCGTGGCGAGCGCGGCCCGCGCCTCGGGGTAGACGTGCCACGACTCGGCCTTCGCGAAGACGGCGCGCAGCTCCGGCACCGCCGGCCTGCGAGCCGCGGGCACACCGCACAGGTCAAACGCAAAACACGACACCTTCTCCCACCACTCGTGCTCGCCGCCGGGGAACATGGCGTACCGGTCCGATCCCCTCGGCACGTCCCCGGAGAGCGTCACCCACGCCTGGTCGAACGCCTGTTGCACGTCCGCCGCGGAGACGTGCGCTCCCTTCTGCGCGCAGGCGAGTGCGTAGACGTGGCCTACCGATGGCGACACCTCGACCAGGGTCCCCCCGACGTCGAAGAAAACGACCTTGTGAGAGTCGGGCATGGCGCTCAGCAGGCCACGACGGTGATCTCGCCGTCGCCCGCCTTGAGGCGCGCCTGGCATGCGAGGCGGTGCGGAGGCCCGACGTCCAGCTCCGCAAGCCGGCGCGCTTCCGCCGGCTGCGCTTCGGAGAGG
>JAWPNA010000132.1:0-2720 GCA_045402695.1 Acidobacteriota bacterium
GACTGCGCACCCAGCAGCTGTGCTACGAAGTTCCTCTACTGTCACGAACGAGATCGCCACAGCATTCTCAATCTCGGGATGCGCAGTCTTGGACCAGATGCCAGCCCGCGTTCGTAGGATTCTGCTGGAACAGGAGTGGCGCGAGTGAGCAGCCGGGAACATAGGTAACAAAATAAACCGGGAACATGGGTGACACTTGTGAGGTCCTCCGGTTCAGTCACGAATCACGTAGTCCCGCTCGTCCACCCGCCCGAGGAGGACGTTGCAGAAGTGAATGGACCAAATGCCATCGTCGACTTCCTCGAGACCGATGGAGTGTTGCTTCAGGGCGTTGGCGATGAACAGCAGGCGCTTCTTGAAGCGAAAGGTGCCGGCGTTGGTAATGCGCTTGACGATGAAATGGCCAGGGTACTCGATGGGGGGCAGCGCCCCCGTGTATTCGCGATGCGAGGGTCGGTAGAGCGATGCGGGAGTTTTCCCTCCGAGAGACTGGTGGGGGCGCTCCTCGTTGTAGATCTGACGGAACCGGTTGAAAGCTCGCTGCTGGGCCGGAAGGTTGACCCGCGGAGGACGGGTGGCCTCTGCCTTGAGCGTCCTGTGCATGCGCTCGTGGGCTCCGTTTTGCTGAGGCTGGCCGGGAAAGATACGTTGATGCTGGATGCCCAGGCGGAGCCACCAGACGTTGAGCTGGGAGAGGCCGTGAATGCCGCAGGTGGCGAAGGGAACGCCGTTGTCGGTGCGGATGGCATTGGGCAGACCGTGTTCTCGGAACAATCGCTCAAAGACCGGGCGGGCGCCTTTTCCTTGGGTGGAAAGCAAACCGTGACAGGCCAGAAGGCAGCGGGTGTGGAGATCGGCGATGGTCAACGGGTAGCAGTAGACCCCGTCCCGGGTTCGAAAATGGCCCTTGAAGTCGGTGGTCCAAAGGTCGTTGGGCTGTCGGGTCGTGGGGGGAACAACCCCGGGGTGTTGGTATCGGCGTCGACAGCGACGCTTCTTCACCATTCCCCGGCGGGCCAGCAGATCCCCGGCCGTGCTGACCGCCGGCCAGGCCAAGTGAGGATGCCGTGGCCGGAGCCAGTCGAGAAGCTTTTCGGGTCCCCAGCTCGGATGGTGAGAGCGTGCGTCACAGATCAATCGGGCGATCTCCTCGGAGATGTGATGGGGACAGTGGTGAGGTGCCCGACTCCGATCCGCCAGAGCGGACCGGCCACCGTCCTCGAATCGGCTCAGCCATTTGTAGCCGGTCTTCCGGCTAATACCGTAACGTTGGCACAACTCCTTCATCGCGTAGAGTCCCAAACGGTGGTCCTCGATGAATCGATTGCGTTGTTCCACGGGTGACGTCTCCATCCAGGGCATCGGCCAACCTCCAGTTGACCGACAAGGTTAGTCGTGTCACCCATGTTCCCGGTCAGAAGTGTCACCTATGTACCCGGTTAGTACCCACTAGGCACCTAACATGGCCATGCACCCGACGGTCACATGCGTCAAGCCGCCTGCGAAGGGCGGCAACCGGCGCGCCGCATGGCCCGCGGGTGATGGCCCGCGTTAGCAGGACAGCCAAGAAAGTTTCGATAGCCAGTCGCGAGCCCCTAGCGTAGAATTCTTACCAACAACCTTGCTCGAGGAACAAATGGTTCTTACGGTCGAGATCGAACAGGAAGATGGCGGGCGGTGGATCGCGGAAGTTATTGAGTTACCGGGCGTTCTGGCATACGGCCCGTCGGCCCAAGAAGCTATCGCGAAGGCCAAAGCCCTCGCTCTTCGTGTGGTCGCCGACCGGATAGAACACGGGGAAGCGGGTCCAGAGGTGCAGGACATTTCCTTCCAGGCCGCATGAGCGAGTGGCCCAGCGCTCGAGCGCGCAGGGTGTTGGCAGCTCTCCTGAGAATCGGATGGCAGGTGAAGAGGGAGACGGGCTCCCATCGCTCGAGAAGGCTGGCCCGATGTCGTTTTTGCCTTCCACGATCGTGAAGAAATCGGCCCCCGCATGTTGGCGAGAATCGCGAAGCATACCGGCCTTCGCCCCACCGATCTCTAAAATCAATAGGCCTGCTAACCTCGGCTTGGAGCCGGCGGCGAAAAGCACGCCGCGGCTCAACGCGCATCGTTGGCCAGATTGGAGAAAGCACCTCACCATGTTTATGTTTTCCGTGCTGTTCTTGACCCTTCTTTTTGAGTCGCCTTCAGCGGGTTCCGCAAGCGAAAAACCGCTTGCATTGCTGAGCTGCGCGGTACCACTGCACGCGACTCGTCCGGGAGAAGACATACCCTTGGTCGTCGAGCTGCACAACAACATGAAGAGGCCCTTACGCCACGGCTCTCCATCCCTGGTTCCCACTGACAAGAACTATGAGACGATCGGTCTTGACATCCAGGCCGTCTACCGAGACACTTTTGAGAAAGGGAGTCTTCGCAACGTCACGCGACCCTCGGTCGACTTCCCGCACGCGCTTCCAACTCACGAAGTCCCGCCTGGTGGCACTCTTATCATCAAGACTGATGCGCGCAAGTGGCAGATCGAAGGTGGCTGGATCCCTGGGCGATATTGGATCAGCGTCCGCATGGGTTATCTGACCGTCGATCCGTGGACTACTCTGTCGGTAACCAGCCGTGACTTGTGTTCATTCGAGATACGGTAGATAAGTACTGGCTAACTACGGCCTGCAGCCGGCGGTCTGGCGCGCCTTCGGCCGGCGCACGTGCCGGGCCGGTGC
>JAWPNA010000232.1:0-16116 GCA_045402695.1 Acidobacteriota bacterium
CCATCGTTGTCATAGTCGAAAAACGCCGTGCCCCAGCCGATGTAGTCCAGCGCGATCTGGCCCAGCCCAAGCATGTCGGCCTTGTCTATGAAGTGCATCGGCTCCTGGCGGGTCGGGGGCATCTTCTCCTTCTGGTTGTCGTACAGTGCGTTTTCCTGGGCGATCCAGTGCGTGATGAAGATGTCGAAGTCGCCGTCGTTGTCCCAGTCGCCCACGCCTAGGCCCATCGCCCCGCGATAGTCGGCCACCCAGGCCGAATGGCTCACGTCGGTGAATGTGCCGTCGCCATTGTTGTGGTACATCGCGTTGTCCGAGATGTCGTTGGCGACGTACAGGTCGGGCCAGCCGTCACCATCGAAGTCGCACCAGGACGCCGACAGCGATCGCCCCGAGGTGTTGTCCACTCCGGCCTGCTTCGCCACTTCGCGGAAGACGCCCCCGTCGTTGCGGAACAGGAGGTTGCGCTCGGGGGCATACGACGACGGGTTCAGGGTGTAGGGGAGCAGCGCGCCGTACTGGAAGGACGACTTGCTCCGGGCGTCGTCGTCCTGAACGTAGCGGACGTAGCCACAGACGTGGAGATCGAGATCGCCGTCACGGTCGTAATCGGCCCACGAGGCCCCGGTCCAGAATCCCTCCTCGGATCCGATGCGCGCGGTCGCCGACACGTCGGTGAAGGTGCCGTCGCCGTTGTTGCGGTACAGCAGGTTGGTCCCGAAACGGGTCACGACAAGATCGAGGTCGGCGTCACCGTCGTAGTCTCCCCACGCCGCGCCCATGCCCAGGCCCAATGCCCCGACCCGCGCCTCCCCGGTCACGTCGGTGAAGGTGCCGTCGCCGTCGTTGCGGTAGAGTGCCGAGGGGGCCGGATCGGCGGCGCGCGGCGCGCCGCTCGGACTCAGGGGGCCCGACTCGTTCACCAGGTACAGGTCAGGGTCGCCGTCGCCGTCGTAATCGCCCCAGGCGGCGCCGGACCCCATGTCCTCCGGGAGCTGGGTGGTCCGCCGGCCGGGGAAGTGGCGGAAGTGGATCCCTGCCGGTTCGGCGGCATCGGTGAACGTGACGCGCGGGGCTCCCACGGGCAGGGCGCGGGACAACGTGCTCGTGATCTCGCCCCCCGTGGCCGCCTCCAGCCCTGGGGTGTACGGCTTGGCGGAGGGGCGCAGAAACAGCAGGGCCGCCGCGATCGCGGCGAACCCCGCCCCACCCAGGCCGAGGTAGAGCCGGGCGCGTCGCGCGTGCCGTGCGCCAGGGGGCTGCGTCATTGGCCGGATTCGGGCGCGAGGCGGGCCAGTTCCGGGCCTCCGATCCTGATCTCCTTCTCCGCGCGCGCCATCTCCGTGATCGGTGTGGTGAGTCCCGCCTTCTCGCCGAACATGAAGTTCAGGAGGTACTGGTCGATCTTCCGGTACAGCAGGCGCGCGGTGACCTTGAGAGGCCCGCCTCCGGCGGGCGCCCGGAAGGTGAACTCCTTGGCGCCCTCGGTGGGCTGCTCCGGTCTTTCCGCGTTGCCGGGACAGCGGAACGAGTACTGGGCGGTGTCCGAGAATCCTGGGAAGAGCGAGCGGCGATAGCGCACGCCGACCATCTCCCAGAGATTGTGGCGGTCGATCAGGTTGCCGTACTGGTCCACCGGCTCGGCCTTGAACATGAAGGAGCCGGGCTGGATGAAATGCCGGTCATCCACTTTGCCCGACGCGAAGACCACGTTGCCCTGAGCGTCGGAGACGTTGATCTGGACCCACGACTGGATGATGTCGAGCGGGCCGGTGGGGAAGTCATGGCCGACCTTGTTGGAGGTGACCACGGCCTTGACGTTGATGTCGTATCCAGGGCTGGCCGTCTCGGGAGTGAGCAGCTCCACGGCGACCGCCGGCCCGCGAGCCCACTTCTCGGCGATCTCGGGGATTTCATACTCGCCTCGCAGCCATTTCTCCGTAAGACGAATCTGCTCTTCGGCCCCCGGGAGCTTCAGCAGGGCCGGCATCACCTGGTTGGCCCCGATGAAGCGATGGCTGCGATGCTTGCCGTCCGTCGAGGTTCGGTTGTAGTCCAGCGTGTCGCCCGCGGCGGGATCGGTGGAAGCCATGAGCGGCATGTGGCACTCGCGGCACTCGATGGTCTTTTTGGGGTCGCCGGGATGGTTCCAGCGGCTCTTGCGCCAGTTGTCATACTGGTTCTGGAGCTGCACCCAGCCGACCTTGTTGACCTCCTGGTCGATGAACTGCTTGTGACAGGCCGCGCAGTACTCTGGAGTCTTGAAGACGCGCTTGCTGAGCTCCTCCACGTGGCGGCGAGGATACGACCGGATGAGGAAGTCCCGCATCAGGCGCGAGCCGGTTCCTCCCGCCGGCACGTTCAGCTCGAACAGGTAGCGAGCCGGCTGCGCGGCGATGTAGTTCGCGTTGCCCTCCACGTCGGTCTTGCGGATCGAGTGGCACGCGAGACAGGCGACCCCCTCGGCGTAGCCTGCCAGACCGGTGAGGTTCTCCGTGAAGATGTTCTTGGTGCCGGAGAACAGGGAGATCGGGTCGTGGCAGCCGCCGCAGTAGCGCGTGGACTCCGGACCGTTCTGCTTCGCCATCTCCGTCTGGATCCTCTGGAAGCCGACATCCATCGCGGCCCAGCGGTGGGCGCTCACGCTCCACTCCGCCACGATCTGCTCATGGCAGCCCGAGGTCCCGCACGACTCGGAGCCAGCAAGCGAGCGCGAGTCGTAGGCGCCGCCCGTGGTCGTGCGCGCCAGACTGGGCGTGAAGGGACGGTCTTTTCCGTACTTGAAGGAGTAGTCGGCTGGAAACTCGTTGTTCAGCCGGTCGCCCGGGTAGATGGCCCACAACCCCGCCACGACGAGGCAGAAGCCGGCGAACCCCGCCGCCGTGACGAGCATCGTGCGTCGCTGCGCGGCCAGCAGCCCGGCCGTCTCCTCCTTGAAGCTGAAGGCGCGGTCGCGCACCAGGATCGCGACAACGTGCGGGACGGCGAAGGCCATCAGCGCGAAGGTCGAGATGATGTGCGCCAGGTCCCAGCCGTAGCCGATGCGGCGCCCGAAGAGCGCCTGCGCTGTCAGGACAAGTCCCGTGACCGAGGCCAGGAGCGTCGCTGCCGAGGAGAGGTACCCCATGGCCTTGATGGCGGTCATGGGGCGGCTCCAGTAGACGCCCAGATGCCGGACCTGGTAGACGAAGGCTGGCACGAGCACGATCAGCCCGACGGCCGTGTGGGCGACGACCGTCCACTGGTTGGGGACGGAGAACGGCATCAACCAGATCGCAAGGCCGCTGACCGTCTCGAAGGCGAGATAGGCGAGAGTGAAGGCGGCCAGATGCCGGCGCCATTCCGACTGTCGCGCGGCAAGGCCCGAGGTTGGCGTGGACCTTGGTTCCTTGGAGTCCTCCGAGCTGGCCATACAGATCCCCTCGATTCTGCTGGAAAGGGCTGCGGGCGGGGGCACCAGTCTCGGATGCGCTCACCGGCCCGGGAAGCCGCTGAACGTGCTCGCAAAGTATCCGGACAATCGGAGGATCGGACAATCACCTGTTCTGGTGATTTTCATCACCAGAAATGGTGAGGCATGGCGGTTTCGCCACCGCGCGAGGGGGTGAATCGCGCAAATCAACCTTCGGGAGGTCTGATTCCGTGCGCGCGCGCGTACGCCGCGGCCTGCGAGCGGTTTGAAACGCGCAGCTTGGCGTACAGGTGCTTGAGGTGGGAGGCCACCGTGTTGCCGCTGACGTGCAGCCGCTGGGCGATCCCGGCGTTGGAGAAGCCGGCCGCCACCAATCTGAGGATCTGCACCTCCCGGCGGGTGAGGCCCGAGAGGTCGTCGTCCATCTCAGCGCCGCCCGTCATCTCCACGAGGCGGCGGGCGACCGACGCCGACAGCTCGACGTGGATCTTCTTCTCGTGGGTCACGTCGCGAAGCAGCAGCGCCTTGCCGATGGTCTCATTCGAGGCCGAGAGGCACAAGGAAACCGTGGCACGGACCGAGACGCCGCCGTAGAAGGTCAGATCGGAGGTGGCGGGGACGTCGTCGGTGGACGCGGAAGCCCAGAAGGAGGCGAGGCCCGGATGCCGCAGCGCGTCCGTCAGGTTGGTGCCGATCACGTGGCGCGAGCCCAGCTCGAGCAGCTCCTGCGCTCGCCGGTTGAGCTGGAAGATGCGGCCCTCGCCATCCACCAGCACGAGCCCGTCGGCGAGACCCTGGATCGCCCCGAACAGGAGGCACTCCCCGCATCGGCTTTCGAGCTGGACCGGTCTGGTCATTGGTGGTCACCGTACCATGACATCGCGCTCCGATCCAATGGATCGATGCTGTGCTACGCTGGCCGCCTGGAGGATGACGACGATGAGACCGAAGCCGAAGCCACCCGAAGCCTACCGGGAGTTCATCTCTCGGTATCCCAAGCTGGCCGGAGCCTGGGAGCGCCTGGCTGAGGCCGGCGCGGAGGGCCCTCTCGACGAGAAGACGGCGCGTCTCATCAAGCTGGGCATCGCCGTCGGCGCGTTCAGAGAGGGCGCCGTGCATTCCAGCGTGCGCAAGGCGAGGGCGCTTGGCATCCCCAGAGCGGAGGTCGAGCAGGTCGTGGCGCTCGCCGCCGGGACGCTTGGCCTTCCGGCCACTGTGGCGGTTTACTGCTGGGTCAGGGATGTCTTAAGCAAACGCCGGTAGGCTGACCCGGCTCAGGAGTGCGCCCGCTGTTTCTTGTGCGCCGGGCGTGCGAACTCCATCGTCGAGCTGGCCGCACGGTACTGTTTGACCTTGTACTGGATCGTGCGGGGGCTGATTCCCAATATCGCCGCCGCGCGACTGGTCGAGCCGCCCACCGCCTCAAGCGTAAGGAGGATCGCCTCTCTCTCGATCTCTTCCAGGGGCGCGCCCGGCACCGCGGGCCCATGCTCTGATCGCTGAGACTCTCGCGCTCCTGGCAGCGAGGGGAACAAGTCCAGGCCAAGCCGGCTGCCGCGGGCGAGCACGACGGCACGCTCGATCGCGTGCTCCAGCTCGCGCACGTTGCCCGGCCATGGGCAGGCCATCAAGGCGGCGAGCGTCTCGTTGGTGACGTCCTTGATCTCCTTGTCGTTGTCGGCCGCGAACTTGCGGATGAAGTAGTCCACCAGCAGCGGGATGTCGTGCGCGCGCTCGCGAAGCGGGGGCAGCGGGATCTCGATCACCTGCAGCCGGTAGTACAGATCGTCGCGGAACGTGCCCTGTTTCACGAGGGCAGCCAGGTCCTGGTGCGTCGCCGCGATGACCCTCACGTCCACGGTGAGGGTCTGGTTGCCCCCGACCCTCTCGAACTGTCTCTCCTGCAGAAACCGAAGCAGCTTCACCTGCATCCCGGGCGTGATGTCGCCGATCTCGTCGAGGAATATCGTGCCGCCCGCCGCGATCTCGAACCGGCCGGACCGGCGCGCGACCGCTCCCGTGAATGCTCCGCGCTCGTGCCCGAACAGCTCGCTCTCCAGGAGCGTCTCGGGCAGCGCGGCGCACGAGACCTTCACGAAGGGAGCCTCGCGCCGGGGGCTGCGTTGATGAAGTGCCTGGGCGATCAACTCCTTGCCCGTGCCGCTCTCTCCGGTGATCAGGACGGAGGCCTGACTGGGCGCCACCTGCTCGATGAGCCGGAAGATCTCCAGCATCCGGGGACTGCGCCCGATGATCTTCTCGAAGCGGTAGGTGTCGTCGAGACGCTCGCGCAGCAGCCGTGTCTCGGCCAGGAGCCGCTTTTTCTTGAGGCATCGGTCCAGGAGGCACTCCAGCTCCTCGACGTCGATCGGTTTTGTGAGGTAGTCCTCCGCTCCTTCGCGCAGGGCCTGCACGGCGCTGCGAATCGTCCCGTGCGCCGTCATGATGACCACCGTGAGGTCAGGGCAGCTCTGCCGGACGCGCGTCAGCAGCTCGTGGCCGTCCATCCCCGGCATCCTCAGATCGGTCAGCAGGATGTCGGGTGATTGCTCCGCGATGGCGCGCAGGGCCTCCTCTCCGTTGGCAGCGAGCGCCACCTCGAATCCGTCCTCGGTCAGGATCTGCCCCAGGCTGCGTCGGGCCGCCTCCTCGTCATCCGCTATCAGGATCCGTCCTCGTATCTCGCTCATCGCTCCCATCCCATGCGCCCCGCGGGCTAGTGATCCCGGTTGAGCCTGATCTCGAAAGTGGTCCCCCTGCCCGGCTCGGAGGAGTAGGTCAGGGAGCCGCCGTGCGCCTCGACGATCCGCCGCGCGATCGGCAGCCCGAGGCCCGTGCCTCCTCTCTTGGTCGTGACGAAGAAGTCGAACACATCCAACCCCGGCTCGATGCCCGTGCCCGTGTCCTGAATCCCGATCACGAGGGAGCCGTCCGAGCTGGCGCCGGTGATCACGAGGCGCCCGCCCTGGGGCATCGCCTCGATCGAATTGCGTATCAGGTTGATCAGCACTTGCTTGATCTTCTCCCGATCGATCAGCAGACGCTGGTTCACCGCGTCGAGCGACTCCACAAGGAGGATGCCCGACTCGCGGGCCACCGGAGCCAGCAAGGCGGTCACTTCGCGGACGACCTCGGCGGGATCCGCCTCCGCCAGCGAGAGCCGGTCGATCGACGACAGCGTGAGGAACTCCTCCACCAGGCTGTCGAGCCGCACGATCTCCCGGCGTGCGGTTTCCACGAGCGCGGACAAGTCCCCGCCCACCGGATCCGCAAGGCGCGCGACGCGGCGCGACAGCAGGACGAGCTGCAGGCTGATCGAGTTGAGCGGGTTGCGCACTTCGTGCGCGAGGCTCGAGGCCAGCATTCCCACGGCCGCCAGACGCTCCGCGCGCATCATGCCGTATTGCGCCTGCTGCAGCCTGAGGAGCGCCTCGCGCGCCTCGTGATACAGCCGAGCGTTCTCGATGGCGAGCGCGGCCTGTCCAGCCAAGGCGTCCGCCAGCTCGATCTGGTCCTGGGTCCACGTCGAGGGCTCTGCTCGGCCCGCAGTCAGCAGCCCCTCGAGCCGTTCCTGGGAGATGAGCGGCACCAGCAGGAGAGATCCCGAGCCCCACAGGCGCGCGCCGAGCGAGTCCGCCCCCCATTGCCCGCTCACGTTGGCGACGACGACAGCGCGGCGCTCAACAAGCGCCTCCGATACGACGGCCAGGCCGGCCGCGCCGAAGTCGGCCGGATCTCCTGTTTCCAACCCGGCGACGGGCGGGCCGGAGAGGTGGGCGAAGCGCAGCGCTGCCGTCCCTTCACTGAGGAAGATGGCGCAGCGGTCGGCCGCGAGAAGCTTGCGCGCGTACTCGCCCACGGCCTCCAGCACGCGATTCTGATCCAGACTCACGCCGATCGCGTGGGCCAGCGAGGCCAAGGCCCTCGCCTCCGAGTTGCGGCGCGCGAGCATCTCTTTCTGTGAGCGCGCCTCACGAAGCAACCTGGCGGATCGCAGCGCGACGGCCAGGGCCAGCGCGGCGGCGGTCGCCATGTCGCGGTGGTCCGGATCCCATGGGTCGAGAGCCTGCAGGACGAGGGCCCCCGTCTCCCCGGCGCCGTCGGCCAGAGGCAGCGCGAGGCAGAAGGTCGGTCCCGCCTTGGGCGCCTGCCGCTGGAACGTCCCGGTTCCGGAGAGAATCTCCTCGCCCATGCGGACCACGTCGCACGCCGAGTGGGCCCCCACCGAAGCCGCCACGCGCAAGGGGAGCGGGGACGCGTCGCGCAGGAGGAGGGTCCCGGCCGAGGCTCGCAGGGTCTTCGCGGTCAGGGCGAGCCCTCGCGCGCAGATCTCCTCTTCCCCGGCGGGCGGGGCAATCAGGCGGACCAACTCGCTCACGAAGGCGAGAGCCTCCGAGGCGTGCGAGGCCGCCTGTTTCGTGGTCCCGATCGGCGAGTGCAAGCGCTCCTCGTCCTTCAGGCGCCGCGGCCTACTCTCCCCAAGGACTAGCAGACGGCGTGCCAAGTCGCGCCCGAGAACCCCGGAAGCCGGCGGCGGTTCGTCAGATGTGGCGGATCCGGTACTGCGGCGCCCCGCTCAGGTTCATGGCATACGGTGTCTCGGCGAGGTACCCGACTTCGAGGAGCGCCCCGAGGGCCCGCGTTGCCTTCTCCTCGGACCAGGTCATGGCCTGCGCCACGGCCGGGGGCGAGAGCCCCTCGTAAGGGCGTCTGTAGACCAACCGGGCCGCCTCGAGGATTTCGCGCTCGGAGGCTCCGATGTGTTGAGACTGGATCGCGGCCGTGAGCCAGGCCAGAGCGAGAGCCAGGCTGAGCCGGCCGACGCTGGGGTCCCGGCATTCGATCATGAGATCGAACCGGCCGGGATGCCTGCGGTACTCGGCGGTGACTCCGCTGCATCGCTTCTCATCGGTGATGACGCACTGGAAATCGATGACGGCGTGCTCGATGAGGTGGGCCAGGGCGAGGCGGGGATTGAACGCCTCCACCGATTGGGACCCGCCCGGGGCGCCGGCGCGGGCCGAAGACGCGAAGACGTGATACGCCTCGGCCCCCCGGCACTCGTGTTTCCTGAAAGCGGGTGAGAAGGCCAGCAACGCCCCTTCGAGGCCGGAGATAGCCTTGATGGGATCGCCGGGATCCCACGCGATCTCGAGAGTGAGGAGCATGATCGGGGCGTTGCGCGGAAACTTCCAGTTCAAGGCCGCCGCCCCAGGGTAGGTCCCGTACTCGGTCTGGAGGACACGAATCTTCGGTTGGGCGCGCATGGCTCAGGATGGGGCCCTCGGCTTGGCCGAGGGCCCCGGCAGGTTCGCTTTCATCCGATGGGAAGACACTGATGGGAGAAGCTCTTCACTTCTCCTCCCACTTCGACTCCTCTCTGTCCAGAGTGCCCTGGAGCACCACGCGATACTCGCCGGTCTCCGGGTTCAGCGCCTCGACCTTCGCCCGGGCGATGGTGCTGTTGATGATCATCTCTCCGATCTTCGACCGGAGGGCTGCCGGTGATGTGGGAGCAGTCTCGAGGGAACGGAAATCCTGAACATGGAACTTCATCGTCGTTGCCACCTCCCTTCATCTGGATTTGGGAAAGCACAGACACGCCTCCCCTTCGGGGGACCTGCCGGGCCCTCGCTAGTTCAGTACTTGCCGGACCTGTCTTCGACGGCGCAGGCGATGATCGTGGCGTAAAGGTCGCCCGCCGGCTCCGCGCGAGCCAGCGGCCCGGTGCGAGGAGCGGGAGCCGCGCGGGCCTTGAACACGGGCTCGTGCGAGCGCGCCTCGGCACGCGTTGCCGTGGATTTGGTCAGGGGGTGTTCCAAGGTCTGCGATGCCATGGGGGCCGACCTCCTCTGCACTTCAAATCGGACGCCGGGAGTCAGCAGGGGGGAGGGGAACCCATGCGAGCCGCGCCTGTTGTTCGGTGCAGCTTCCCCCTGCTGATCCCGGACTGACCTCGATTCCAGATCCATCCTCGGCATCTTGATGTGCAATTCCGGTGCCGTTGCATCCGCCGATGAGGGGCCTGGCCCGACTCCTCGCAAGTCCTCACGCTCGGCCCAGATTCAGCGGCCGGCTTCATTCCATCTTCCACCGTTACACCTGGAGGCGGACGGAGACTCCGAAAAGAGTGCGTCGTTGCCCGCGTGAGGCGTAAATCCTGCGCCGGATGTGGGCGACTGAGGATCCGCAGGCGGGCGCGATCGATGGATCATCTCCTGGATGTGGCATGGAGAGTGCAGTGACGTCGTGTAGAGAGGTCGGGCTGCGCGATTGCCCGCACCCCAGGCCGGGGCGGCCTGCTCGTTTTGCATATGCGGGAGATGTGACGACGAGGCGGCAGCGCCTCGATCCGGCCGAAAAGGGGGAGGTTCGCATGAATATCGGAGTGTTGTCGGAAAGGGTTTCCTCGGAGAGCCGCGTCTGCTTGACCCCTGCGGGCGCGCGAAACCTCGTCATGCACGGGCACAGGGTCGTGGTCGAGTCGGGCGCGGGGGCCCTCGCGCGCTTCGGCGACGAGGAGTACCAGGATGCCGGTGCCTGGGTCGTGTACGACCGGGAGGAGGTCTTCGGGCGATCGGACCTGACGCTGAAGGTGTCTCAGTTGAAGGGCTCCGAGGCCGAGTGGCTGCGGGAAGGGCAGGCCGTCATGGCGTTCCATCACATGGCTGCCGCCGGCCGCGACCTGGTGGACGACCTGCGCGCGCGAGGCGCGACGCTGATCGGCTACGAGGTGATCGAGGACGCCCAGGGCGACCTTCCGATCCTTCATGCGATGAGCGAAATCGCCGGGCAGCTCGCGGTGCACGTGGGGGGGCATTACCTCGAGACGCGCGCCGGAGGGCGCGGCATCCTGCTGGGGGGTGGCACGGGCATCCCGCCCGCGCACGTGGTGATTCTCGGAGCGGGGGTGGTGGGTCAGTGGGCCGGACGTATCGCCGCGGGCAACCGCGCCCAGGTCACGCTGCTCGACAGCAGCGTGTCGGCGTTGAGGCGCGCCGAGACGGCGCTGGGCCAGGGTGTCATCACCGAGGTAGCCGATCCCCGCGCAATCGCCCGGGCGGCGGCGTACGCCGATGTCCTGATCGGCGCCGTCCTCATTCGAGGAGAAAAGGCCCCCAACCTCGTGACGCGCGACATGGTCGAGGGGATGAGGCGCGGCTCGGTGATTGTCGATGTCTCCATCGATCAGGGTGGTTGTGTCGAAACCAGCCGGCCGACGACGCTGGAGGATCCCATCTACGTCGAGTCGGACGTCACGCACTACGCGGTGCCTAACATGTCATCCGCTGTCGCGCGCACAGCTTCCCTGGCGCTGACGCACGCTCTGCTGCCGTTCGTCACGGCGCTGGCCGATCGGGGCGTGGAGACCGCGCTGAAGGAGGATCCGGGTCTGAGGGCCGGCGTCTATACCTACCGCGGCGAGCTGGTCTCCGAGGGTGTGGCCAGGACCTTCGCCATGCCGTGCCAGAAGATCAGCGAGATGGTCGGCTCGCCGGATTATCCAGGAAACATCTACGCGTGAGGGCATCGCCCAACATGGGAAACGGTTCCTGGACCGAGAGCTACCGCTCCAAGGTCACATCAGCAGCGGGCGCAGCGGCGGCCGTCCGATCCGGAAGCCGCGTCTACATCCATCCGGGTGCCGCGGAGCCCGAGGGGCTCGTGCGTGCGCTCATCGAGCGGGCGGGCGATCTGCGCGGCGTGGAGATCATCCATCTGTTGACGCTGGGAGATGCCGGCTACGTGGGTCCCGGGATGGAGCCTCACTTCCGCCACAACGCGATGTTCGTCGGATCAAACGTGCGCGAGGCGGTTAACTCGGGGCGCGCCGACTACACCCCCGTCTGTCTCTCCGAGGTGTCGTCGCTCTTCACATCCGGAGCGCTGCCGATCGACGTCTGCCTGATCCAGGTCTCGCCTCCCGACGAGCACGGCTTCTGCTCGTTCGGCGTGGGAGTGGACTGCACGAAGGCCGCGGTCGAGCAGGCGAGGGAGGTCATCGCGGAAGTCAACACCGAGATGCCGCGGACACTGGGCGACTCTTTCATCCACGTGCGGAAGATCCACCGCATCGTGGAGAGCTGCCGGCCCATCCTGGAGCTCCCGAGGGTTGCGATCACCGACCTGCACCGTCGGATCGCCAGGAACGTCGCCGGGCTCGTCGAGGACGGCTCGACCCTTCAGATGGGCATCGGGGGTGTGCCCGACGCGGTGCTCTCCTATCTGATGGACCGCAAGGATCTGGGCGTGCACACCGAGATGTTCTCCGACGGAGTGATGGAGCTGGTCGAGGCGGGCGTCATCAACAACGAGCGCAAGACGCTTCACCGGGGCAAGATCGTGGCGGGTTTTCTCATGGGCTCGCGGCGGCTTTACACGTTCGTTCACAACAACCCTCTCATCGAGATGCACCCCAACGAATACACCAACGATCCGTTCATCATCGCGGCCAACGAGCGGATGGTGGCGATCAACTCGGCGCTCATGGTGGACTTGACGGGGCAGGTGTGCGCCGACTCACTCGGCACCAGCATCTTCTCCGGCGTGGGAGGACAGGCCGACTTCATCCGCGGTTCGGCGCGCTCGAAAGGGGGCAAGCCGATCATCGCGCTTCCCTCCACGGCGAGGGACGGCAAGGTTTCTCGCATCGTCCCGATGCTGGAGCCCGGCTCGGGTGTCGTGACCACGAGGGCCGACGTTCACTACGTCGTGACGGAGCATGGAGTGGCGTATCTGCACGGGAAGACCCTGCGGCAGCGGGCCGAGGCGCTCATCGCCGTGGCTCACCCTGACTTCCGCGGAGATCTGTACGACTCAGCGATCAAGCACCGTTACCTTGGCACAACGTTCGTCCCCGCCGCGCCGGTCCTCGGTTGAAGTGGCGCTGAGGTCGCGCTGAGGAGACGCTGGGGAGGCCCCGAGGAGGCCTCGAGGAGGCAAGCAACAGCCATGGATGCCCCGACTGTCTTCCTGAATGGACGGTTCCTGCCCGAGCCCGAGACGCGCGTCCCGATACTCACCCACGGCCTCCAGTACGGGACCGGTGTGTTCGAGGGGATCCGCGCCTATCACGATGCGTCCACCGGCGAGGTCCTCCTGTTTCGCGCGAAGGACCACTTCGAGCGGATGCACCAAAACGTCAAGTTCCTCAGCATCAAGCTGCCCCTGCCGCCCGGTGATCTGGCCGAGGTGGCCAGGGAGCTGATCCGGCGCAACCGTCTCGCCACAGACGTGTACATCCGCCCCGTGGCGTTCAAGTCCACCACCAAGATCGGCGTGATGCTCTCGCCGGAGGACTCCTTCGCGATGGTGGCCGTCGCGATGGGGCCGTATCTCGACACGCACAAGGGGCTGCACTGCGGCGTGTCATCGTGGCGGCGACTGCAGGACAACTCGATCCCATGCCGCGCCAAGATTTGCGGCGCTTACGTTAATTCGGCGCTGGCCGCGCAGGAGGCGCGCGACAGGGGATTCGACGAAGCAATCTTCCTCAACGAGGCCGGCCACGTGGCTGAAGGCAGCGCCATGAACCTGTTCCTGGTGCGGGCCGGTAGTCTGGTGACGCCCGATGTCTCACAGGGGATCCTCGAGGGGATCACGCGCGATACGGCCATGACGCTGGCGCGCGAGGAGATGGGGGTTCAGACCCAGGCCCGCGCCGTGGATCGCACCGAGCTGTACGTCGCGCAGGAGGTGTTCTTGTGCGGGACGGCGGCGCAGATTGCGCCCGTCACGCGCGTGGACGGCAGGGCCGTGGGCAATGGGCGGCCGGGGCCGGTCACGCTGGAGCTGCAGAGGATCTACGACCGCGTGGTGCGCGGCGCGATGCCGAAGTACGGTCACTGGGTGCAGCCCGTGTTCGGTCTCGTGGGCTCGGCTCCGCGCGCCCAGGAGGGATCGATTCGATGACAATCAGCGAGATCCTGCCGGCGCGGCCGATCGGGCTGGCCGCGTTGGTCGAATACGCGCCCGGCTCGATCGTCAGCCGGGTGCTCCATCGTGGCGGCGCCGGATCGATCACGCTCTTCGCCTTCGACGCGGGCCAGGATGTGAGCGAACACACGACCGCCTGCGACGCCTACGCGCTCGTCCTGGACGGCCGTGCGGATCTGAACATCGGTGGAGAGCTTGCGCGCGCCGAGGCCGGCCAGGTCCTCATGATGCCGGCCGGCGTGCCTCATTCGATTCGCGCCCCGGAACGCTTCAAGATGCTGCTGATCATGATACGGAGTTGACGCCATGGGACTCAAGACGGATGCACTGGAGTATCACGCCCTGGGAAGGCCCGGCAAGATCGAGGTCACGCCCACGAAGCCCTGTCTCAGCCAGCGGGATCTCTCGCTGGCCTACACGCCCGGAGTGGCGGAGCCATGCCGCGAGATCGCGCGCGACCCCGCCGAGGTGTTCAAGTACACCGCCAAGGGCAACCTGGTAGCCGTCGTGTCCAACGGCACGGCCGTGCTTGGCCTGGGTCACATCGGACCGCTGGCGGGCAAGCCCGTCATGGAGGGCAAGGGGGTGCTGTTCAAGAGATTCGCCGACATCGACGTGTTCGATCTCGAGGTGGACACCACCGACAGCGATCTCTTCATCCAGACGGTGAAGCTGCTGGAGCCGACCTTCGGGGGGATCAATCTCGAGGACATCGCGGCGCCCGCCTGCTTTCACATCGAGGAGCAGCTCATCCGCGCGATGAACATCCCGGTCTTCCACGACGACCAGCACGGCACCGCGATCATCTCCAGCGCCGCACTGCTGAATGCCCTCGAAGTGGTTCATAAGGATCTGAGGGAGGTCTCCATCGTGCTGTGCGGCGCGGGAGCGGCCGGCATCGCCTGCGCGCGCCTGTTACGGGCGCTGGGAGTCCTGTCGGAGCAGATCGTGCTGTGCGACACGACGGGCGTCGTGCACAAGGGGCGCGAGCGGAACATGAACCCCTACAAGGAGGAGTTCGCAACCACCCGCCCGTGCCGCACGCTGGCCGAGGCGATGAAGGGTGCCGATGTCTTCATCGGTGTGTCGGGCCCGAACCTGGTCAGCCCTGAGATGCTCCGCGGAATGGCGCCGTCTCCCATCGTGCTGGCGATGGCCAACCCGGACCCGGAGATCACCTACCCCGAGGCGAGGAAGGCCCGCCCTGACGCGGTCGTGGCCACGGGTCGGTCCGATTTCCCGAACCAGGTGAACAACGTCCTGGGTTTCCCCTTCATCTTCCGCGGCGCACTGGACGTGCAGGCGCGCGCCATCAACACCGAGATGAAGCTTGCCGCCGTGCGGGCGCTGGCCGAGCTGGCGAAGCAGAGCGTGCCCGACAGCGTGGCGAAGGCGTACGGCGATATCCATCTGCGTTTCGGCCCCGACTACATCATCCCGAAGCCGTTCGATCGGCGCGTCCTGCTCTGGGAGGCATCGGCCGTCGCCGAAGCTGCGATCAGGACCGGCGCGGCCCGCCGTCCGATGGACATCGGCGAGTACCGCGAGGAGCTGGAAAGCCGGCTGGGGCCGGCGCGCGAAACGATGCGCGTCATCGTACACAAGGCGCGAACCGACCCCAAGGCAATCGTGTTTCCCGAAGGAACGCACCCGAAGATCCTGCGCGCGAGCGCGGAGATCGTGCAGGAGCGGATCGGGCGCCCCGTGCTGCTGGGCAACGAGGATGCGATTCGTGCCGCGGCGGCGGCCAGCGACGTCACGTTGGACGGAATCACCATCGTGGACCCGGCGACATCGGAGAGTCTGGAGCGGTACACGCGGGAGCTGTGCGCTCTGCGCCAGCGCAAGGGTGTGACGCTCGCTTTCGCGCGGCGGCTCGTTCTCGACCCGAACACCTTCGGCGCGTTGATGGTGCGCAACGGCGATGCTGACGGATTGGTTTCGGGCGTCTCGCAGCACTACCCCGACACCGTGCGTCCGATGCTGCAGATCGTCCAGCGGCGCCCCGACGTGAGGCACGCCGTGGGCGTGTTCCTGCTGATGTTCAAGCACCGGTGCTTCTTCCTGGGCGACGCCACCGTCAATGTGGAGCCAGACGCGGAATGTCTGGCCGAGATCGCGATGCTGACGGCCGAAACGGCGCGGCGGTTCAACATGGAGCCCCGCGTCGCGATGCTGTCATTCTCGAATTTCGGAAGCGTCAACCACAGGTTGGTGAGACTGGTCCAGGACGCCACGCGGATCGTGCGCCAGCGGGCGCCCGGCCTGATCGTGGACGGGGAGATGCAGGCCGACACGGCGGTGGTTCCCGATCTGGCGAGGACTCATTTCTCGTTCAGCGCACTGCAGGGCGACGCCAACGTGCTTGTCTTTCCGGACCTGACATCCAGCAACATCGCCTACAAGCTGCTGTACCGCCTCGGCGGAGCCGAGGTTGTCGGGCCCATCCTGGTCGGGCTGGACAGGCCCGTGCACATCCTGCATCAGTCGAGCGAGGTGAACGACATCCTCAGTCTGACGGCCCTGGCCGTGGCCGAGGCGCAGGATCGATCGCGACCGCGGCGCGCTGGAGACCGGGAGAAGGAGGCCGCCCCGGTGATGGCGCGTTGATGGATCGCCGGCGGGGGACTAGGAGTGTGTCCGAGTAATGGCTCGGGTCGCGTTGCGAGCGCCGCCCGCCTGGATGCGAGGAGCCGCGACGACAGCGATGCGGGACATCGGTGAGGAGCGGCGACGATGCAGACGGGCGGGCGCCGCCGCAACCCGAAGGG
>JAWPNA010000278.1:0-4521 GCA_045402695.1 Acidobacteriota bacterium
TAGATCGCCCCTTGATGGCACTCCACGAAGGCGCGCACGCCGTCCACGGTCCCGATGGTGCGGTCCGTGCCGGCATCGACGATGGTGTAGCCGGCGCCGATGGACCTCAAGTTCACTTCCCGCTGCGGATTGCGCCGCAGGGAGTACCAGGTGGTGCCTGAGGCATCGGCGACCAGCGCTCCGCCGCGCGCCACCGAGTCGATCAGGTCGAACGTCTCCGCCGCGTAGATCTCCCGATCGGCCGCCGTGAGGGGGATCTCGGCGCCCGCGCAGACAAGGTGCTGCGAGGCGATGACTGTGTTGGTTGGATCGGCCGCGGCGGCCTCAAACCCCCGCCGGAAGAATTCCTCCGGATTGGACATGAAATACTGATCCAGGGCGTCGGGCAGCGCGACCAGAACAACCAACGATTCGCGCCAGGAGCGGCCGACGCGGCCCACGCGCTGCCACGATGAGGTGATGCTGCCCGGGTAGCCCACCAGGATGCAGACATCCAACCCGCCGATGTCTATGCCGTGCTCCAGCGCGCTCGTGGAGATCACTCCCGTCAGATCTCCGCGCGCCATGCGCTCCTCGATCTGCCGACGCTGCTCTGGAAGGTATCCCGCGCGGTACGAGGCGATGCGGGAGACGAGATCGGGGGCGGTTCCCGCGATCCAGGACGCGATCAACTCGGTGATCTTGCGCGCCTTCGTGAAGGTCAGCGTGCGGAACCCCGCCCGCACGCACCGCTCGACGAGGAAAGTGGCCGCCGTGTAAGGGCTTCCCGCCGCGGGGTTGACGAAGAGGAAGTGCTGCCCCGCGCGCGGCGCGCCCGATTTCGAGATGAGCGAGAACGGCAGCCCCAGCAGGGAGGAGGCGAACTCCACGGGGTTCCCGATGGTGGCGGAGGAGACGATGAACCGGGGGCTCGATCCGTGAGCGCGGCACACCCGCGCCAGACGCCTCATGACGTGATGGAAGTGCGAGCCGAACACGCCGCGGTAGACGTGCAGCTCGTCCACCACGACGAGCTTCAGGTTGGCGAAGAACTCATGCCACTCCCCGTGATAGGCCAGCAACCCCATGTGCAGCATGTCGGGGTTGGTGATCAGGATGCCCGGCGGCCGCGCCCTCAGCTTCTTGCGTTCGGGCTGCGGCGTGTCGCCGTCATACACGGCGGCCGATGTCCTGTTCTCCAGGCCGGCGGCCCGGATGAAGCCGTTCAGGCCGGCGAGCTGGTCCTGCTCGAGCGCCTTGTAGGGGAAGAGAAACAGCGACTTGGACGAGGCGTCCGCGGCGGCCGCCTCCAGCGCCGGCAGCATGTAGATGAGGCTCTTGCCGCTGGCCGTCGGTGTGACCGTCAGCACATGGCGACCGCGCGCCAGCTCTGCGAGCGCCTCGGCCTGGTGCGAGTAGAGCCTGCCGATCCCGGCCGCGTCGAGCGACCGGCGCAGCGGCGCGGCCAGGGGCGCAGGGGGTTCGGCCCAGCACGCGGCAGCGCCGGGCTGGTACCCCCGGTACACCACGCTGCCGCGAAGCTGTTTCTGGCCGGCCAGCCAGCCCGCGAGATCACCGGCCGAGCGCGGCTCGGCCTCTCCCATGGCGTGCGCATTGAGTCGCCCTCCGCGCGTCACGTTCGCCCCGGGCTCGTTCCCTTCTCGCCGTAGTCGTAGAACCCGCGGCCCGCCTTCCGGCCCAACTCCCCCGCGTCCACCATCTGCCTGAGAAGCGGGCATGGGCGATACCGCGGATCACCGAAGCCTTCGTGCAGCACCTGGAGGATGTTGAGGCAGGTGTCCAGCCCGATCAGATCGGCCAGCGCCAGCGGGCCCATCGGGTGGTTCATGCCCTTCATCATGACGGTGTCGATCGCCTCGCGTGAGGCCACCCCATCCATCAGGGCGGTGATCGCTTCGTTGATCATGGGCATCAGCACGCGGTTGGAGACGAAGCCGGGGAAGTCGTTCACCTCGACGGTCTCCTTACCCATCGCGCGCGCCCATCGCAGGACGGAAGCGACCGTGGCGTCCGTGGTCTTGCGGCCCCTGATGACCTCCACCAGTGCCATGACCGGAACGGGATTCATGAAGTGCATTCCGACCACTTGATCGGGCCGGCGGGTAGCCGCCGCGATGCGGGTGACGGAGATCGAGGATGTGTTCGTGGCGAGGACCGTCGAGGGTTTGCACGCCCGGTCCAGCGCCGCGAACAGCGAGGTCTTCGCCTCCTCTTTCTCGATGATCGCTTCGACGATCAGGTCGGACGCCGCCAGACGGTCCGGCGCGGAAGAGGCGGTGACGATCCGAGCGAGAGCCGCCTCTTTCTCCTCGGCCGTCATGCGTCCCTTCTCCACGAAGCGTCGCATCTCCCGATCGATCTCGCCGAACCCCTTGCGCGCGAGCTCCTCGCTGACGTCGGTGAGGATCACGGAGAATCCGGCACGGGCGGCCACGTGCGCGATGCCGTGTCCCATGGTCCCCGCGCCGACCACCCCGATGATCTCGTGTTGTGTGGCTGTCATGGCTGTCCCCTCCACATGCGCGACGATTCTAAAGCAGATAGCGCGCCTGCCACATCTGGAACGAGACGAGCGACCAGAGCAGGTGCGAGTGGTTGGCGCGCCTTCCCAGGTGCTCGTCAACGAGGCGCCTCACGGCGCGCGGCTCGAAGTATCCCTCGCGCGCGAGCCGCGTCTCGTCGAGGTGCTCATCCAGCAGGTACTTGAGCTCCCCGCGGAACCACTCCCTCAGCGGGATGCTGAACCCTTGCTTGGATCGCCTGCTGATGCGCCCCGGGAGCCTTCTCGCGAGCAAACGCCTCAGCAAATACTTCTTGGTGCCGCCGCGGAACTTGAACTCGAACGGCAGCCGCGCGGAGAACGCGACCATCTCGTCGTCCAGGAAGGGGACCCTCGCCTCCAGACCGTACGCCATCCCCGCGCGGTCGGTCTTGGCGAGGACCGTGTCGGGGAGGAAGGAGCGGAAGTAGATCTGGTCGATCTTCTCCTCCCAGGACAGCCCATGCAGCTCCTGCAGGATTCCCTCGAAGAACGGCCTGGAAAGATCTGGCTTCTCCACGACGACCTCCGCCAGACGGTCAAGCCTCATCGGCCCGATGGTGCCGACGAAGTAGCTGAACAGTTCGGCCTCGTCGCGGAACTGGAGGATCTGTGATGCCTTGCGGGCCTGCTGCACGGCGAGCCCGAGCGCCGGCGTTGGGAGGATTCCGAGCAGGCTGTCCGCGGCCGCGAACACGGCGCGGCGCAGTCCGGCGGGAAGGCCGGCGACCCTCCGAAGGTGGTAGAGGGCTTGATGATGGGTGTAGCCGAAGAAGAGCTCGTCGCCGCCGTCACCGCTCAAGGCCACCGTCACGCGTTCTCGCGCGAACTTCGCCAGCAGCAGCGAGGGCAGCAGCGTCGGATCGGCGAAGGGCTGATCGAAGAACGTGGGCACCTGGGAGATCAGGCCGGTGAGATCCTCGGGCCCCACGATCAGCTCGCGATGCCGCGTGCCGAACGCCTCTGCTACCTCGCGGGCGTAGGGTGTCTCGTCGAACTTCGTCTCCCGGTACCCGATCGAGAAGGTCTCGATGGGCGATCCGTTCGAGGAGGCGCAGGCCATGGTGAGGAGGCTCGAGTCGATGCCGCCGCTCAGCAGGCAGCCGAGGGGGACATCGCTCACGCGCTGGCGCTTCACGACGCGCCGCATCAGATCCTCCAGCTCGTCTAACCAATCCTCCTCCGACCGACCTGTCTGGTGAGGCACGCGGGAGATCTCGATGGGATCCCAGTACACCCCCTCGCGCGCCTCGTCTCCGTCCAACCGCAGCCAGGTGCCGGGTCTCACCTGGCGCACGTCAGCGAGGATCGTGTGCGGCGCGGGGACATGGCTGAACTTGAGAAAGTAAAAGAGCATCCTGCGATCCACGTGCTTCTGAATCCAGGGGACCTCAAGCAAAGGCTTGAGCTCCGAGGCGAAGGCTAAGCGTCCCTCGCGCCTGGCGTACAGCAGCGGCTTGGTGCCGAAGCGATCACGCACGAGGTAGAGCACGGGGGACCCGGCGCGCAGGTCGCATAGCCCGAAGGCGAAGATGCCGTTCAGGCGCCGGAACGCATCCTCGCCCCATTGCTCGAACGCGTGGACGATCACCTCGGTGTCTGACATCGTCTTGAAGACGTGGCCCCGGCTGCCGAGGTCCTCGCGCAGCTCCTGGAAGTTGTAGATCTCCCCGTTGAAGACGATCGCGACCTTGCCGTCCTCGTTGAACAGTGGCTGGTTGGCCTGGTCGGAGAGGTCGATGATCTTGAGCCTGCGGTGCGCCAGACCCACGTGCTTGAATGCGAAGGTCCCCTCGGCGTCGGGACCTCGGAGGTTCATGCGGCCCGCCATCCTCCGGAGCAGGTCCGCGTCCACCACCTCGCCGGGCCGCGCGCTCAGGCCGCTAATGCCGCACATGCGCCGCCACCTGCGCCAGCACGCGCTGCGCCATGTGTCCCCACGTGAACCCGCGGATGACTCGCTCCCGGCCGGCTTGGCCGCG
>JAWPNA010000389.1:0-7353 GCA_045402695.1 Acidobacteriota bacterium
GGGGGAAATATGAAAGGTGGATAGTAATTGACGTTGTTTGAGAGTCTATTGCCACAACCTGGAGTGTTATTCTCGATAAACTTTCACCACACAAAGTGAAAGTTTATTTTTCCATGGGCAAGCTGGTCCTCGCGCGTCACATTGCCCCCGGCGTCCGCGGAAGCCAGCGTGAAGTAATAGCGGGTGCACGGCAGCAGACCGTCAAGCGTGATCGAGTGCGACGTAGTCAGCTCCCCGGCGTAGAGAGAGCTGCCCAGCAAGGGATCGGTGCCGTACAGCAGACGGCTGTCGCCGGGCTCCGATGTGGTCCAGCCGACCGTGAACGAGCCGCTGGTCACCTCCAGGACCTGCACCGCCGAGATGGCCGGTCCCGCGCAGTCCACGATCAGAGCCGAAGCGCGGGCTGGGCGGCCCGAACCCGTCCCGTCGTCCTCGTCGCTGTACACCGCGAGAAGCGTGTCGCCCTCGGCGACTCTGAGTGCGCCGGCTGCGTCGGAAGCGGACAGTGTCACAAGAGCCTCGAAGATTCCCGTGGACGGCCCGGTCTCCATCAGCGTGAAGGATTGTCCGGGCTCGGGCTCCGACTCGGTGCTGAGGACGGCGATGGCAGTGTCGGGCCCCGCGGGATCGAGATCGAGGTCCTCGTCCGCGACACGAACAAGCGCCGGATCGCCACCGCAGGCGTACTCTGTCCGATCGAGCTCGATGACACCCTCATGGCAGGCGCCGGCGACGCCCACCGCCACGTCCTCGATGTACCAGCCGGCCCCCGGGAGTGGGTGTTGATCGTCCACGGCATCCTGCAAGAGGTGGAAGCGCACGCGCACGACATGGCCGACGAAGGGATCCAGCAGGAACCGCGCATCAATCCAGCCGTTGCTGGCGCCTGCGTACCCCATTGCCCCGAACGGCATGTACCCGTTCGGGGCGATGATGTCCGTGTAGGGGGTGGCGGCGGCGGGCGTGATGTAGGCCCAGGTGGCGCCGTCGTCGCGGCTGATCTCGAGAAACGCGCCGTCGTCGAGTCCGCTGGGCGTTGGCAACAAGGGACCGGTGGTCGAGATGTCGTACCAGTGCTTGAAGGTCAGCGTGGCCGTCTCCACTCTGGTGAGATCGATCGGGGGACTGACAAGCACCATGTCGGCTCCGATCTCGTAGACGTCGTCCAGGTCGGTCCCCCACAGCGCGGAGCCGGAGTAGGCCCCGGGTGGGCCGCCCGCGATGGCTGACGGCGGACCCAGCTCCCATTCGTCGGCGGCCCCCGTCAGGCTGCGGTGCGTCCACCCGGGGCTCCCCGATTCGAAATCGTCGGCGAGATTGATGATGTCGCGGAAGGAGCCAAAGTGCATCGGCGCGCCCATTTCCGTCACGGTCGTCGGGTTCGCGCGGGCGTCCGTGGACGATACCGTGAAGTAGACCGTGGAACACGGGGTGATCCCCTCGTCCAACGCGAGTGAGTGGACCGTCTGAAGGGTCAGGTCCGATTTGGCGCGCCCGAGCGAGGGGTCGGCACCGTAACTCATCACGGAGGTCCCCGGCTCGTCGGTGACCCAACGCACGACGGCCCTGTCCGCTCCCCGGTCGGTCACCTCGATCTGGGAGATGATCGGCCCCGTGCAGTCCGCCACGCTGGCGGAGGCCGACACCGTCCGCGCTCCCGACAGCCCATCGTCGGCATCGTCATACAGGACCGTCACCACGTCACCCTGGGAGACGGCCAGGGAGCCCGCCTGTGGCGTGGGTGACAGGTGCAAGGACCCCGCGAAGACGCCGCTGGCCGGTCCCGTCTCCGTGAGGAGGAGGGGGAGAGGCCCTCCTGGCTGTGAGGGGCCGGACGAGAGGACCGTCACGGTGCCCGGGAAGCCGCGGTCCGGATCGGCGTTGCCGTCGGTCACGGTCACGCCGATCGTCTCTCGGCACCCGGACGTGATCTGCGCGAGCGCCACTCTTCCGAGAGTGCAGGGCTCCGGCGCGCCGGCCATGCTCGATCGTTCGGAGCTGAAAGAGCTCTCGTTGCCCAGCCGATCGAAGGCCGAGACGGTGACGAACTGCGGTGCGCAGGCGCCGAGCGACGCCAGGGTCACGTGCGCCTGCGACGCCTCGGCCCTCACGGGGGATGCCCCCTGCAGCGCCCCGGTCCCGGAATAAGCCGGCCCCGGTCCGTCCGAGTCATAGTAGATCCTGTAGCCCTGCAGATCGGGAGCCGTTTCGGGAGCCACCTGCGTCCAGGAGACCGAAAGCCGGCCTGCCCCATCGGGCGCGACCCAGACATCGTCCGGAGGCGGTGGCGGTGCGCAGTCGGACACCTGGGCGGAGGCGGTGGCTATCGCGGGCACACCGCCGCCCGCGTCCTCGTCCTGGTAGCTCAGAGTGAGGATCTCCCCCTCGGCGACGTCCAGCGCGCCCGAGGTCCCCGCTGAGGAGCTCAGGTTCACGGCGCCGCGGAACTCTCCCGTGTTGGGCCCGGTCTCGGTCAGATTGACCGTGATCTCCCCGCTGTCCGAAGCAGCGGTGACCTGCGCGGTCTCGCTGACCGCGATGTTGCGGTTGAGGTGGCTGTCGGAGAGGGTGGCCGTGGCTCTCGAAGAGCACCCGTACTCCTCGGCGTCAAGAAAGAGGCGTCCCTGATGGCAGGCGCCTTGCGACGTCACCTCGACATCGTCGATGTACCATCCGGCCGCAGTCGGATTGTTCTCACCCGTATCCTGCCAGATGTGGAACCTGATGCGGATCACATTGCCCGTGAAGATGGAGAGATCGAACGTCGCCTTGGACCACGTGAACAACGAGCCGGCGTAGACTCCGGCTCCGGGCGGAAGGTAGGGGTTGTCCACATCCGTGACGTCGGGATAGCCCCCGGCGGGCTCCAGTGCGGCCCATGTCGCCCCGCCATCGCTCGAGATCTCGACCCATCCACCGTCATCGAACGAAAGGGGAGTATTGCCACCCGCAATCGCGTAGTAGTGGAGAAAGGTGAGCTGCGGTCCCACCGCATCGTCCAGATCGATCGGCGGCGATATCAGGACGGCATCCGCCCCTGGCCGGTAGTACCCGTCCAGGTTGGTGCCCCAGACTGATGTGCCGGCAGGGGGTCCCGGCGGTCCGAAGCCGGGAAAACCGAGCTCCCACTCATCGAGTCCGCCTCCAAGCGGCGTGTGTGTCCATCGCGAGCCGAGCGCCTCCATATCGTCGCGGAACAGGACATGACGCCGGTTCAGGCCGGGACCCGTCGAGAATCGCAGCGGTTGCGCGGGCCCCGACACCCTGAGGCCAGCCCCATCGGTGGACTCGAGGGTGGCCGTATGGAAGGTGCAAGGGGTCAACCCCGAGAGCCGGACGGAGTGCTCCGTGACCAGCGCGGGATCGGATTTCACCATGTTGCGATTGCCTCCCTGCCCGTGGCGCACGGTGCTGCTGGAGGGCCGATCCGTCCTCCACTGGATCGTGGCCTCGCCGTCGCCGATGCGGACGACGCTGGGCTGTGAGATGACGGGCGGCGCGCACCGCGCCGTGATGCCGGCCGAGCGGACGACGGGCGTTCCCGTTGCGGGATCCGGCTCCGTATAGAAGGCCGTGACCGCCTCGCCGTCCGAGATCTGGAGGACACCGTCTCCTTCAGATGCAGCGCCGGCTGACGCCGCGAGCGATCCGGTGAACGAGCCGGTTCCGGGCGGGTCCTCGTTCAGGACTGGGGTCTCTCGGTCGGCGCCCGATTTCACCGACACCGAAACGGCGCCGAGGCCCCGCAGACCCAGGTCCGTGACGCGCACCGGGACCGCGGTTCCGCAGGATGCCTGATCCTGCAGAAACAAGATCCGGCCCGCGGCGGATACCAGACGCGCATTGCTCACGTAGAGGGCGAAGTCCTGGTCGGTCTCGGAAGCAGAGGAGGTGACCCCGTCACCAGCGATGTTGGCCGCCTCGACGCGCACGCGCAGGCTGCGCGTGCCCGGGGCCAGGATCACGTTCTCCACGTTGTTGCGGAAATCGGCTTCACCTCCAGGAACGGAGAAACCGCCCTCGAGGACATTGCCCAGGTACGTCTCGCCGTCCGCCTCCACGATCAGATCCAGATCGTTGACCCACGACCATCCGATCGGAGCCCCGGGCGCGTCCGTCCACACCAGCGTGGCGACGATGGGAGCCGACGGATCCTCGGCCACGAGCGGCTCGAATGACGCGGACTCCCCGGTGGCCGAGAAGATGATCTCCTGATCGGAAGCGAAACGGGCCCGCGCGTCCACGACCGCCCCGATATCCACGCGCCCCCAGCCCTGATCTCCGTTGGGGGCCGACGACGTGTTGCTGGGCGTGTCGGCGGTGAACCCCATGTCATGGGCGTGGTTGATGAGCATGGCTTTGAGCATCGCTGGACTGGGAGGCGCGCCGAACTGTCGCGTGTACACTTCGGCCGCGATCGCCGCCGAGCCCGCGACGTGGGGCGCTGCCTGGCTGGTGCCGCTGGACCAGTTGATCAGATGCTGTCCGGGAGGGAAGTAGGCGTCGCAGACTCCCGTGCCGGCGTAGCGCGAGGCGGTCGATGCGAGCGACTGGACATGGCTGGCGGGCGCAACGATGTCGGGCTTGATGCGGCCGTCGGCCGTGGGCCCTCGACTCGAGATGAAAAGGACATGATCCACATTGTCCGCGAAGATGAACTGGATGCCGCATCCGTCGGTGCTGGTGGGCCGGTACCCTTCCGTCCCGCCGACACTCAGCACGTTCTTGGCCGTGCCCGGCCAGCTCAAGGAGTACGGGTTGGGCCCCGCATTCCCCACGGAGAAGATGGGCAGATAGGCCTGATCTCCGTCTCCGGAGTTGCCGTTGACGTCGCGCACGAGGGCGTCGTACTCCGCGTCCACCGTGTTGTAGCCGGATCCACTGCCTCCCCAAGAGTTGTTGCCGATGCGCGCGCCCCGGAAGTAGGCGTTCATCACAAGGTCCGCGAATGAGGTGGGAGCCACGAACCTCCCCTCGCAGTTGAAAATCCTCGTCGAGCCGACGCGCACCGAGGGTGCCACACCGAGGCCGAGCAGGTACCCGTCGCTGTCGGCCAGCCGGTTGCCGGGGACCGGGGCGCCCGCGACGATGCCAGCCACGTTCGTGCCATGGCCGGGGCAGTCTTCCAGCAGCCCCTCGCCGGTCATGTCCACAGAGTAGGCGACCCGGCCCTTGAGGCCGGGATGCATCACGTCGGTGCCGCCGGAATCGATCCCCGTGTCGGTCACGTCAACGATGGTTGAACCGAGGTTGTCGAGCCCGTGGGACCTCAACCATTCCGGATAGGCGGGGAGGAGCGGCCGGCTGGAAGTGACCAGGCCTGCGGCCACCATCGAAGTGCGTTCATCGTTCGCCACCGGTGTCTCGAACGGCTCCACCCAGAGAACCTCGGGGCGGGCCGCGAGAGCCTCGATCGCTCCGGGGGGCAGCTTGACCCTGATGTGGGTCACCTCTCCGAAGTCGCGCGGCTCCATCAGCACGTCGATCGCCTGCGACCGGATTTCGTCGAGAACTGCATCGTGGTCGCCGGCCCGGACGATCTGGAGCGTGACGTCCACCGGACCGGCGGATGATTGAAGCTCGGGGCTGAGTCGATCCGTGAAAGACAGCTCCTCACGCCACTGCAGCAGGAGACCGGGGGAGGCCAGGCGTGAGGGATCCTCGGCCCACACGACGTAGGCGTTGTCCGGCAGGTAGGCCACGGGGCGCGCCCGGCCTTTCGACCTGAGCGCGGCCAACCATTCTCGCTTGATGGGGCCGTGAAACTGGACGATCTCGAGCCGGTTTTTCCCGGAGGATGCGGTCGGCGGTGGCGCGATGGCTCCCGAGGTGTCGATCGTGCGCGACCGGAGGTGCACCCTGTCCTGAACGCGCCGCCGTCTGGCGCCTCCGGATGCACTCTCGGCGGCCGCGACGTCCGTCTCGACGCCCGTAATCAGGAGGGGTGCGCCGCCCGCCCCCGGCCTCCCTGATTCTCCGTGCTCCCCGTAGTCCTCAAGAACCTCGATCCGCCGCGCGGCAAGAAGGGCCTCGACCTGCGGAGTACGGCGCACCATCGCCTTGACGCGGCGGCCGCTTCGCCCGGCCGGCCCGGATTGTTCCAAGGGGGAGGGGCGGCGCGGGGAAGCCTCAGCCCTGAGGCGGGCGCCGCCACCCGTCAGCGGCGCGGTCAGGCAGCACAGGATGAGGCAAGACCAAATCGCGGCGGATCGGAGGATCTTCCGCATCGATAACCCGGCCCCGCGTGTCGCGATCGATCCTCGGCTCACGGCGAGGGCCTCACGGTGATCGAGCCGCCTCGGAAGTCGGCGGCCAGGGGAATGGCGGTGGGATCAAGCACGGAGGCCCGGGAGAAGGCCAGCGGGCTGACTCCCGGCGCGCGCGCGCGGAACGTGAGCTTGCACAACGTGCCCTTGCCTCCCACTCCTTTGTCAGAGCGCAGGCGGGAGAGGCCGACGACCACCGCCCCAAGGCCCCCCGCGTGCGGAGCCGGCGCGGCCAGAAAACTGGTGGGTGATCCGTCCTTCGAAAGGAATCCGCCTTCCACGGAGCCGGACGCCACGAACTCCAGGATCCGCGGGTCATAGATGAGAGTGAAGGGGACGCTTCCCGTGTTGTGCGCGGAACGGATCTTCACCTCCACCGCGATGGTGGCGCCGGCCCGCGGCGACGTGGTGCCGGCCGCGACCCGCACGATCGGCGTCTGGGCCGCGCGTGGGTCTCCCCACGACGAGCTCGCTCCGCATGCCGCGGCGATTGCCAGAGCGGCGGCCGCTCTCCCGGTGCGCCTCATCGTGTCACCTCGATCGACGCCCCGCTGTCGAAAAACAGGATGGGGACCTCGAGCACCGGAGGATCACGGCGCGCGAAGCGCGAGCCCTGCGGATTGTCCGGGTCGCCGTTGAACGCGACAAAGGGAATCGAAGACGTTCCGCGAGCGCGAGCGCGGAACGTGATCCGGCCCAGTGGCAGCTCGCCTGACACAGTGCAGCCGGGAGGCATCGTCCCGATGATCGACTCGCTGGCGAGAATGGTCCCCGTCGTGTTGGCGCTGGACCCGCACGTGGAGACGTTGTCGCACGCCAGCACGCTGAGGCCGCCGGCGCATGTGTCCAGAATCCCGAGGCTGGAGTAACGCTGCGCTTCCAGCACGAGCGGATCGAACCGGATCTCGATGTTGATACTGTCGAAATCCTGGGTGATATCGCGCGCCAGCACGTCCACGATCAGGAGGTCTCCGCTTCCACCTCCCTGAGCGACCCAGACGACATCGGTGGTGCCGCCGGGCGGCGGAGAGAGGGTCATGGAGATTTCCAGAGCCGACCCTGAGGACGCCGCCCCGCCGTCAGCGCA
>JAWPNA010000475.1:0-11330 GCA_045402695.1 Acidobacteriota bacterium
GGTCGAACAGCGCCAGGCTCCTGTAGACATTCCCCATCGTATCCATCAACCTGGCCTGCACCAGACGCTGTCCCTTCAGCTCCCGGTCGATCTTCTCCGCTCCCTTGTCCAGGATCTCCCGCGCCGTGATCGTGTTGCCCCTCGCCTCGAACGGGTCCGACACCTCGAACAGCCCCACCAGGAACTCCGACACCTGCTTGGCCGTCTCGGCCTCCTGGTTCGCCCGGTCCCTCGCTCTCGCGATCCTCTCCGCCTGCACCGTCATCGTGATCGCGAAGCCGATCAGCATGGCCAGCGCCGACACTCCCGCGACGAACGCCGCCCGATGCCGGGAGATCAGCTTGCGCATCTGGTACGCCGCGCTCGGAGGCCTCGCCAGGATCGGCTGGTCGGTCAGATACCTCTCGATGTCCTCCGCCACCGCCGAGGCGCTCTGGTATCGGCGCGAGGGCTCCTTCTCCAGTGCCTTCCGCACGATCGTCGCCACGTCGGCGTCCAGCTTCTGCCCACCGCTCCAGTCCCTCGCCATCGCCTCGGGCGCCTTCTCGCAGATCACTCTCGCGGCTTCGGGCAACGACAGCTTCTTCACCTCCAGCGGGAGCCTCCCCGTCAGCATCTCGTACAGCAGCACACCCAGCGAGTAGACATCCGTCCTCAGGTCGATCTCGTCCGGGTTGCCTCGGATCTGCTCCGGGCTCATGTACGGGATCGTCCCTTGCACCGCTCCCACGTCGGTCAGCACCGTGCTCACCGCCACGTCCGTGTCGGTGATGCGCGCCAGCCCGAAATCCAGGATCTTGATCTCGGCCGCCGCCTGGCTCCGAGAGCCCGGTGCAGGCGCAGACTCCCTTGCCACCAGCACGTTGGCCGGCTTGAGGTCCCGGTGGATCACTCCTCTCTGGTGCGCGTACGCCACCGCCTCGCACAAATGCTGCATCAACCTCAGCCGGTACCGGAGCTCCTCGCCGGCTGGCTGGCCCTGCTCGACCCTCCGATCGAGGTGATGCGCAAGCGTCTCGCCTCGCACCAGCTCCATGGCGAAGAAGTGCTGGCCCTCTTCGGTGCGCCCCGACTCGTAGATCGCCGCGATGCCCGGGTGCTTCAGGCGGGCGAGGGTCTGCGCCTCTCTCTCGAACAGCCGCACGTGGTGCTCTCCTACATACCGCCCCCCGCGGATCACCTTCAGCGCCACGGGCCTCTTGGGATGCTGCTGCTCGGCCTCGTACACCACTCCCATCCCGCCTTCTCCCAGCTTGCGCACGATCCGGTAATCCCCGATGCGGGCGGGCAGCGGGGTCTGGGGAGACGAGGTGAGGGTCTTCTGGTCGGAGGGATCGGTAGGGTTGGTCATGGCGAAACCAGACCACGACCAGGCGAAGGGTGCTTGGCCCGGATGGCGCGGGCCCGATCCTCAAGGAGTGCGGCCTGCGCCGCGCGGCCGGTCGCGCGCAGCAACGAGGCGTACCCCTCGAGTGTGTCGGCGATGGACGGGTCGCCGGGCGGAAACGCCTTCTCACGAATGGCCAGGGCGCGCCTGAAGTGCTCCTCGGCGTGGCCGGTCTCGCCGAGAGCCTGAAGCACCCGAGCGAGGCTGTCGAGGGTCAGCGCCAGAGGGGGCGCGTCCGAGTCGAGTGTCTTTGACTGGATGCTAAGAGCCCGCTCGAGGGCCGGCCGAGCTTCCATAAAACGTCCCTGCAAGCGGAGCAGGTCGCCGAGACTGTGAAACGAATCCGCAGTTGCCGGATGATCTGAGCCGAAGTTGATCTCATTGATCCGAAGGGCACGCTCGATGAGTGGTTCTGCACTCTGATAGTCGCCAAGGTGGGCGAGAACAAAGCCTACGTTGTTGAGCCCAATGCCGACGTCGGGATGATCGCGGCCGTAGAGCTTCTCCTTGATTCGGAGCGCCTCCGCATAGAACGGCCTGGCAGCGGCGTAGTCGCCCATGTTTTCGTATGACCTGCCGAGATCATTGAGGCACCAGGCTACCGCCCAGTGATCGGGACCAAGGGCTGTCGCGAAAATCTTTCGCGCCTGTTCCAGCAGAGGTCGGGCTTCCTGATAGTGGCCCGCCACTGCCAGCGTGGAGCCCAGGAAGTACCTGCTCCATCCGGCATCAACGGTCCCCGGCGCAAGGACTTTGTCGCGGATGTCCAGGGCCGTTCTCAGGACGCGGATCGCCTCTTCGAGCTCCCCCTTGACTTGAAGGGACCGGCCGAGGCTCGTCAGCGTTTCCGCGACATCCGGATGAGTGGGGCCGAGGCCTTCCTCCCGGATGCTGAGGGCCTTCCGCAGAAGCGGTTCGGCCGTGTCGTGAAGCCCGAGGCTCGTGTAGACCTTGCCCATCGTATCCATCATCCGAGCCTGCACCAGAGGCTGGCCCTTTAACTCCCGCTCGATCTTCTCCGCTCCTTTGTCCAGGATCTCCCGCGCCGTGATCGTGTTGCCCCGCGCCTCGAACGGATCCGACACCTCGAACAGCCCCACCAGAAACTCCGACACCTGCTTGGCTGTCTCCGCCTCCTCGTTTGCCCGGTCCCTCGCCCTCGCGATCCTCTCCGCCTGCACCGTCATCGTGACCGCGAAGCCGATCAGCATGGCCAGCGCCGACATCCCCGCGACGAACGCCGCACGGTGACGCGACATCAGCTTGCGCAGCTGGTACGCCGCGCTGGGAGGCCTCGCCAGGATCGGCTGGTCGGTCAGATACCGCTCGATGTCCTCCGAGAGCGCCGAGGCGCTCTGGTAGCGCCTCGAGGGCTCCTTCTCCAGAGCCTTCAGGACGATCGTCGCCACGTCGGCGTCCAGCTTCTGCGCGCCGCTCCAATCCTTGCTGATCGCCTCGGGCGCCTTCTCGCAGATCACGCGCGCCGCCTCCGGCAGCGGCAGCCTCTTCACCTCCAGCGGCAGCCTGCCTGTCAGCATCTCGTACATCAGCACGCCCAGCGAGTAGACATCCGTCCTCAGGTCGATCTCGTCAGGGTTGCCTCGGATCTGCTCCGAACTCATGTACGGGATCGTCCCTTGCACCGCACCCACGTCGGTGAGGATGGTGCTCACCGCAACGTCCACGTCCGTGATCCGCGCCAACCCGAAATCCAGGATCTTGATCTCGGCCGCGGCCTGGCTCTGTGAGCCCGACGCAGGCGCCGACTCTCTGGCCACCAGCACGTTGGCCGGCTTGAGGTCCCGGTGGATCACACCTCGCTGGTGCGCGTACGCCACCGCCTCGCACAAATGCTGCATCAATCTCAGCCGGTACCGAAGCTCCTCGCCGACTGCATGGGCCGGCTCGACCCTCCGGCCCAGGTGCTGCGCCAGTGTCTCTCCTCGCACCAGCTCCATCGCGAAGAAGTGCTGGCCCTCTTCGGTGCGCCCCGACTCGTAGATCGCCGCGATGCCCGGGTGCTTGAGGCGTGCGAGGGTCTGCGCCTCTCTCTCAAACAGCCGCACGTGGTGTTCGTCCACGTAGCGGCCCCCGCGGATCACCTTCAACGCGACGGGACGCTTGGGGTGCTGCTGCTCGGCCTCGTACACCACACCCATCCCACCTTCCCCAAGCTTGCGCACGATCCGGTAATCCCCGATGCGCGCGGGAAGAGGGGACTGAGGAGACGAGGTGAGCGTCTTCTGGCGGGAGAGATCGTCGTCGGTCATGGTGAGACCACAACAGCAACGGACGAGAGAGGCATGGCTCCCCATTATGCCTGAGCGAATCCCCGAGGCAAGAAGGAAAATCTCGGGCGTGCCCTGCATAGGCCTTCAGAAAAAAATTGATTCTAGCCGTTCGGTTCCGTGATAGCGTTCGTTGGACATTGTCAGACGCTCTGGACCTTCTCATAAGCAACAGGGTCGGGCGTGTGCGGTGGAGGTCGTAGACCGCGGGCGCCTTTGAGTGCGTGGAACAACCCGTAGCTCTTAAATGGGGGGAGAGCCATGAGGCTGTTGCGGGCGAAGCCGCATCTGGCGTTGCTGTTCCTGTTTGGATTGAGCACCACCCTGGCCCTCGGCCAGACCACCGGCGAGATCAAGGGGGAGGTCAAGGACGATAAAGGGGAGCCTCTCCCCGGCGTCCTGGCCACCGCCCGGGGGCCGGCCCTGCCCGGAGAGCGTCCCGGCAGCACCGACCGGCACGGGCGGTTCCAGATACCCCTTCTCCCCCCCGGCAGCTATTCCATCAAGTTCTCCCTGGAGGGTCACCAGACAACCGAGCTGACCGACATCACGGTGCAGCTCGGCGCCTCGACCTCGGTTGAGGTCACCCTCAAGTCGGGCGAGGTCGCCGAGACCATCTCGGTCACCGCGCCGCCACCGCCGCTCATCGACATCGCCAGCACCGATAACATCGTCAACCTCGGCAGCAGGGAGCTGGACGCCATCCCCACAGCCGCGCGCGACTACCGTGAGATCACCAACTATTCCCCTTCCGTCACGGGCGTCGAGGTGAACACGGTATCGGGCCGGGCCAATGGCTTTCCCTCGATCCGGGGGGAGGGGCAGTACGGTGACAACTACATGATCGACGGGCTCACCGTGAGAGAGCCTCAGGACAACACCACCGCGACGCCGCTTCCGTATGATGCCATCGAGGAAATCCAGATCATCACCGATGGATTCGCGCCCGAGTATGGTCAAGCTCTGGGCGGCGCCGTCAATGTCATCACCAAGTCCGGCACGCACAGGCTCAGCGGGGAGGTGGCCTATCTCTACACCTCCGACGCGCTGAGCGCCGACTTCGATCCGACGTTTCTGGCCACGCCCACCTCGTTCGATCGCTCAACACCCTATGTGAACTTCGGTGGGCCGCTCGGGACGGACAAGCTCCGGTTCTTCCTGTCGTACAACCGGGCCGACACGTCCGACACCTACGCGGAGACATCCATTCCCGGCTTCGGCACGCTGCCGGAAGGTCTCGAGGAGACCGAGTCCAACACCTACTTCGGGAAGCTGACCTGGGCGCTGACCCCCAACCACAACGTGTCGCTGAACTACACGTACAGGGATGGGAATACCACGGGACTGGGCTCCTCCATAGCCACCCCCGAGGCGCGCTCGAACCTCGACGTGGAGGACAGCCGTTGGCGCCTCAACTATCAGGCGATCTTCAGCGCCCGATCGGTGCTGGAGGCGAGGCTCGGCAGCGTCGACAGGACGACGACGAACATCCCCGTGTCGCCGCGCGACGCCGCCCAGTACGACCTCACGAGCTTCGGCGTGCTGACCAACAACGCATTCTCCACCACTCTTTTCGAGACCGAACGGAAGGACGCCGCCCTCATCTACACGCATTATCTGAGCGCCGGGCGCCATGGCAGCCACGAGATCAAGGGAGGGGTCGAGTATCACGAACCCAAGCAGACCTCGACCTTCCAGTTCACGGGCACCGGGGAGGATGTCTTCTCCATCTCACCGCCCAGCGCCCCGGACCCCGGCGCGGCGGACCGCTTCGACGGCGGATCCAAGTACAACTTCCGCGCCGTGGACATCATGGGGCAGACCATCCTGGTGCCGAGCACTCTGAACGAATACCAGGATGCGACGGCGCTGCCGAACCGGACTGAGGAATTTGCGTTGTTCATCCAGGATCGATGGGAGGTGGGCCGCTGGAACTTCCTGTTCGGCCTGCGGGCCGACAGAGCCAAGGGTTTGAACAACGAGGACGATGTCTTCTTCGAGTACGACTTCGGCAAGGCGCTGGCCCCCCGATTCAGCCTGAGCTGGGACGTGACGGGAGATGGGAAGAACGTGATCAAGGCCGGGTGGGGTCGTTTCAGCGACACCGCCTCCACACGGTTCGGAGAGTTCGCCAACACCCAGCTCTCCTTCGCCTTCCGGGCCTATGACTGGATCGGAGGGGACACGGAGGACTTCATGAGCCACATTGACGATGGCGGCTCTTTCGACATCCACGATCCCGGCAACTGGGGCTTCGGCCACGAGCAGAGCAACTCGGCGACGCCCTCGAACTACGGCGGAGTCACCGAACCCGCCCACGTGGATCGGCTGCTGCTGGAGTACGGACGCCGTCTGGGCGCCAATTACGCCATCAAGGCCCGCTACGTCAACGGGATGAGCCGAGATCTGATCGACGACGTCTTCGAGCCGTTTCCCAGCTTCACGGTGACCAATACCGACCTCAAAGTCCGCAACTACTATGCCTACGAGCTGGAGTTCAACGGCAACCCCACACCCAACTTCTCCTTTCGCACGTCCTACGTTCACTCAGCCGCGAGGGGGACGTCGCCCGGACAGTTCGAGCTAGGAGGCTTCCAGAGCGTGGTCGGATCGGGGAACGACGTCGGTGTTTTCCTGGATCGGCCGCGGCCGGATCCTAAGGCTTGGTGTCGGATCTTCGATGACACCAGCACCCCCGCAGTCGAGTGCGTGCCTTCCAGCTCGGTCAACGACCCGACCATGGACTTCGATGGTGACGACGACGTGGACCAGTTCGATCAGGACCTGTTCTTCCAGAACCTGTTCGGCGGGCTGGGCAGCGTGGACGGAAACATAGAAGGCTGGTACGGCGACCTGCCCTACTCGATTGATGATCAGGTGAAGCTCTCCGGGCGTCTCGATCTGCCGAAGGCAGGGGGAATCTATCTCACGGGATTCCTGCATTGGGCAAGCGGCTACCACACGCAGCGGCGCGGGTTCCAGGGCGCCTACGGCGGGTATCAGACCTTCTCGGAGGTGCCCACGCTCGGCACCCAGTGTGCGGATCCGGACAATCCGACGTTCGCCACCTGCTCGCCTGTCTCCACGAAGACGCCGGTGGCCGGCCAGAGCTTCGGTCAGGAGGACGGAGAGAATCGCGGGATCCGCGAGAACAACGCGTTCTGGAAGCTGGACATGTCTGTGGGGAAGGCCTGGGCCCTTGGCCAGAGGATGACCATTGACGGGCGGGTGGAATTGTTCAATCTCTTCAACAACCAGGAGGCGCTCACCATCAACGATCAGGCCGTCTCGACCTTTGGCGAGCCCTTTACGCGCCAGTCGCCGCGGTCAACGAGGCTGTTCGTGCGCTTCGGGTGGTGAGGCACCGTCTGGCCACGCAACTCGCCTGCCGCAGTGCTGCAGTGATGCGGCATCCCGCCCGGGGTGTTGTCTCTGCCGCAGCGTTCCTCATCGCCATGGTGGGAGGCACCCTGCCGGCGCGCCCTCAGGAGCCCGGCGGGACGCCGCCTCAGGCGCAAAGGCTGCCCTTGCCGGAGGAAGTGCGTGTCACCCTCCGTCAGATCGATTTTCTCGCCCTGGACGGCAAGGGCCGGCCCATCACCGACCTGCGATCGAATGAAGTGCGCCTGTGGGAGGACGGCCAGGAGAACAGCCCCCTGACGTTGCTGCCATCCCACGAGTCGCTTCCCTTGCGGGCCGACCTCGAGGCGCCCCGCGCCGCCGCGGGGACGCCGCCGGGGGGGATGATGCGGTCCGAGACGTCGGGGCGCCGCTGGATCGTGCTCCTGCTCGGCGCCCGCGATCTGTCCGTGCAAAGCAGGATCCTCGCCGGCGAGGCGCTGGCGGACTTCGTGGCGCGCGAGATGGCTCGCGCGGATCGCGTGTCGCTGATGGTGGACGAGGACGAGCTGCGCATCCTCGTCCCGTTCACGACCGACAGGGACGCGCTGCTTCGCCGGCTGGAGCACCCCGAGTCGCTCTCGAGGTCCGCGCGCGACCTGGAGCGGAATCTCAAGGAGCTCCAGGACAACGCGGAGTCGTGCCGCGACACCGGCGACGTGCTGGGGTGCGCGCGTCAGGCCGCGAGCTCCTTCGTGGCCCAGACCGCCATCGAGACCGAGAAAAGCCTCAACCATCTGGAGGCTTTCGTGAAGGCCATGGGGAGCATCCCGGACAGGAAGATCGTGCTGTACGTCAGCGACGGCCTCATCTTGAACCCAGGGGACGTCGGCATGGCGGCCGTCGAGCACGCAATCGGCCAGCACGGCTACAGTCTCTCCGCGATGAAGTCACTGCTGATGAGGGACTACGGCCCGCGCCTCGAAATGCTGTATCAGCTCGCGGCGGAGGCGCGCGTGGGGTTTTACCCGGTGAGTGGCATCCGGAAGATGACCGACGAACCCTTCTCGGTGGACCGCACGCAGGAGTACGGCCCCGAGAATCCACCCCAGGCGCGCACCGATCCGTTCGAGGCCACCTGGGAGCAGGTGCGCGATCTCCACGAGGGGATCGCCAGGGCGACCGGCGGCGTCGCGCTCTTCCAGCGGGACCCTAAGGGCCGGCTGGGCGACCTCGTTCGCGCCGCCGCCGGGGCGTACACCATTTCCTATACTCCCACCGAGCCGGTCCTGGAGGATCGCAAGATCAAGATCGAGATCGCCCGACCCGGAGCGAAGGCGGTCTACCGGAAGGTCCTCAGGGGCGTGCCGCAGGACAGGCCGCGCGATCTGCCCGGGGATCTCATCGTGGAAGAGGCGTCCTTCGACCCTGCCACACGGAAGGTTGGAGCGAGGCTGAAGGTTGCCGGCGGAGCCTTCGGGATGGCCGAAGGGATCGGCCCTCCGGTGTCGCTGATCTCCGTCTTCTTCGAGGTCCGGGACGCGTCCAGCCGCCCCGTGCAGGACCTCCACCAGATCATTTCGATCCCTCGAGGCCCCTCCGGATCGGAGACCGGTGGCGATCTCGTGTATCCCTTCGAGCTGCGCGTGCCCCCGGGCTCCTACCTCCTGCGCGTGAGCCTGCGCGACCTGAACGGACCTTCCAGGGGCACTTACCAGCGCAGCTTCACCGTTCCCTTGGCCGACGCTGGGTCCCCTGCAGGGGCTGGCTCGCTTCCCCCAAGATGAGCCTCTCGCGACGGCCGGCCCCCCGCAGCCTTCTATCCCAACCTCAGGGCGCGCCCTCGCCCTTCAGTTCAGCCCACACCTGTTCGATGGTCACCTGAAGCTTGGGAAACCGCGGGTCCTGCTCTTCCACCATCCGGAGCTGCTGGAGTGCCTCCGCCCGCCGGCCGAGGCGATGCAGGGCGATGGCAAGGTTGAAGCGCGCGGCGGCAAACGTGGGTCGGGCGTCAAGGGCACGCCTGTAGGCCTCGACCGCCTCCCGGTGCCGCCCCTGGCGCGAGAGGGCGAGCCCCAAGTCATTCTCGAGCTTCTCCGAGGATGGGTCCACCGCCAAGCCACGACGGAACAGGGCCTCGGCCTCTTTTGCGTCGCCTCGACCCATAGCGAGGATCCCCAGGTTGTTCAGAGCGACGAGGTTCCCTGGATCGGTCGACAGAGCCCGCGTGAGCTTCTTCTCCGCTTCGGCGTCGCGCCCGCTTGCCAACGCCGTCAGGCCCTCCTCGAGGAGCAGAAGGATCGTGATGCGGTCCTTGGGGTCCGGCCGCGAGGTGTCGGCAAAGTGATCCCCCGTAGCGGGGGCCGCCGAGGAGCCCACATAACCCAGGCTCTCCAGACGTGCCAGATCCTGCTCGCCGATGGGCTCCCGTTGCGTCTCAATCGCACCTCCAGTGGCGGCCTGCAGCTTTGCACGGAGCCCGGCGCCCCGCGGCTCGTCGTATAGATTGCGCGTCTCTCCGTGATCGGCGACAAGGTCATACAGCTCGGGCCGAGGCGCTTCGATGTACTTCCATGGCCAGTCCAGCATCCCCCGCAGCGGCGCCCAGCCGTAGCGACGGCTGCCGTGCAGCGACTCCATATAGATCTCCCTCCCGGCCATCGCTCGGGGTTCCCGAGCCAGGATCCACGGCATGAGGGAGATCCCCTGGATTCCTTGCAACGGCTCGAGGCCCGCAGCCTCCAGCAGCGTGGGGGCGACGTCGGCGAGGCTGACGCTGGCTTCGACGACGCGCGCGCTTGTCCCCCCCGGCGGCACCACGACAAGAGGGACGTGCAGCGTGCTCTCGTAGAGGAAGACCCCGTGAGTGGCCTCGCCGTGCTGCCCCAGCGACTCCCCATGGTCGGAGCAGATCACGATCCAGGTGCGCTCGCGCTGGCCGGTGCCATCGAGCTTCTCCAGCAGCAGGCCGAGCCAGTGGTCCGCGTAGGCTACTTCGTCATCATAAGGATGCGTGGTGCCGGTTCCGAAGGGAGCCGGCGCTTCGTAGGGCGTGTGAGGATCGAAGAGATGGACCCAGACGAAGAATGGCTCCCGCCCGTGAGCTTGAAGCCACTGCGCGGCGGCCCCGACGACCTCTGCCGCCCGCCGCTCCGTGTTCCCGGCCTCGGCGCCGGCCGGCGCGCGGGTCATCCGATCGTCGTAGGTATCGAACCCCCGAGCAAGACCAGTCTCCTTCCCCAGCACGTAGGAGCCGAGAAACGCAGCCGTCGCATAGCCGGCCCGGCGGAAGCTCTCGACCACGGTCGGCACTGCCGGAGAAAGACCGTAGCCGACATTGTCCCGGATCCCGTGCTGGCGCGGGCCGCGGCCGGTCAGGATGGTGGCGTGAGACGGGAGCGTGAGAGGCACCTGCGCGTGGGCCCGAACGAAGACGACCCCGCGCTCGCCGAGGCGGCACAGGCGCGGCATGGGGCCGCCCGGGGATGTCCGATCGAACCTGAGGGTGTCCACGGTGAGGAGGAGAACCGAGGGACGGGCTCCGCTGGCAGGGACGCCGCCCTCCGAGGCCTCGGTGCCCGCGAGGCACGGAACGTCCGCCGCCGCGAGAACGCACGCGATCCAGACCGCGGCAGCGTGAGAGAGAAGATGGAGTGGTCTTGGTCGCCCTCTCTCCGAGATGCCGTATCCCGATCCACGCTGCTTCGTGGCAAGATTCATCCGGCCCGGTTCCTCCGCGTCACCTGTCGCGCCGCCGAGGCGGAGCCCCTGGAAGCGCGCACGCTCGCCAACCGCAAGAAGCTTCCTCGGACGGGCCCGGACTGATTCCCGGGCCGATGCCCACGTCCCCACCGCCCGCGGCGTCCTACCGCCCTCCCGCGCCCAACTGGACGCGGCGGACCAGGTCCTGGAACCGGCGGTCGTCACGGAACGACTCGAACTTCGGATCCAGCACGACCAGCAGGAGGCCCTCATCCCGATCCTCGTACGCGCGCTCCAGCCACTCGAACATTCTCTCCCTGTCACCAAGCCCCGCGTACACCTCGGCGATCCCAGCCGCGTTGACGAAGTCCCCGCGCTCTCTCCTCTCCAGCACCTCGGCGAGCAGCTACGTGGCGCTTGACGCATCACCGAAGGCGGCGTGCGCATGCCCGAGGGCCGCAACAAAATACTACCGAGGCTCCGCCTCAGACCGACGAGCTATGTTACCCTGTGCACAATTAACGGAGGGTCTCGCGGTCGCGACCACGTGGCACCTCCGACGTTCCATGACTGCACCCAAGGCTGTGCAGGTTGCGACTCCCCTCAGGGGAACG